>NZ_JBFBAS010000025.1:0-105691 GCF_040682335.1 Streptomyces sp. NPDC051219
GGTGTGCTCTCCGCTACTCGGCGCGCCCCCCCCCCGGGTCGTCGGGGCATCCCACGTGCCCCCCCCCCCGGGGGGGGGGGGGCCCACTTTCGGCTCTCTGTCAGTCCTCGGACCGCTGGGCCGCCAGGAGGTCCCGGAGTTCGGCCACCGCCTCCCGGAGCCTGTCGGCGAACGTACGCATCTGGCCGGCCACCGGCAGCGGCGTGCTCAGATACAGGTTGAACCGCTCGGGCAGCAGCACATAGGCGACGCCGATGCACCGGCTGCTGGTCGACCCGAAGCCGAAGTACTGGATGTTGGCTGACGGCGCGGAGCTGGTGCTCAGATAGTCGTCCCGCATCGTCAGCCAGCCCGGCGACCGGTACAGCGCGGGCTGCTCGGTCAGCCCGAGCTCCGCTCCGCGCCGCCGCTGGATCAGTTCCAGCTCCCACAGGTGCTGCTCGGGCACCTGCCCGGCCTGGCACGCCTTCGCGCGCGCCACATGGGCTTCGGTGGCGGCTCGGAACGCGGCGCGCCGGGTGTCCGCGTCCGCCGACGGGTCGTCCATCGCCGCCACGAACTCCCCCATCTCGGGGGTGACCACGCGCATCGCCTCGGTCCGCCCGTGCCGGTACTGCCGGGTGGCGATCGATTCGTACGTGGCGCCCAGGTGCCCCTTCGCGCGCTGGTGGGCGAGCTGATAGGCGACCTGCACGAACGCGTCCGGCGAGACCCCCAGTGCCTTGGCCGCGCTGCTGCCGAAGTCCGCGAACGACACGGTCTCTGTCGCGGTGTTCTCCCCGTACGCGGCGAACGCGTCGGCAGCGGAGCTCACCTGGGCCCGCAGGGCGTCGTCCAGCTCGAACACGATCGGCTCCAGCGTCGGCAGCCCCTGAGAGCGGGCCCCGGACTGCCCGGAGTGCTCCTCGGCCGGGGTGCTGAGCAAGGCATCGGTGAAGCTGAGGATGGTGGTCCCGTCCAGCTCGCAGTGCTCGACGTTGATCCCCGCCCGGCCGTCGGCGAAGACGATGAAGGAAACGGCCTTGTCGAACCAGCGGTTGCCTCCGTCGCCGTACAGCAGCTCGTCGCAGGCGTTCTGGGTGTCCGCGGGTGCGAAGTCTTCCAGAGCGACGCAGAACAGCGCTGTCTCGACGTCGTCCAGAGCGTCGGCGTTGCTGGGGTGATAGGCGAGGAGGGACTCACGGGCGGCCGCCCACTCCGCACGGGCCATGGTGGTGAGGTGGCCCATCGATGTGTCCGCGCCGGCCGGCTCGGCGCCGGACTTCAGCACGGCGCGCAGTCCTGCCTCGAGGTCGTCCAGGCTGTGCGGGACACCGTCCGGGCCGAGTACGTCGAGCCGGAACATGGCGCCCCGGAAGAACACCACGATGTGCCGGGCTTCGGACGGCCCGGGCCACGCATCGGTGTAGGGGGCGCGGACGGTGTCCTGCTGCGCGCCGGGGATCCGAGTGGTGGAGAACAGGAACTTGTTCTGCACCATCGACTGGGGCGCCCCGCGCTGCACCACTGGGGCAATGAGCCCCTGATCGAGCTGCTGCTTGTAGTTCAGGGCCCCGGCGATGAGCCCGGCCGCCCGCTCCACCTGCCTCTGGCCGGAGTCCTGGAACAGGAAGAAGAAGTTGGCGTTGAGCGCGATCCGGTCCCGGCGGCCCAGGTAGCGGTACGGCCAGAAGGTGTCCAGCCAGCTGTGCACGCCGTCCGTGGCGTCGTACTCCTCGAGCGCCGCCTGCAGCACCCGCCCGGGACCGTCGGGCCGGAGGAAGGCGGCCACCTCCGCCTCGGTCGCAGCCCGCTCATCGGCGGTCAGCAGCGGCGCGCACCAAGCGAGAAACCGCTCGCAGCTCGCCCCCAGCGTAGGCAGCGGCACGCGCGGCAGGCTGTCCTCCTGGGCGAAGGTGGCGCTACCTGCTGCTCCCTGACTGTTGTTCAATTCTGCTCTCGATTCGGATCGTGGGGAATTGTGGTTGTCTCGGGGGATGCGAGCCCCCGGGCGGGCGGACCTGACGTGCCGTAGGGACGGGAGAGGTAGAGCTGTGCGTGGAGCCAGCCTTCCGCCTCCAGTCCCTCCGCATCCACCCCGGCGGCAGACATCCTGCCCAGCACGAGGGCCTGCTCCTCCGGCGAGGCGAACCGCCGTTGCTTGAACGCCTCTTCGACACGGATGGTCTCGTACCCCAGTCCGGTCAGCGCGCGCTCGACGGGGTCGAACGGGAACATCCGGAGTACGAAGTGCGCCATCCATGGCCTGCGGCCGCCCTGCGCCAGGACTACGCGCGTCAGCGTCCGCTCGGTGACGTAGCCCAGGCAGCCCGTCGAGATCACCAGGTCCGTCCCGGCGAACTGGGCGCGCTGCCGCGGTGTGGGCTCGTGCTTCTCCAGGTCGGCGTGTACCGCGTCGTCGAGGAAACCGGCCTCGAGCGCGTAGGACAACGCCGGGCTGGAGGTGTCCAGGCCGACGAAGCGAATGCCGTGCGCGGGCCGTCGCGACCGGGACAGCTCCCGGTCGCGCTCCAGCAGCGCGTCGCGAGTCCACCCCGCGGGCTCCGCGTCTTCCTCGGTGTCGGTCTCCGCGGCGGCCACCGCGTCGGCCTGCGCTTCGGCGCCGCCTTCCTCGCCGCAGTAGCGGGCGTACAGCTCGTCCATGCTCGCGTCGTACTTCAGCAGGGCGGCGTTGATTCCGTACGAGCAGCCGATGTCCAGCACTTTCGGCTCCACGACGTGCTGGGATTCCCGGTACTCCTTGATGAGCTTCGCGAAGTAGGGCTTGGCCTGTTGCGGAATGCAGTAGCCGAGCGGGCGCAGCAGGCTGAAATAGGCGCGCGGATCGGGCTGGGTGTAGATGTGGTCGAGTGTCACTTTTCCGGTCGCGTCGAAACGCACAGGGCTTACTCCTCCGGGGATCGCAGAGTGGGGAAAGGGTCTACGCCGACTGCACGTTCTCCTGCGCCCGCTAATCCAGCAGTTGGTCGCCCCGAACGGCGCGGCCCTCGGCCGCCAGGTGCCCGGGCAGTACCCTGCCGAACAACTGCCGGGTCCGTGCCACGCTCCCGATGACGCCGGGGCGCTCGCTGTAGGCGAATATCGCGGAGTGGCGCGCGACCTCGCCCTGTACGGGGCTCACCCGGTGCAGCGAGTAGCGGCCCTTGAACAGTTGCAGGTCACCGGGTTGCAGTGCCAGGCGCCGGGTCAACCGCTCACCCCGGCCGTCCAGTACGTCCCGGACATCGTCGAAGCTCTCGTCGCGCGCGGACCTGATGTTCGGGCAGTACTCGAAGACGCCGCCGGCCTGCGCTTCCTGGGTGAGCATGCTGACCGTGAACTCGTTGGTGTCGAAGTGCCACGGATGCTCCATGCCCGGCTCGACGACGTTGAGTACCAGCCCGGAGAGCGGGTCGGCCAACTCGTGCAACTGCGGCAGTCCGAAGCAGCGGGCGACGAACCGCTGGAACGCGGTGTGGGAATAGAGCCGGCTGATGAGGGAGCCCGCGGGGACGCGGTCCCGCGCGACGAACGCGTTGCCCCGCTGGAAAGTCCTGCGGCCGGGGTGGTCCTCCGGCAGAGCCGAGTCCACCGCGATGTTGTAGACGTTGACCGTTTCGACGTCGAAGTGCGCACGGGGGGCGATGGCGGAGCACTCCTGCCGCAACACATCGCGGAGCGATGGACGGATGAAGTCCGGCAGCACGGTACAGCCGACGTCCAGCAGTTCGCGCCGGGCGCGGGAAACCACGGCCTGTCCCTCGGCGCTTTCGAGCTCGGACAGGGGATACCGAGCCGTGTCGACCACCTGGTCAAGCGTTACGGCATTCAAAGTGCTCATTCGATCCTCTCCACGTGCGGGCAGACCGTCCGGAGCCGGATGCCACCGCCCGACCGCGGTTACGCCTCGGACACCCCCACGGGGCGACCGACGCGGTCCGCGTGCCGTCCGGTCCTCGCCCCGGCTCTTCAGTAACTCGACTGACGAGTAGCAGAGTTGAAGTTCCCACAGCGCCGCCAAGTTGTCTGTGACACGTCGCACTGCCCCCGACGCGGCGCACTCGAGTCGTAAGGAAGGCCGGCGTCATCGGGCCCGACGCGCCCGCCTGGCTCACGACCCCGCTGCAGCCCTTGCGCTTGTCGCCGGCTCTGGGCGGTCCGTAGGCCTTCGGCCGCGTTCTTCCCTTACCGGAAGGGACGGCCGAGGGGGACGATTCCGGCCGAGCGTTCAGGCTGACGGCGCTCCCCCGGTCTCAGTGACGATCACGGGTGAGCAGGGCCTGCCCGGGACCGAGCGGACCGCTGTCGCGCGTCGGCCGTCGGCCGCCTGCGAAGCGATCGCTGAGGCGGCCTGTCGGCCGCAGATGCGACGCGGGTCAGCCGCGGATCAGGAGGACGACGGCGGCCGCCACCGCTGCCAGCACAAGCGCGACGGCACCATAGGCCAGACGGTGCCCGCGGAGCACCGGAATGTAGTGGTCGAGGGCGTAGCGGCCGGGGCCGGTGAGGGTGAGGGTCGCGGCGGCGGCCATGATCAGTAGTTCGTACTCGATACCTTTGGGGGCGAAGAAGCCGCCGCCCCACTTCACGGCGAGGACGTTGATCATGGTTGCCACGATCGCGGCGCCGGCCAGTGGTGTGAGCAGACCGAGGGCAAGACCGAGGCCGCCAAAGGTCTCGCTGAGGCCGGCCAGGAGGGCCATGGCGTCGCCGTGCGGATAGCCGCTCAGTTCGAAGAACTGTCCGGTGCGGTGGATGCCTGGACCGCCGAACCAGCCGAACAACTTCTGGGTGCCGTGTACGGCCATCGTCAGGCCGACCGCGAGGCGCAGCAGCAGCAGCCCGGCATCGTAGGCGCGTGGGGAGGGGGCGTCGCGGGGTCCGGCGGGCGGAGTGAACGTCCTTGGGGTGGAAGTCATGAGCGCTATCCCTGGTCAGATGGATTGCAGTTTCAAGCACCTTTTCGACGGTAGTCGGTGACTCGGCCAGTCGCCCCAGCAACTACTGTGGGCAGCCCTCTGCGCCGTGAGGGCGGCGCGGCATGTTGCTCGATGGCACCTGCGGCGGCGCCGCCGACTGCACTCCTCCAAGCGCCGCAAGGCACTCACCGGCACGGGTGGTGTGCCAAGGGCCACGGCACCGGGACCAGGGGCGGCGTTGCACGGCACAGCGGCGCGGGGGACAGGTGCCGAGGGCCGGGGAGATTGGGCCTCCGTCTTCGTCCCGAAGGTCCTCAGGCGGCTGAGTGCGGTGGGCGCCTTGCGCCTTTGGGGGGAAACCGCGCCGGGATGCGGCGCGCCTCCCGGCAGAAAAGACTGTGGCCACCTTTTCCGTTCCGTTTTTGCCGCCCACTTGTGCGAGTGAGGTTCCCGGTGGATCCGACTGAAGTTGCCTGTTCGCCCCAGGGGATGGAGCACGAGCCTGTCCCGCGCGTCCCGGTCAGACAAGGCGAGCCCCTCGCGGGATGGGGGCTCATACAGCGGGCGGTGGCATGCTCAGCTGCGGGCATGTTGCTCACGGGCTGCTTCGCTGCCGGTCAGCAGACCGGTGACCGAGGCGGACACCGCCCGGCGCAGAACCAGGCGAAGAGCCAGGCACAGAGCCAGGTGCCGAGCCGGCTGCCGGCGACGTCGGAGAGCAAAAAGCCGGCCAGGGCGCCGTCGGGCAGCCCCGGCACGCGGGCGTCCGCTCCGACGGATGTGAACAGTGTGCTCGCCCGATCTCTCGAACCGATCCGGACGCGGAGCGGCACTCGGGTGTCGGTCGCTGTGATGGATCCCCGGGACGGTCGACGGGCGGTGTACGGCTCGCGAGCGCACGTCACCGCGAGCATAGTCAAGGTGGATATCCTGGCGGCCCTGCTGCTGCGTGCCCAGCGAGAGAGGCGGCCGCTCACCCGGTGGGAGGCATCGACCGCGGCTTCGATGATCCAGAGCAGCGACAACGCCTCCGCCAATGCCCTGTGGCGGCGTATCGGTCGCGGCCGAGGACTCACAGACGCCAACAGGGCCCTCGGATTGACCTCCACCCAAGCGGGGCCAGGCCCCCACTGGGGCCTCACCCGGACCAC
Source organism: Streptomyces sp. NPDC051219 (assembly GCF_040682335.1). Taxonomy (NCBI): domain Bacteria; kingdom Bacillati; phylum Actinomycetota; class Actinomycetes; order Kitasatosporales; family Streptomycetaceae; genus Streptomyces; species Streptomyces sp. NPDC051219. The sequence continues at coordinate 6,050 of NZ_JBFBAS010000025.1, forward strand.
TGCGGCAGACCAACTGGCCTTGCTGTCCTCGGTGTTTGACGACCATTCACCGCTCAAGGGTCCCTCACGCGACCTGATCCAGACCCTCATGGGCCAGATCGATGACGACCAGGACTGGGGGGTCTCCGCGGCAGGCAGCCATTGGCAGCTCAAGAACGGATGGCTGCCGCGCTCCCACTCCCAACGCTGGGAAATCAACAGCATGGGGCGGGTCAAAGCACACGGGCGCATATTCTACCTCGTGATCCTTTCTCACGGCAGCCGGACCATGTCCCACGGCATATCCGCCGTGGAGCAGGCAGCGCAGTCAGCCGTACGTGCCCTCTGCAGCACTCCCCCTCTTGTGTCCCCGATCGTCGGCTGACCCTTCTGCCGCCGCTGCCCCTTCCGCGCTCGCGCCCTGCCGGCCCGAGGCCGCCTCTCCTGCGTGTGTGGAGAAGGAGCACCCGGTAGGCGACTTCCATAGGCCGTAGGGGTTGGTGGCGCAGCGGCGGCGGAAGGCGCGGGTCGCCCCGGAGGTGCGGGCGAGCGGCGCGGGAAGCAGTTCGTCAATCCACTGCGCTTAAGTGCCGGCGACATGGTGACGGGGGGACCCGCACCCTCCCGGGCCATCGAGCGGCAGGCCGAGGCGAGGGGGTACGGCAGGCCCAGGTCAGGCGTCCGGCGCTGGGTAAGGGCGCCCGGTCGCGAACGGCTGGAGGGCACGGGCGCCTGTTTCGGCCGAGTGATCAGCCAGTCTCCGAGCGTCAGCGGCGGGTGAGGGCACGGGGTCAGTCCGAGTCCGGCTCCTCCTCGTACGTCGGGACCTGCCCCTGGCCGCCGGTCGGGGCCTCGGGCTGGGCGCCGCGCGCGGCCTGGTCAGCCGACTTCCGGTCCCGCTCCCGGGCATGCCGCTTCTCTTCCTCCAGCCGCTTGCGGACCTCTTCCGGATTGTCTCCGAGCTGATTCATCACCGTCTCCCCTCGTCGACATGGCCCGCTCTCGCGGCAAGGGTCACACAGCTCCCCTACGGCCGCACGCCGAGACAGCCGGGCGGCACGGGCTTCCCCACATGAGTGTGCGGGGAGGGAGGTCTACGGCGGTGGGGCCGGGTACTTGTCCGGCGGTTCCGGGGTCGATCAGGTGGTGAGGACGAAACAGGGGCGCACTTCGTCACGTGCCGCCGCGAAACGCCCCGCCGCCTGCGGCATGCGGTGTGGAGTGCCGAGGCGGCAAAAGGGGGCGGCTGCTGTCCTCATTTCACGGCGTAGTCGGCGAGCGGGCCTTCCAGCAAGTCGAAGACGCGGTGGGCCGACGCGGTCACCGTTTCGGCGATCCGCTCGTTGCTCTGGCCGTCGAGGGTCAGCTCGAGGATGTGCTGGAAGAGGACTCGGTGGGCGCCGCCGAGCTGAGTTGCCGCCGCGTGGGGGGTGATGTCGCCGGGGGCGGCTGCGGTCTCGGTGGCCAGGAGCCCGGCGAGCGCGTCCTCGCGTTGGTCGTGCAGGTCGCGCAGACGGGCCAGCAGAGTGGGACTGTCCGCGATCATCCGGGCGAACGCCTCACCGGAGAATCCGATGACCGGGTCGTGCCGCTCGACGCCTTTGAGGAACTCGCGCCGTAGTGCCGTGAGTGCCGACTCTCCCTCGGACCGGTCTGCGACGGTCCGGGCAAGGCCCGCGACGAACTCGTCCTGGTGGTCGAAGGCCAAGTCCTCCTTGCGGGCGAAGTAGTTGGTGACTGTCTTCTTGGCGACCCTGGCGACTGCGGCGATCTCGGCGATCGTCGTGGCTTCGAAGCCGTTGTCGATGAACAGCCTGGTCGCGTGGTCGGAGATGAGTTGCCTGGTTTCTTGCTTCTTGGACTCGCGAAGCCCCACTGGTTCGATACCCATGGGGCAATCTTACACGCGTAGCAAGTTTACGCTTGACGAAGGATGCACACCAGGGCTAAGTTTACGTCCATAGCAAGTTTTTGGGATTCCCGGCGTCCTGAAAGGCACCCATGAACTCCTCGTTCAAGAGCAGCTTCGCCGCAGCCCTCGACCGCAAGAACGGGCACACAGCCGCAGGGCCCAGCACCAGGCCCGCACACTCCCGCCCACCTCCGCACGCGGAGGTCAGTTCCGCCCCACCAACTCCCCCCGCAGGCACGCCTACTGAGGCGCAGCCCCTCACCCGTCTGCCATCCGCCGTTCCGAGGAAGGCCTCACATGACTGATTTCGACACCGGAACCGAGTTCGACCGCCAGGTCAGGACGCTGGTCGACCTGGGATACCCGGCCCTCGCGGGGATGACGGACACAGCGTTCCGCAGCCTCGTCGAGCCGCTGCGCGAGCCCGTTCTCACCAGGGCGGCAACGCTGGAACCGCCGGCCGAAGGCCGCGTTCCATTCCTGCTGGTGGTCACTCGGGCGCTCGTCCCCCTCGAGGAGTCGGTGCCGCTGACCACGCTCGCCGGAAAGAGCAGTCCCGGAGTCATCGAACGCTTCTACGCTCCGGGCGAGCTGGAAAGGTTCGTCACGCTGAGGGAACTGGCGCTGCCCGAAGGGGAGGTGTACATCGCCTTCGACGTCGACCGGGGCGAGGAATTCTGCAGCGTCGTCCCCTTGGACGCTCTGGCGGCGATCGCAAAGCGGGACCGCACCCCGCTCACCATCGAGGAGGGTCTGGCACTCATCACCCAGTATCCCCGGGCCCTGGCCAAGAACAAGTGCTTCTCGCTCGGCGGCAGCCGCCTCGGGGACCGGCGGGTCCCGGCCCTGTGGATCAGCAAAGGCGCCCCCAAACTGGGGTGGTGCTGGGAGGGCAATCCGCACACCTGGCTGGGCCTGGCCTCGGCCAGCGGGCGCAGTCGCTGAGACTCCTGCGACCCTCAGCGACGGACGACGGCACGAGTCTCTCAAAGAGCGGCGCCCTCGCAGGGGTCCGGGACCACCTGGTACTTGCGGCCCGTCAGTCACTCCATGACGTCGACGTCCGACGTGGGCATCTCGTCGCGCTCGTCCAGCGGCCCGTCCCCTGTCGCACACGGTCCGCGGGCCCGCGGTCCAGGCGGGGGCCGGTCGGGGCGTTGACAAGAGGACCGTCAAGCGGCTTCGGCTCCCTGCCGGCGGGCGGCCGACAGGGACTGCCCTGACAGACATCGCTTCACCACCGAGGTCACGGCACTTCTGGCGGCCCGTTACGGCCGGTGGGCCTGCGGATGGCATTGGGCGGTTGGCGAGGGCGGTGGTGGCGTCGTCACCAGCTGGTGCTGCGTCTCCCATTCCGTGGGCGAGCCCGCGGCGACGGCCGCCAAGGTGGTCGCGTCGCTGCTGGAGTGGCGCGCCTGGCTGGAAGAGTTGCCGAGCGGTTCGCGCGATTGGCACCGCCCGCCGGAGCGGATGCTGAGGATCGCAGCTGGCACCTGGAACGGGCGGCTACCCGCCTGGTGACGGTGGTCGTGGACCGCACGGGTGCCGAATGCGGCTGGTACGGGCTCTGCCGCAGGGTGCTGACGTGGTTCCTCACTTCCACGGGCATGGGGCCGGAAAGGGCGAAGGAGGCGGTCGACACCGCAATTGGTGGACGGTTCAAGAGTTGGACGGAACCGTCGCGGACCCTGGTCGATACCGTGGGAGAGGATCTTGCGGTAGGCCTGACCGGAGAGCAGCCCTATCGTGACCGCTGACGCTTTGGCTGCCTGGTGCAGAGCCAGGAATCAGATCGACTGGACTTCCGCGGTCGGTGAGACGCCGACCCCAGTCAAGGCGACCGTGGACGGCCTCGCCACCCGGTGCGGCGCGGGGGCCCGTCCCACGGATCCGGCTCGAGCCGACCGACTGCTCGCGGCGCTGGCTCAGTCCCGCTCGGACGCTTCCCACAAGCGTCCCCTCACCTGCGCGGTTCTCGCTGAATGGCAGCGGCTTGTCCTACGCGTGTCTCAGGTTCCGTTCCGACAAGGCGATGCATTCACCAAGGGCGGCCGGGAACGCTACGGACTTACGCCACACACGCAGCAGGACTTTGAGCGCTGTCTGGGCGATAGCGTCGACCGCGCAATCCCCCTCGCCTCCCGCGCGGCCAGGGCCTATCTGGACGTAGCGTTCTTCCACCCATTCCCGGATGGCAATGCCCGCCTCGCCATGCTCACCCTCGCCTCCGTCCTGGAGCTGGAGGGAGTCCGGCTGGATCAGACCGGCCCCTTGCTGACCACGCGTTACGCGGACGACGCTGCCGGCACAGCAGACCTGGCTGTCTTGGTCTCAGTCCTCATCCGCTCGACCCATCACCGGGCAACCAGAGCCAGCCGCTGAGAGCGCAACCGCCCATCAGGTTCTCTTGATCAGTCTGGCGGGGACTTGAGCACGTACATCCGCACGCGGCTGAGCACGTTGATGCCTACGCCGACAGCTGGTTCTTCATCGACCGCAGCCGCGGCGGAACCCGCCGCTGGTGCAGGACGCCGGCAGGGTCGCGACGCACGCCCGCCTCAGTGCGCGATGTTGTCGATCAGTTCGCGGGCGCCCTGGCGCAGCAGGGCGACGGCGACGGAGGTGCCGAGGGTGGCGGGGTCGAGGGGGCCGGCCCATTCATGTGCGTTGAGGACGGTCTTGCCATCGGGGCTGAAGACGCAGGCGCGCAGTGAGAGGTCGCCGTTGCGGTGGGCTGTGGCGTAGCCGGCGATCGGGGAGTTGCAGTGACCCTGGAGGACGTGGAGGAACATGCGTTCCGCGGTGGTCTCACGGTAGGTGCCGGGGTGGTTGAGGCCGCTGACGGCGTCGATGGTGGCGGCGTCGTCTTGGCGGCACTGGAGGGCGAGGACGCCGGCGCCAATGGGCGGGCACATCGCCTCCGGAGAGAGGATTTCGCTGATGACGTCGGGGCGGCCGATGCGCTGAAGGCCGGAGACGGCCAGGAGGAGGGCGTCCGCCTCGCCCGCGGCGAGTTTCTCCAGGCGGCGGTTGGCATTGCCGCGGAACGGGATGCATTGCAGATGCGGGTGGGAGGCGACGAGTTGCGCAATCCGGCGCACCGAGGAGGTGCCGATCCTTGTGCCGGCCGGTAGCTGGTCGAGGGTGAGTCCGTCGGGGTGGATGAGGGCGTCGCGGATGTCGTCGCGCTGAAGGAAGGCCGCAAACGTCGTACCGGCCGGCAGCGGCCGGTCGGCCGGGACGTCCTTGACGCAGTGCACGGCGAGGTCCGCCACACCGGCGAGCAGGGCGGCGTCTACTTCCTTGGTGAAGGCTCCCTTGCCCTCGACCAGGGAGAGGTCTCCCATCCACTTGTCGCCCGTCGTCTTCACGGGAACGACCTCGGTGACGGTGGCAGGGTGCAGTACGGCCAGCTCGGCGCGGACGCGCTCCACCTGGGCCAGGGCCATCGGCGAGTCGCGGGAGACGATACGGATCAGCTCAGGGGCGGACATGTCGTACACCATAGACCGTCGGAATCGAGCGCCCGCCGTCAGCACGGACGTCCATCTCAGCGGTGTGGCAAGCCGGTTGGGCCGATCGGGCAGGTGTGCGAGGAAGTCGACGATGCGGTCCCCCGATACACGAGCCCGGTGGTCCGCGCGCCATCACGCGGAGCCGGCCTGGGGATGCCAGCGGCTGGTGACCCCCCGCCGGGCACCCGGCCGCGGCTGAGCGCGCACGTACAGCGCCGCACCGCCGGCAGCCGGCAGCCCGCGACCCGTGAAGACGACCGCCGACACTGTTCCGCAGCCTACGCGCGGACACGCTCAGGCCCGCGCCACCGCGGCGGTGTCCCCGGCCGGCGGCTGAAGCCACCCCTTGCACCGGCCGCCCGCTACTGCCTTCTCCGCCTTGCATCAAGAGACGAATAGCCGGGACTACGGACTCCCGCACGGACCGGGCACGGTGGCATTTCGACCGCCCGCTGCGACCGCAGAAGCGCGAGCCAACCGACCCGTCGTCCCCGACTCGTCCTCCTGGGCGCTCTCGTCTTTCTCATCCTGTCCGTGGTGCTCGGAGCGGGAGCGACCGGCCGGTTGAAGACGCAGGAATACGACGATCCGCGTTCCTCACCTGCGACCACACGCCCGACCAGATCCGGCACGCCGTGAGCGCGCTGCAGCACGGCCTGCGGCACCCGGACATCGCCGCCGCCTGAGCGGCCGCCGCGATGGACACGAGGTTCCCGACGATCGCGCCGGGGCGTATCCACCGATGGGGCGGAGCCACCCTCATCGTGATCCCGCGCGCCGCCCTCCAGTCGGCATCACCGCACCCACCGCCGCTCTCCCCGGCCGAACGGTACATACACCGCGGCCTGCCGCCCTGGCCGCAGGCCGAATGGGTGGCCCCGGCGGCTGCTCGCCAAGCACCTGGTCGGCGAAGCCTCGCCGCGCCGGTGACGGAGGTCGAGATCCTCCCGCACCTCGACGGCAGCCCCCACGTCGTCGTCAGCGGCAGCCCGGCGCCGGCCCTGAACGCCTCCAACAGCCACACCGCCGCGGCCCTCGCACCGGACCCGGTCGGCGTGGACCTGTGCGAGACCGCCTCGGCCCCTGCGGTGCGCAGGGCCGCCGGCCGGGTCCTCACGGCCGAGGAACGCTCGCACACCGACACCGGCCGGCCCGATGACCTGGCCGCCTCCTGGGCCCTCAAGGAATCCGCCGTCAAAGCCGACCGGAACAGCGTCTTCACAGACGCGCCGCGCCACATCACCACCCTCGGCCTGCAACCGCCCGCCCTGAGCGGCCCCCGCCGCGCCATGCTCTGGCAGACCGAAGGTGCCACCGGGGGCGCGGTCCTCGCCCTCGTCCTCACCCACCGGTCCCGGCCACCGAGCATCCCGGCAGCGCACTGCCCGGATCCGGCCGGCTGAGGACGCACACGGATACGAAGACATGTGCGACAGAGGCGATGCCGATTGGGTGCCGGCCTTCCGGAACCTCTGCGAGCACTGCGAGCACACCCTTCGGACGCACCCAAACGGCGCCCCCGGCGGCGGCCCGCCGTCGGCTCTACCGGCCCGGCGCTCGGCGGAAGACCGGCCTGGCCCAGGCGGGCGGTTCCGGAGGCGGTCCTGGATATCCCACGGCTCCGCCGGCCAACCGGGAGCCCACCTGCGTCGCCGGATGACCACCACTGCCAACACCGCCCGCAGCGCCCCGCAAGGCCGCCACGAACTCAAGACAGGAGCCATAACGGTCATCAGGAACCTTCGCCAACGCCTTGCCCAGCACACCGTCGAACGCCGACGCAATCCCCGGCAGCTTCTCCGTCAACGCAGGCGGCTGGTCATACTGATGCGCCCACAACAAGGCCATGTCCTCCTCCCGCTGGAACGGCGGCCTCCCGGTAAGGGCTTCGTAGACGACGCAGGCAAGGCTGTAGAGATCGCACCTGCCATCCACCGGCCGACCCGAAATCTGCTCCGGTGCCACGTAGTCAAGCGTCCCGACGAACTCACCCACCGTCGTGAACCCCGTCAACGACAACGACTTCTTCGTCAGCCCAAAATCTGTGAGATACACGTGCTCCGGGTGATCACTGTCCGTTCCCTTCGCAACCAGAATGTTGCCGGGCTTGACGTCCCGGTGCACAAGGTCGTGTTCATGCGCAGCATCGAGTGCGGACGCGATCTGGGCCGTGATACGGACGGCAGTCGCGACGGGAAGCGGGCCGTCCCTGTCCAGCAACGCCCGCAAATCGAGCCCTGAAACGTAACGCATCGCGATGTACAAAACGCCGTCGGTCTCGCCGGCCTCGAAGATCGGCACAATGTGGGGATGGTCGATCGCGGCAGCCACACGCGACTCATGGGTGAATCGGCGGCGGAAGGTGTCGTTGCGGGCAAGCTCCGGGGCCAGCAGCTTGAGCGCGACCGTACGGTCCAGGCGCAGATCCTTCGCGCAGTAAACGACGGCCATACCGCCGCGGCCGATCTCGCGCTCCACCCTGTAGCCCGCAATTTGCGTCCCGATCAGGCCGGACGGCCGACCGGCGTACAGGCTCATGTCGTCCGACGCCCGCTCCATCAGCAGCCACCCTTACCCAGTCAGCCGACGTGTTGCGGCTGTCCGCATCGACGACTCGTACGCCCCTTCGCAGTAGCGCGCCACTTCGCATGCCGACGGGATACGACCGAACTCACCACCGTCGAGTCGCATCCGGTTCCTGTTCCGGTGACGAGTTCGGACCCGGTCAGCGCGACGAGTCGCTTTCGCATGCCTGAATTCTATCCAGTGATCCTTCACGAGTGCCCGTTTGAGATCAATCCTCCATCTGGGAGCACTCACGGAGATCAACGGCACCGCCCTCGGACGCCGGAATTGGTCCCGGCCCTGTGGAATGTACGCAGCACTGATCACCGGGAGCAACGCACGCCGTCTCCTGCCCTCTGTCACGACCGACGGCCGCGGCATCAAGGGGACGTCGCAGGGGGTGTCACTACACCCCCCAGCGCGGAACCCGCGTTGCCCAGCACCATTGGAACTGACGGCGAGTATCCACAGTCACAGGCGGGCGGCCCGGCACCGCGCCGACCGCGCGGTGCCGGGCCTGCCTGGCCGGGTCAGTCATCAGGCCGACGGGCCACCTGCGAGATCCCCGTGAGGCGCCGTCCTATGTCGGGGGTTGCCGCTGACGCGTAACCGCCGTCGTTCACATGACCGCCCTTGTCGCCGTGCTTGTGGACGTCCTCGTAACCGCCCTTGTCCCCGTGGCCGTTGAGCCAGCTGTCGTTCCACAACTTCGAAATTGACGAAGCAAAGTCATCGTCGTCGGCCGCGGCACCGCCGACGCCCAGGAAGACAGTCCCGACCGCGAGTGCAACGGCGACCGAGATCCTTTGCATACGCTTCACGCCTGTACTCCTCCAGTTCAGGGCTGACTGACAAGGGTGTGGCACTACGGACGTGGCACCAGTTGCAGCCGAGGCGCGGAGCACGGAAGATCAACCCAATTGGCGCGGAAGCGATATCCGTGCAAGCTTTTCGCGGCCTTCGGCACCGAGTTACAACGTCGGCCTGGCTTGCGGCGGCGCATCCCTGACCGCTGTCCGCCAGTACATCGACAACCGGCAAACGGCCGGTCCGACAGGCGCGGAGCCGGGAACGCAGCTAACTCCAGCGCTCCGCGCCTCCGCACCAAGAACGCCCTACACCCCGCCCGGAAGGGCGGTAGCTCGGGCGTCAGGGGTAGATTGGTCGGTGGGCGGCCGGATTGACGACCGGAACAGGCAGGCGCCTGATGACATGACTCTCGATTACGCAGCGCTGTTCGCCGCCACGCCCAGTCCTTATCTGGTGCTGGACAGGCAGTTCGTCATCCGCGATGTCAACCGCGCTTACCTTCTGGCGACCATACGCACGCGAGAGGATCTTGTCGGGCGCTACGTTTTCGATGCCTTCCCCGACAATCCCGCTGATCCCGAGGCCGACGGGGTGCTGACACTTGAGGCCTCCCTGCAGCGGGTCCTGGCCACCGGAAAGCCGGACTCCCTGGCGCTGCAGCGTTACGACATTCCCCTCGTGGGGCGGCCCGGCGTGTTCGAGAAGCGCTGGTGGTCAACCATCAATGCCCCGGTACTCGCCCCACAGGGAGCCGTGGCCTGGATCATTCACCGGGTCGAAGACGTGACCGCGTTCGTAAAGGTCCGCGATTTGGGCGGAAAGCTGAGCGAGCGGGAAGTGGGAATGGAGGCCGAGTTGTATGCACGAGCCCGGGAGCTGCAACGGCTCAACGAGGAACTGACCCAGGCTCACACCCGCGAACGGCAAGTCGCAGTGACTTTGCAGGAGGCCATGCTCCACGCCCCGGACCTGACCAAACACCAGGACATCTCGGTTCGCTACCTGCCCGCCATCGGATCACTCAACGTGTGTGGCGACTGGTACGACATTGTCGACTTTCCCGATGGCCGCTTTGCCGTAGCGGTCGGCGATGTGGTGGGCCACGGCCTGGAAGCCGCCGCGGTCATGGGAATGCTCCGCAGCGCGCTCAGCGCCGCAGCGCGGACTGCGGAGGGCCCCGCGAAGGCACTGGAAGTGCTGGGTCTGTACGCGCGATCCATCGACGGGGCGCTGGCGGCCACCGCGGCCCAGGTGGTGATCGATACCAACCGTCATCTGATCACCTACAGCACCGCCGGGCACCCACCGCCTGTCCTGGTTCAGTCCGACGGGACCTGCGACCTCCTCGACCAGGCCACCGACCCGCCGCTGGGCGCCCGTCCGGAGCACGTTCCCCGCCCCCAGACCAGCCGCTCCTATACCCCCGATGGCACCCTCGTCCTCTACACGGACGGACTGATCGAACGCCGAGGCGAGGACATCGACACCGGCCTCGCACGCCTCACCAACGCCCTGACCCGGTACCGCCACCTCGGAACGGAAAGTCTGGCCGACGCCGTGCTGGCACACCTCGGCGTTACGGGCGGATCCCGCGACGACATCGCCCTCGTCGTCATCCGGCTGTGACGACGCCGGCCCCGACGCCCTGTCGACGCCCGGGACGGCGGGAAGCGGTCTCTTCCACGCCTACCCGAGCGGCACGTGGCTCTTACGAGGTCGCATCGACGAACCTGGGTCCCTCGGCCGGTCTGGTCGTCGCCGCTTCTGGTGGTCGACTACGTCATGACCGTGGCGGTCTCGGTCGCCTCCGGTGTGGACAACATCATCTCGGCGGTGCCATCGCTGGCCGACCACCGCGTTCTGATGGCGCGCTCTGCTTCGTCGCCCTGCTGACCGCAATGAATTTGCGGGGTGTACGGGAGTCCGGTCAGCTGTTCGCCGCGGCGAACCCGCCACGCCCGCACGCACGATTCGATCTCACGCCGGAACCGAGAAGGGCCGGGGCGGCCCGGTGGACAACTGATCGTCGCGCTCATCCTGCGGGGAGAGCTCGCCGGGTGTCGGCTGTGGTCAGTCCGCCGCACCATGGGCGGGTCCGACGAGTTCTTCCAGTACGTCCTCCATGGTGACAAAGCCGATGACGGTGCCCTTTTCGCCGGTGACGGCGGCCATGTGGGTGCCGGCGGCCCGCATGGCGGTCATGGTGTCGTCGAGTGGGGTGTCGATCTCGACCTGGATCACCTTGTGCAGCGCGCTGCGGGGGAAGGGCCGGGTGCGGTCGGCGACGCCGAGGGCGTCCTTGATGTGCAGGTAGCCGAGCACTTGGTTGCCGGGGCCGACGACCGGCAGGCGGGAGAAGCCGGATGCCGCGGCGGCCCGCTCCAGCTGCTGCGGGGTGATCTCGTGGCCGACGGTGACCACCTTGTCAAGCGGCACCATCACCTCACCCACGGGTCGGGTACCCAGCTCCAGGGCGTCCCGCAGCCGCTCGCTGTCAGCGGGCTCGAGGAGGCCGGCTTCACTGGAGTCCTTGACCAGGCGTGCGAGTTCGTCGTCCGTGAAGACCGCGGCGACCTCACTCTTGGGCTCCACCTTCAGCAGCCGCAGGATGGCGTTGGCGAGCGCGTTGATCCCAAGGACTACCGGCCGCAGCGCGTGCGTCAGGTCCACCAGGGCGGGCCCCAGTGCGAGCGCCGTCGGCACCGGGGCCGCGAGGGCGATGTTCTTGGGAACCATCTCGCCGACCAGCATGTGCAGGTAGGTCGCCAGGGTCAGGGCGATGACGAACGCGATCGGGTGGGTGAGCCCGTCGGGGACTCCGATCGCCTGGAAGGGCGGTTCCAGGAGGTGGGCGATGGCCGGTTCGGCAACAGCGCCCAGGACCAGCGAGGAGATGGTGATGCCAAGCTGGGCGGTGGCCATGGCGGCGGAGAGGTGTTCCAGGCCCCACAGCACTCTCTTGGCGCGACGGTCGCCCCTGAGGGCCATGGGTTCGATCTGGCTGCGCCGTACGGAGATGAGGGCGAACTCCGCGCCGACGAAGAAGGCGTTGGTGAGGAGGGTGAGCGCGCCGATGAGGAGCTGGATGGTGGTCATCGGGTTTCCTCCGCGCTCTCCGCGACGGGTGCGGTGACGCGGACCCGGTCGGCGCGGTGGTGCTCAACCCTCAGCACCGTGAACTGCCAGCCTTCGACGTCGAGTCGGTCGACCGGGTCCGGGATGCGCTCCAGTCGGGTGGCGATGAGGCCGGCGAGTGTTTCGTAGGGGCCCTCTGGGGCGTTGAAGCCGATCTCCTCGAGCTGGTCGAGGCGGACGGTGCCGTCCGCCTCCCACACGGGACTGCCGTCCGGCGACGGCTCGAGCTGCATCAGCTCGGGGACCTCGTGCGGGTCGTGTTCGTCGCGGACCGGGCCGACGACCTCCTCGACGATGTCCTCGACGGTGGCGACGCCGGCGGTGCCGCCGTACTCATCGATCACCACGGCCATCGTGCGGGCCTGCCGAAGCCGCCGGAGCAGCTTGTCCACGGGGAGCGAACCAGGGATGAGCAGCGGCTCGGTGGCCAGGTCCGATACGAGGACGTGGTCGCGCTTGTTCTCGTCCAGGGCCAGGACGTCGCGGATGTGGACGGTGCCGGTCACCTCGTCGAGGGTCGCGCGGTAGACCGGGAACCGGGACAGGCCGGTGGTGAGTGTGAGGTTCGCGGCGTCGGCGGCGGTGGCGTGGGCCTCCAGTGCCTTGACGTCGACGCGCGGTGTCATGACGTTCTCCGCGGTCAGCTCAGCCAGGTGCAGGGTGCGGACGAACAACTCGGCCGAGTCCTCCTCGATGGCGCCTTCCCGTGCGGAGTGGCGGGCAAGGGCGACGAGCTCCTCCGGGGTGCGGGCGGAGGCGAGCTCCTCCTGCGGTTCCAGGCCGAACCGCCGTACGAGACGGTTCGCGGTGTTGTTCAAGTGCCGGATCAGCGGCCCGAACGCTGCGGTGAACGCGCGCTGAGGGCCTGCGACCACCTTGGCGACCGCGAGTGGGCTGGAGATGGCCCAGTTCTTCGGGACCAGCTCACCGATGACCATGAGCACGACGGTGGAGACCGTGACGCCGAGAACGGTGGCGACGGAGGACACCGCTCCGGAGGGCGCTCCTGCCGCTTCCAGCGGGCCGCGCAGCAGTGCGGCCAGAGAGGGTTTGGCGAGCATGCCGATGACCAGGGAGGTCACCGTGATGCCGAGCTGCGCGCCGGAGAGCTGGAGGGTGAGCCGCTTGGCGGCCTTGAGGGCGCTCACAGCCCCCCGTTCGCCCGCTGCCGCGGCACGCTCCAGCTCGCTGCGCTCGACCGTGGTCAAGGAGAATTCGGCCGCGACGAAAACCGCACACGCCAGGGTCGGTACAAGGGCCAGCACCAGCAGCAGAACCTCGGTCACCGTGCCACCCCCGTTCGCCGGCTCACACACTGCGAGCACGCGGTGACACGGGTGGTACTGGGAGGTTCACCCATTACGGGTCTGCTGCTCCTTCTTGACTCGGCGGACCGGGCGGAGCGGGCGGACCGGATTGATGCGGCGCTGCCGGCTCGGGCCCCCAGTATCCCCACGTAAATGGCAAAGAGCAAGTAAAGTCGCGTCGCGGAAGCGGGCAACCCTGCCCTCTCAGGACGCCGTGTGGGGACCGGCGCCACACCAAGACCGTCGAGCTGGGGCCTCGCGTAGGCGGGTCCCGTGGCACACCCGCCGACCGTCACCGCCTGGCTCCTTCCAGGTCGAGGCGGCGGGCCGCGGCCTCCACGGCTGTCGGAAGCGGTCTGCGCGCCCGCAGGGCCGCCGGGAGCCGGCCGAACATCTCGCGCAGCGCCTTGCGGGCCTCGGGGTCGTACCTGGCCTCGGACGCGAGGACGCGGGTATGCCGCAGGGCGACGGTCAGAGGGCGGCGCAGCCAGGCGGTCAGCACCGCGTTTCGGCGCATGACCGCGGGCCGCCCGGTCCGGGGCCCGCCGACCGGGCAGTGCATGGCGACCAGCTCGGGCGAGTGGCAGACACCCCAGCCGCAGGCGGCCAGATCGTAGGCCAGAAGCGTTTCCTCACCGCCGAAGAAGAGCACGGGATGGTAGCCGCCCGCCTCGAGGAACGCGTCCCGTCGGGCGATGGCGGCGCAGGCCAGAAAGCCGAGCACCTGGGGCCCCGGCAGATCGGCGGCGCGGCCGAGCGGGGACGTGGCGAGGGTGTGGTTCAACGGGTCGGGTGTGCCCCCGGGGCCCAGGATGCGTGCGGCGAGCAGCCCCAGTCGGGGATGGGCGTCGAGCAGCCGCTCGGCAACCGTGAGGGCGCCCGGCTCCCACCAGGAGTCGTCGTCGCTGAAGGCCACATACGGCGTACGGGCGTGGCGAACGCCGAGGTTGCGACCGACCGCGCCGAGGTTGCGGCACGGCGTGAGCACGGTGACCTGCGGGTGGAGTCGGCGGACAGCCTCGGCGGTGCCGTCGCCGGACGCGTTGTCGACGACGATCACCGGTGGCCGTTCGGGCAGCTCGGCGAGCCGGTCCATGGTGTGCCGCAACTGGTCACGCCGGTCACGAGTGATCACAACCACGGTCGTGCGGATGTCGGTGCTCACGCGTACCTCCTGTGGTCGGACAGGGCTTCAAAGGCGCCTTCCGACGGGTGCCCGGCAGCTCAGGCCCATGCTCCGCGACCCGCCGCCACGCCGCCTGCAGGGCGGGATTGCCCGCGACGGGCGCGGAGGCACAGCGGCACCCCGGGAGGAATGAACAGGGCAGCGCCACCAAGGTGCCGCCGCCGAGTCCTGGCGAGCACTCCCGTGGCAGAGACCTTGGTCCATTGAGCTGATGGGGGCGAGTCTCTACGGCACCTTCTCCTACCACACCTCCCTACCTCACCTCGCGCCTTCGTCACGAGACGCCGTCGTGCCGCGTCCCGAGCGCGGAGTGCCGCAACCGTGGGACCGCTCGTGCACAGGCACTACCGGTCGAGCTTGTCGGGCAACCCCGCACGAGTACCGGCGTTTTCGCCCCCGACCGCCGGGCCCTCGGTCATGCCGCCGTCCTCGCTGGAGGTGAACACCCTGGCTGTGCTTCGGACTCACGCCTGCATCGCTGACACGGATGTGTGAGCACGGGGACATCGGATACACGGAGAGCACCTCCGCACAGAGGCGACACCTCGCGGCGCGTGGCGGTCGGGCGCGTGGCGGTCGGGACAACGGAGCAGTCAACTTTCGCAACCAAGGAGAGCCGAATGACGCACGAGGACCGCCGACTGCCCGACCTCGGCGATTCAGCTGCCCCGGCAGCCCCGCCCACCGATGCGGAGAGGGCGCTGTGGTCCTCGATCCGCAAACAGGCTTCCGGCAAGTCTCACCGTGAGGTCAAAGCCGCGTTGGAGGCAGCCAAGGGGGAAGCGGGGCGGACCCCTCAGACTGACGGCGGCCGCTGCGCCCGCGCCCAGATCGACGAATGGGAGCGGATTCTCGAGACACTCGCCGACCATGACGGTCCTTATGATCCCGACGCCGACCCGTTCGTGCAGGGTCAACTGATGGGGCAGCACGACCGGGAGGCGTACGAGCACCAGCATTCCCTGCTCCCTTCGGCCATGACGTCGCCTCCCGACGAGTGTCCGCGGGCCGAGCAGCGCCCGGGGTGATGCAGGGTGTGCCGGTCGCCGGCCCCAGACGGCGACGCAGCTCCGCCGGGCCGGTCGACGCGCCATGCGTCTCCAGAAGCGGTCATCATGGGATTGTCCGGCCGACAAGGAGCGTCGGGCAGGAAGGGGAACGCGATGGATCTGTTCCCTCCGATACCGCGCGCCGAGTGGCGGGAGACCAAAGAAACGCTGCACCGGTTCGAGCAGGTCGTCGGCAAGATCCGCCTCGCGGCGAGCGTCCGGCGCAACCACTGGTGGAACGTCCCGTTCCATCTCACCGGCCGAGGCATCACCACGCGTCCGATGGGGCGGGCGGACGGCAGCCCGGTTTTCACCATCGACTTCGACTTCGTCGACCATCAACTGGTCGTCGCAACGTTGGAGGGCGCAGCGATGTTCGTCCCTCTTCCCGGGCAGTCGGTGGCATCTTTCCACGACAGGACCTGGGCGGCCATGGCCGCGCTGGGCGTGCGGATGGACATCGGCAATCCCAGGCCGTACGACCTGCCGGACTCCGCTCGGCCGTTCTCCGAGGACACCGAGCACGCGACCTACGATCCCGTACATGCCAACCGCTACTGGCAGGTTCTCAGCCAGGTGGCTCTGGTGCTGGAGGAATTCTCGGCCCGCTTTTCCGGAAAGGCCAGCCCGGTACACCACTTCTGGCACACCTTCGACCTCGCCCACACCCGTTTCTCCGGGCGTCACGTCGACCAGCCGTCGCGGGTCGACCCCGTAACACGGGAGGCGTACTCCCGTGAACTGATCAGCTTCGGATTCTGGTTCGGCGACGACACCTTTCCCGAGCCGGCGTTCTACTCCTACACCGCGCCCGAACCCGCCGCCTTGGCGGAGGAGCCGCTCACCCCGGCCTCGGCGCGCTGGGTCGCACGCAATGACAGCCATCTGGCCGTACTGCCCTACGACGCGGTCCGCTCCGAGAGTGATCCCCGTGAGGCCCTGCTCGGCTTCTACGAGCGCGCGTACCAGGCCGGAGCCGGGCTCGCGGGCTGGGACACCGCCCGTTTGGCCTGCCCCGGCGGGATCACGGATCCGCAGTTGTCGGTGCGACGCACCTGATGTGTGAATGCCGGTGCCCGTCCGCGGGCACAGATCATGCGACAGGTCGAAGCTGTGAAGGCCGAGCTCACGGAGGCCGGCGCCTGGGTTTTCGCCAGTGGCCTGGGCCGCCGAGCACCGCAAGCGTGCTGCGGCTGAAGGGCGACGAAGTGCTCACGACCGGCTGTCCGTACACAGAGGGCAAGGAACACCTGGGCGGGTTCACGGCCATCCAGGCACCCGATCTCGACGCGGCGCTCGAATGGGGGCGCAAGCTCGCGCGGGCCGTCACACTCCCGATCGAGGTGAGGCACTGGAGCACGGGTCCCACGGCTGAGAACCGGTGTGCCACAGGCTCCTGCCGGGGAATGCTCACGCAGCGGCACCCGGCTTGCGTGAGCCTTCCCGCGGCCGTCCTGCCTCTAACGCCCCGACTCGTAGCGGAACTCGATACCTGACAGCAGCACGCTGCTTCCCGGCGCGCACACGGCTTCCCGGGTCGCACGGTCCGCGATCCTGCAACGCAGGCGCAGCGAGGGCTGACGGCTGCGCGGGCCCGGCAGGCCCTTGATCCAAAGGGTTCCGCTGCCCTCGATGAGGGGGGAGAGATCGGCCGTGACCGTCCGGCGGCCCTGCAACGGGATGAGCAGCGGTGTGGGCCGATCGACTGCCTCGGCCATCAGAGTGCCGCCGATCGAGCGGTAGGAGCGCCGCAGGGCGTACAGAGCGGCGGCCGCGCCCGCAGCGAGGACGGACAGGAGACCGGCCCACCAGCCGAACGCGGACGACGTCCGCACGCTCCCTGTGACGGACAGCGGTTTCCCGGACGGGTGTTCAGCCAGTTCAGGGGTCAGACCGCCGAGATGATGCTTGATCGACCCGGACAGGGGCGAGGACACGGCTCCGGCGACGGACAGCCGCCAGGTCGCAGGCTCGGTGCTGCCGAACAGTCCGCTCCGCTCCTCGGCGGCGGCGGTCAGGGAGAGCACGACGTCCTGCGTCTGCCCCGGTTCCAGCTCGAGGCTCTTCGGCAGCGCCGGAGAGAAGCGCACACCGTGAGGCAGCCCCCGCAGTGACAGGGCGTCAACACGTACCGGCATTACCTCGGTTGTGGCGGTCAGACGTATCCGGATCTCGCTGCCCGTCCTGAGCTGTTCGTCCACCTCCTCCGGCCAGGAAACGGTCACGCCCTTGCCTGCTTCGGCCCGGACCGCCTGCCTGGCCTGTTTGATCCGGGTGTCGTCGTGCGCCTCGGCCATCGAGCGGCTCAGATCCGCCTCCGACGCGTCCAGCATCTTGTAGTGGGGGAAGGCCTTGGCGAGCACGTCCTCGAGTTCGTGTGCCTCCCCCAGAGGGATGCCGTATCCGGTCAGTCCCTCCGAGCCGGGCAAGGTGGCGGCCTTGCTGCGCAGTTCGGCCCAGCCCGGACTCTTGAACGTCTCGAACCGGGGGTCGTCGGGGGCGTTGAGTTTCGCATCGGACAGCAGCAGCACTCCGGAGGCGTCCGCCTCGGACCGGCGCAGACCGTCCAGGCCGGACTCGAAGGCCCGGCCGAAGTTGGACCCCAGGCCCGTGGCTCGTGGGGGCAGTGCGTCAAGCTGTGCCTGTGCCTCGGCCTTGGGTACCAGTTCGCAGTCCCGCGCACCCGTACTGAAAGGAACGAAGCACACCTTGTCCTCGGCCGTGAGGGAAGCGAGGAACTTGGGGAGCACGTCCCGTACTTTCGCGTAGTACCCGTTCCTCTCCATGGAGTCCGAGGTGTCCACGACCACTGCATAGTTCCCGCCCTGCCGGCCACCGATCCGGTCGAGCAGGGTTTCCAGGCCGATCGCGGGCTCCTCGGCGGCGTAGGCCGGCTGGGACAACGGCATCAGCCCGAGGGCCAGTACGGACATCGCGGCCGCGGCAAGGAGCTTCCGGTTGCGGCGGGGCGACGGGGTCGGGACGCCGACGGGTTGGTGCATGCGATCCAGTCCTTCTGCGAGATGTTGGAAGCGATGTGGTGCGGCGGGGGGTCAGCCGTCATCGCGGCGCCTGCGCCTGGAGTGCTTGCTCCGGCTGCGCGGGGACCAGGGGAAATGTGAGCGCCATCGGGCCCGTCGCAACGCACGGAAACGACCGCGGCGCTCCTTGAACTCCTTCTTCTCCTGCCCCAGGACCTCTTTGCCGTGCCAGCCTCCGCCGGTGGGGGTGGAGGCCTGTTCGGAAACGATCCAGACCCGGAACTCGTGAACCACTTCACGCGCCACGGAGGGGCGGCACAGCCCCTGGACGACGAGTGCTTTCTCCAGCTCGTGGAGGAGCGCGTCACGGTCGCGGACATCGGCACCCTCCCACCACCGCCCGACGCGGACGAGGGCGTCATGATCCCGGCTGCTGACGGCGACGGGAGCCCAGAGCTGGGCGATTTCAAATGCCCTCAGCCGCTTGCCGACTGCCTTGTCGAGACGGTCCCACTCCTCTGCGGGACTCAGGGGGAAGGTCGGAACGCGGGGGTCCGCTGCCGTCGACGGGGGCAGCGACGTGGCCGGGGACGACGCGGGCGAGGGCGACCAGGTGACCGAAGTGGCGGGAGGGTCCGCCTGCGGCTCCGGCTCCGGTTCCGCCCGGGGCTCCGGCTCGGGCTCCGCATGCCCGTGATCCGCCTCCCACGATGCGACCCGGGCGGCCACGGCCTCGCGGGCGCGCCGCACCGGTGCATCCCCCAGCACGGAGAGCAGCAGGTCTCCCCCGGGCTGCCGCGGTTCGTCCCGCAGGACCAGTTCGGCCAGCGCCTCAGCGAACAGGTGAAGATCCCGACGCAGATACTCGTCGAAGTAGAGGTCGGCGATCTCGTCCCGGTAGCGCATGCTGTCCCGGGCGTCCGACGGCGGGCCTGTGAGCGGCCGGCCCGCCAGGCAGCGCAGGACGTCCGCCCGCGCCCGGCACTCCGCCCACAGTTGCGGCTCGTCCAGGAGCTGACCGAGGTCAGGCACGGCGGAGGCCGGCGGCCCCGCCTCCGGAGGATGATCCGAAGCCCGGTCGGAGCGGCGGCCCAGGATCTGGCCGAGGAGGCTCCGTGATGCCTGCGGAGGAGGGCTGACCCGGTTCCGTTCGTCCTTGGCCGCGTTCAGCAGTGCCTTCCACAGATAGCGCACCACCGAACTCACCCGTCCCGCCGACCCCGGCCCCGACTTCGCTGCCGCGGCGAGGACGAGGACCGCGTCGTCGGGGGAGTCGGGCGTGGTGTGCATCGGCGCCAACGGACCACTCTGGTCGTCCCATGCGGCCAGCGGCATCCAGGCGCGCAGCCAGGGCTGCGCGTACTGGCCCCAGGGCCGTACGTAGTCGAGCCACGCACCGAGCCGGGTCACGTCGCCCGCCTCGGCGTACAGCAGTGCCTGGGTGAGCCGAGGCGCCTCCCGCAGCACCAGGTGGGAGGCGGGGCCGCCGCTGCGCAGGGCTTCGGGTCCGAGAGTACGCAGAAGTTCCACGACATGGTCGGTGGGTTCCAGGACCATGCCCGCCTGGCAGCGGTCGATCAGCGCCCGGAGCACCTCGTCGTCCTTCCGGCACTGGGTCACGAATTGCCACAGCAGCTGCTGCCGGCCGGCACTGCATCCGGAGTCGAGATGCGCGGCGAGATCCTCCGGAGTGGCGAGCAGCTCTTCGACCACGTGTACGGTCACGTCGTGGCTGGTCTGCGGATCATGCCAGTGGTCGCGCAGCGGCTCCCGAGGCGAGTCGTCCACATGTTGGACCGCGAAGCGGTACAGGACCTCCTGACCCTGCGACGGCGGCTCCCCGTTCCGCTTGCTGTTGAGCGCTTGCGCGACGAGATCCGGAGTGCCCCGGTTCTGGTCCACCGCCGCGACGGCGTGACGTACGAGATCCAAATGGGCCAGACTGCCCAGAATCCGTGCGTGGTCGGTCAGTTGTAGGGGCTCACGGAGTCCTGACAGTGTGCGCAGCACCGCCTCGTGGCCCTGGGAGTCGATCAACCGCCGGAGTGTCTCGCCGTACTCGCGCGCCAGGCCGTGACCTATCAGCGGCTCTCCCAGGCCGGTCTTGCGGGCGTGGGGGGTGTGCGGCGGCCCGAAGGCGAGCCGGGTACGCGGTCGGCGCATGCCGTCCATGCAGTTGCCGACGGCGAGGTCGCTGCGGACTCCGTAAGGAAGGAAGCCCGCCACGGCGTCAAGCACGGTGAGGCGTTCGTGGGGGCCCAGGCGGCTTGCCCGGGTGATGACCACCGGTTCCCCGGAGAGCAGGCCGGCGGCGACCGACGCGGCCCAGTGGGCAGCAGCGGTGAGACGGTTCACGCCCTGAGTGCCGGTCGCCGGCGTACGCAGTGAGTCGGCGATATGGCCGAGGCCGATGAGGGAGGAGGCCTGGTCGTCCGGCAGGTTGACCACCGGTACCGTGGTGGGGTTGCCGGCCGGTGGGAGCACGATGGCTTCGACGGCTCGCCAGAGCGTCAGGTATGTCGCTCCCCACGGTGCGATCTGGTCGTACGGCACCATGAAGAAGCGCGTGGGAGTGATGAGCCTCCCGCTGCCGTCCAGTTGCTCGGACGGCTCCATGGCCGAGACGGCCACCCACCGCTCCCCTTGCGACGTCAGGCCGTTGACCGTGATCCAGGGCAGACGGTCCGGATTGCCGCGGCCGCCGGCCGGCGGATTGCCGGGGGCCGACGTCTTGATGTAGCCGTCGAAGACATGCCGCTTCCCGGCGCCTCCGCTGCAGTGGAGCACACCGTACTCCTGCAGGGAGCCGGGCTCCTTGCCGTACCAGGCCCAGTGCGCCAGGACCTCTTGCACCCTTTCCATCGTCATCCTCGTTTCCGAATGCCGAGCAGCAGGGCTATCACCGGGTCCATGACGTTGTGCGGACTGATGGGGCCGAGGATTTGCGGCCTCCCGTCCACCTGGTTCACGTTGCCGAAGTGCCTGAGGTCGACGCCTCCCCCGGGCAAGGTGCCGAATCCGACGGCCGAGGTGGCGAAGAAGTGGATGCGGGACGGGTGGAAGCTGGCCCGGATGGCCCGTCCGATGAGGCGCATGGAGCTGCCGTGCAGATCAGCGGCCAGCCAGTCGAAGAATCCTTCGGGGTCCGGCACGACGGGGGTGCCCTGCGGCCCGAGCTCGGTCCAGCCTCCGCGTCGTGCCCGCTCGAACACCTCGGGATCGTCGAACTTGGTGACGCAGACGGCGATGTGGTGGGGCAGGTAGGGGCCGTCGAGCCTTTGCTTGTCCATGCAACGTCGGGTGAGCCGGGCGAGAGTGCCGTTGAGGTAGGCGAAGGAGTCCCCGTCGACCGCCTCCCGCATGGGATCGAAGAGGTAGATGAGGCCGGCGGAGCGGGCCAGGTGATCGGTGCTTCTCTCCGCCTCCGCATGCCGGTGCATGTCTTCGTACGCGCCGCCCGGCACGTCCAGAACGCTGAGCTCGAAGTCCATCCGGTTAGTGGCACGGGAGCGGCGGAATCCCCTCTTGGCGTAGCGAGTGCCAGTCAGATCACCGCGGAAGAGCCAGCTCAGCTGACCGGAGTCCTGAGTGGCTGCGGGGAACTGCTTGTTGATGGCCAGTTCCCTGGATGTCTCGACCAGGAACGCCTCGGACACGTCGTCGGCGGCCACCACCTGCCAGCGTCCGTACGAACCCCCCGGGTCGAGGGCGGCGAGCCGTAAGGCTCCGAGAAACGTCGTCTTGCCTGATGTGGGAGAACCCCACAGTCCGATGCGTATCCCGTCGTCGGCCTCCGGTCGCGGGCGGGGGATCGGCCGCACCTCCTCGGGCGGCGGCGGGGAATGACTGCCGGCCCAGGCCGGAGTGGCTTCGGCCTGGGGCTCGTCCGGTTTGGCTGCCGCCATCAGTTCCGGAGGGAACCGGACCTCTCCCGGCTCATCTGCGCTCATGGCTCCTCATCGCCCTTCTGGCTCTGCCGTACCGCCGGGCAGGCGCGTGTCGACGGCCAGGTAGTACGGATCGGCGTGATCCGCCGGCATCGGCGAACGAGCCGGCCCCGGGGTGGGGCCGGCGCCGTCGTCGGCTCCGTCAGGCATGTCGATCATCAGGCCGGGCACGGCGGCTGGGTGCCCGGCGGCGCGGTTGACGCGGACGACCACGTCCTCGGGAACGTGGGAGTCCAGCACAAAGGAGTCCTGGCGCCCCAGTTCTCGCCAGGCGCGCTCGATCCGGTCCACGGTCTGCGGCCGCCGCCAGGGGTCGGACCGGTCGGGGAACGGATCGCGCACAGCGATCACGCGCAGGTGCAGATGTGCGCGCAGGTGGTGCAGGGCCTGCTCCCAGTCGAGCTGGCCGGGACAGGGCAGCGCCTGATCCCTGCCCTGTCGCGGGGGGTGAGGCGGCCGGCGGCCGAGCACCACGAGCAGCCGTCGGGCCCCGGCTCGCCAGTAGCCCGAATGCGCCGCCGCCTCCAGGGCCTCCTCCAGTGGAGCCCCGTAGTCGTCCTCCAGGGGCGAGGGCGAGAATCCCGTCAGAGCCTGGGCCGCGTCCTGGGCGGAGCCGGGGCCCCAGTAGCGCAGCGGTTCGCCTCCGCTGCGGCTGCGGCCGACGGCCCGGAAGGTGTGGTCGGCGTAGCCGATGACACCCACGCGTAAGAGGCCGGTGGCCGGCCAGGTCGCGCCGAGCCGGTCCAGCACACCGCGCAGAAAGGTGATGCGACGCACGAAGTCGGTTTTGTGGCCGCCGAGTTCGAGCAGGACGAGCAGATCGGCGGCGGGGACGGGCGTCTGTTCCGGTGAGGGGCCGCCCAGCAGCGTGTCCTTGTCGAAGCTTGCCTCGGCGATCGGTTCCGGACCGTCGAATCTGAGCTTGCCCGGCTCATCGAGAATCACGGTCACCTTGGTGCGCCGCCCAGGTTCGAGCCGGGTCTGTCCGGTCCGGACAACGGTCCAGTCCTGCATGCGCCGCCCCTTGGCAACCACGACCGGCAGCGCGAACGTCATCGCGTCCTCCCGCGGCGAGGCGAGCAGCGGCACAGCCACCGACAGCTCGCCGACGTCCGGCAGTACGGTCCCGCAGGGAAACAGCAGACGGGCCCGGGCATCGGGGGCCGAGGCCGTCCCTCGGTCGGGGGAACGGGTGAGGAGCGCGTAGCTGTAGCGCAAGGGGACTCGGCGGCAGGCAGCCGCGACGATCTCCGCCAGCCGGCGGGGGTCGTCACTGTCAAGGTGGATGCGGGCGGAGGGCGGTGCGTGCCTCTCGAGCAGAAGAAGCACGTGTTCCGGCCAGCGCCAGCCCGAGACCCAGCTCACGACGACCAATGGAACGGCGTGCCCCCGGCCGCGGACCGTGTCCAGGCGCGTGAGCATCCTGTCGACGGCTGTGCCGAGCCCGTTCTCCCAGGCGACGTCGGTGGCCCTGGGCACGCCTCCGGCGCCGTAGGGAGCCGAGGCTCCGATGCCACCCGCCAATAAGAACTGGCGTTCCGGCGGGGAGTGCCGCAGCCAGGTCACCGCCTCGGTCCAGTCGAGGGCGGCGCTGCGCTCGGTGCGGGAGCGCAGGGCCCCGGTGTCGTCGCGGCCGACTTCCTCCAGGGCGAGCCCCGAAGGTGAGACGCCGAGGAAGTGAGCGGCGTCGAGTTCGTCCGCCGCCAGGGCGGTCAGCACCGAAACCGCGCCGGCCAACTCGCCCGTCGGAGCCCGGTCGGTGCTCTCGCCGAAGCCGGCGGTAACACCCGGCGTCCGGTCCCCGGCCGGTACGGGTGCTTGGCGGATCAGCGACCGGAGCTGCGGATGAATGCGCCGGCCCCGGCCGACTGCCGCCGCGGTCTCCGGGAAGCGCCCACCGGAGGCGAGCATCGCGGCTCTGAAGTCCCAGCGCCAGGCAGCGAGACGTTCCCGGGCCCGGGCGTCGGGCATCCGCGCGGCGGCCGGCTCCCAGCCGCAGACAGTACAGCGCGGGCTTTTCACGCAGGTCCAGCAGACGGGACACAACTCCGCTCCAGCACCGTGCGGATGGTTGTCAGTTATGCCCGGCTGGTCGATCGGCTCCGGCCGACCCCAACGCGGGCGGCTCACCGAGCCGCCTCCCGGCCGGGATGTCCCGACGGGCGCGCGCGATCAGGCGCGGCTGGTTCGACGATGGTGTTCATTGGTTCCCCCCTCGGACCGGCGCAGCCGCTCTCTCCGTCTGACGACAGGGAGGCGCGTTGCCGGCCAAGCGCCGACCTGCGGCCCCTCCCCCGGCAACCCCGGGAGTTCGGCCTCGGGCAGCGCAACGTGCCTGCGCGGCGGACGGCGGAGAGTGGCCTGAACCATGCGCTCCGCCGTGACGCGTCACCGATCGTAGTGGGCCAATCACGCCACTGTCCGGCGAAAATAGGGATCCATTCCTGCTTTTCTTATGGTGTGTCGGGCACTTCCGTAATCTCCTCAGCGGAGGGCCGGTTCGGCCGGGCCTTTGAGCCGGACTGACCGGAGGCTGCCGTTCAGTCCGCCGAGGAGCAGCTCGCCCGGACCGGCCCATAGGCTCGCCACACTCTCCGCGCGCCAGCGCCACAGCTCGGTCCCGTCAATGCGCGACAGCGCGCAGATCCCGTCGCGGGCCGCAGCGTAGACAAGGTCGGCCTCCGGCGTTCCGGCCGCATACGCGGAGGGCGCCGAGAGGACCGAGAGGCCGGGCAGAGCGGCCGGTCCGGCTCGCCACAACTTCCGGCCGTCGCGCGCGTCGAGAGCCGTCACCGTTCCTTCGACCGTTCCGACGATCAGGGCGCGGCCGGACAGCAGAGGAGCGAGATGGACCGTTCCGTTCAGCCGCCGATCCCACAGCCGCTCCCCCGAGCGGGCGTCGAACGCATTGACGGAGCCGTCCGCCGCGGCCGTGAACACTCTGCCGCCCTGACTCACCACCGGTCCCGCCTGCGACGCTCCGCCGGCCCGGACCCGCCACAGCAGGACCCCATCCGTGAGCCGCCATGCTCCCAGCGTCCCGTCGGCCGTAGAGACGTACACCGCGACGAGGTCCGCCGCCTGGGGACCCGACGCCACTCCCGCACCGCGGGCGGTCCAACGCCTGTCGCGCCCCACGGCGTCGACCAGATGGAGATCCCGGCCGCTGGACACGGCGAGCAGCGCCGGCGCACCGGCGTCGGCGGGTGCGACGTACGCCACGGCGTGCACAGGAGCGGAGAACCGGATTCGGGAGTGCAACGGACCGCCCGGCCGGATCCGTACGAGGTGTGCCGACCCGTCGGCCGTCCCCACCGCAACCCCGTCGCCTGCCGGAACGAGCCCGCCGCGGACCCCGGCGCCCAGGTCGAGGCGCCAGCGTTCCGTCCCGTCGGACCGGTCCAGGGCGCACAGGGTGCCGTCGGCCGTGACCGCGAGCACCAGAGCGCCGTGAACGCTGGGAGCGCTGCGCAGCCAGTCGGAGCAGCGCCACACCCACTTGGTCCGCACCGGAGCCGTCTGGTTGCTCGCGGACGGCTGCGGCAGGGATGCGCGGCGGGGCGCGGGCAGCTCGTCGTACTCGGTGAAGTCGTCGTGCACGTCGGCCAGCGACCGGAGAGCGCTGCGGTGGTGGTCGAGTGCCCTAAGGGCCGTGTCGGGCAGCGGGAGTGTTCCGGGGCGGGAGCCCGCAGTCACGGTCTCCGCCCGGTCGAGCACCTCGGTGACCTCGGGCCGGTCGGCTGCCTCGAACTCCAGGCACCTGCTGATGAGTTCACGGAGCGGACCGCGGGACAAACCGGAGATGTCCGGGGTCTCGGTCAGCGCGCGCAGCCGTATGTCGAGCTGGTTCCGCCCACTGTAGGGGGGATGACCGGTGGCTGCGAAGAGCAGGGTGGCCCCGAGGGCGAAGACGTCGGCCTGGCCCTGAGCACGGCCGAGTCCCGCGGCCTGTTCGGGAGCGGCGTACTGGAAACTGCCCATGGCGTCCGTGGTCGCGGTCAGGCTGGGGTCACCGACCAGTCTGACCAGGCTGAAGTCGATGACCCAGGGGCGTACCCGGGTGACCAGCACATTGCTGGGTTTCAGGTCCCGGTGGTAGAGCCCGACCTTGTGGAGGTCGGCAAGGGAGCCGGCGAGGCCGATCGCCAGAGCCCAGACGCTTGCCTCCGGGAGGACCCCTGCCTGGTCGACGAGCTGCTGCAGGGAGGGGCCCGGGATGTACCGGGTCGCCAGCCAGGGGCGTCGTGCGGCGGGATCCGCGCCGAGCAGTTCCGGGATGCCCTGGCCACCCGCCCGGCTCACGGCCTCGATCTCGCTGCGGAACCTCGGCCGCAGCCGCTCGGAGTCCGCGACGTCCTGCTTGATCAGCTTGATGGCCGCGAGCCGGGCTCTGCGGGAGGTCTCCCGAGCCAGGAACACGTCCCCGAAGCCTCCCTCTCCGATCCGGCACAGCAGTCTGAACTCGCCGAGCAGCGGCGGGTCTTCCGAGTCCAGCGGCTTCATTGGCTCAGTCCCCCCGTGTCCCTGCGCCATTCTCCGACGGCTCGCGCGACATTCGGCCGCCGAGAACGGCCGGACGCACATCAGCGGCCAGCTCCCGAAGGGTGCCCAGAGTCCCCAGTTCTTGGCGCAGCAACCGCACGCGCGCCAGGTGGGCGCGGGCGGCCCGCGACCTCGGCTCCGGAGCAACGCCCTCGTGCACCCGGATTCGTGACGGCGCTGACGCGTGGGTGTAGCACAGCCACGGGGTGCGGGCCCCCGGCTCCGGAGCCCAGGTCGAAGCCGTCAGAGCGGCCCGGTAGCCGTACGGGAGCAGCCATGCCACGGCGTCGATGGTCGCAAGCCTGGTCAGCGCGAATCTGCTGGACCGGGAGACCAGGCTGAGCGGAGTCTCCAGAGCCACCGCAGCGGTGGCCGCCGCCCAGCCGAAACCCAGTTCCTCGTCCACAAATTCGGCGACCACGGGCAACGGATCGGACTCGACGCCCAGAGCCAGGGGCCGCTCGCCTTCGACGGGCGGGAGTTCGACCGGACGGACCGCGTTCCACAGGCCGGTCAAGCCGATTCCCTGCCGCGCCAGGTCCTCGTACGGCAGGACGAAGTAGCGGGTCGAGGCGGTGCGCCGGCCGGATGAGTCCCAGTACGACTCCACCGGACCGCTCCAGTCGGTGACAGAGACGCTGACGTGCCTCGTCGACACCTCGCCGTCACCGAATGCGCCGAAAGAGATCCATGGCAGCCCTTCACCGGGCGACCCCCCGGCCGTCCACTGCGGGGGTGTGCCGAACAGGGTCTCGCGTACCAGGTCCTCAAACGCCTCGTACGCGGACGGGCCGCCGCTGCACGTCAGAATCCGGTAGTCCCCGCCGTCGGCCGGGGGTTTGGACAGCACGGCCCAGTGAGCCCGAATCATGCCGGGGGTGCCCATTCAGCCGTCTCCCCGTGCCCGGCCGAGGGCGATGAGAGGTTCGAGGACATTCAAGGGGCGGGCCTCGCCCCGAAGCATGGGGGTGCCGTCCTCGTCGCGGGTCTGGTTCGAGCAGTCGTCGAGATCGACCGAGCCGTCCTTTCGACGGTGGATGCCGATGGCGGACAGGACGAACCACGACACCCGCTCCGGGATGAAGTTTTCGGCGACCAGGCGCTGGATTTCCTTGATGTCGGGTGATTTCCGCGCGAGCCAGGCGATGAAGCGCTCCGCGTCCTCGGGGGGCACACAGGGGTCACCCTCTTCGTTCTGGCCGACCCAGTTGCCGGCTCGCGCCTCACGAAACACCTCGGGATGGTCGAACTTGCTGAGACACACCGCCACATGGTGGGGCAGCCGCCCCTCCTCGAGACGGCCGTGCTCGCGGAACTCGCTGGTGAGGCGGGACAGATGAGGCGCGAGGTAGGAGGCCTGGGGATCTCCGTTCGGCGCTCTGAAGGGGTCGACCAGCAGGAGGATCCGGTTCGAGTGCGCCAGGTGGGCGTCCAGGACTGGATCCTTTCCATAGCGGCGGGGCAGGAAGTGCCCGCCGTGGGCGTCGTAGAAGTCCAGGGTGAAGTCGACCCTCTCCGGGCTTCTGAAAGGAGTGCGCGTCCCGCGCAGTTCAGCCCGGAAGACGTACGAGAAGGGCTTCGGCGTGAGAGTGGGCTCGGGGAAGCGGCGTACGACCGTAAGGCTCCGCGTTTGCTGAACCAGAAATTCCTCGTCCGATTCGCCACGGGCGATGATGTTCCACCGGCCCCGCTCCTCCGGTACCGAGATCGCGGCCAGCCAGGCAGCGGCGAGGAAGGTGGTCTTCCCGCAGTGTGCGGCGCCCAGAACGGCAACCCGTTTGCCCGGGCGGGTCCTGGCGGGCCGAGGTGCACGGCGTTCCGTCGGCTCGGGTGGTGGCTCGTTCTCCTGGGCGGCCGCGGGGGCGGCCTCATGGACGCGCGGGCGGGCCGGGGCCGGTACAGCGGCGCCGGGGGCGGGGGCGGGGGCGGGTGCGGCCGCGCCGGGGGCGGGTGCGGGTGCGGCCGCGCCGGGGGCGGGTGCGGGTGCGTCTGTGTGCGGTGCCGGGCCGCCGAAGCCGGCCACCTGTCCGTCCTCGGGCGGGAGCCCGCCCGGGCCGCGCGGCGTCTGAGGCTGTGCGAGGGCCTGAATGGCGTTCTCGATCCGCTGCACCGCGTCCCGGTAGGCGGGCCCCAAGCCCTTGAGAATCTGGGCGGCGATTTTGGCGAGGGGGCGCACTTCTGTGTCGATCTGGCTGATGAGCGCGGTGTCGCCCGGCGATGCCAGGAGTGCGGGGAAGGCCAGGGGCGAGCGGCCGAGCAGCCCGGTGACGAACGCCGAGACCGTGGAGAAGGTGGCGATGGCCTCTTCCCGGTCCATGCCCTCCAGCAACAACTGCCTTACGTTGCCCACGAATTCGTAATCGTCACTGCCCGGAGGGGCGGCCTCGGTACGCATGCCGGTTCCGGGCCTGCGGCGCAGGAGCCCGCTCAGGAACACCTCCGCCAGTGGGGCGGGGTCGGCGGGCTCGTTCGCCCATCTGCTGGTCGCGAGATGCACCAGCCACATGGTGGAGAGGTTGAGCGGGGCGGTGGCGAGACGCCGGACCAGCCGCCGCGCCCGGACGGTCGCTGTGGCGTCGAACTCGCTGAGCAGGATGCCGGGGTGGACGCGCCCGGCCCCCATGGCGGTGGGCGGCGGGAACTCCGGGCGGGGCCGGTCCTCGTCGGCCTCCTGTTCCCAGACGATCCAGCCGGATCCGGAGACGACGCGCCCGCGTTCTCCCGCGACGAGCGAGGCCCAGCGGGACAGTGCTGCAGGATCCAGTGGCACGACGGGTACGGCATGTGGGCGGCCGCCCCCCGGCGGACGCCCACCAGGCCACAGGTCGGACACCGCCCAGCCCGCCGGAGTGAACCGGTACGAACCGGCGCCGGCCTGCGCGCCACTCGCTCCCTCGGCACAGGGATGGAAGTACACCGGCAGCGGGTTCACACCCGTGCGCGGCCAGAGATGGCGTGGCAGCAGATGGATGACGACCACTGGGCCGTGGCGGGCCAACCGATTGGCTTGTCCGGCGAGTTGGCCGTCGTGCCAGCCGCGCCCGACCGCGTCGGTCACGAAGGCCACGATGCGCCGCCCGTTGGGCTCGACCAGCTCACCGAATCCGGTGTCTCCGCCCGGTCCGAACAGCGCGGCCTCCTCGTCGTCGGACCGCAGCCGGCGCACGGTCACCGACCGGAAGGCGCCGTGGTGTGCGGCTGCTGTGGCCATCTCCCTCATGAGCTGTTCCCACAGGCTCATGGACCCGCCCGTGTCACAGACCAGCGTGAGGTCGAATCGCGGCTCCAGCGCCGGCGTTGCGACCGGAAGGACCAGCCCTGTCGCCGCAGACCACTCCGCGGTGTGCACTTCGTCCACCTCGGTGCGCACCGGGGAAGGGCTCGTGCGCGGCAGGTTACGCAGGGCACGCCCGAGTGGCAGCCGCTCGGCGAGCAGCCGAGTGGCACCGGGTGCGTGTACGGCCTCGCTGAAAGCACCGCCTGCCGCCGCCAGCGCGGCCTCGGCCCGGGGAAGGAAGACGCTCACGCCGTCAGCGGCGGCCTCGCGGGCCTTCGGCTGTCCTCTTGGGGCTCCGGCTCCGTCCACGAGCTGCGTTCGCGGGATCCCACCCTCCGGTTCGAGGGCTGGGAGCAGAAGGGAGGCGTCGGGGGAGGTCGTCAGACGGCCGGCCAACCAGGCGACGTCGAAGACCTCCTCCAGGCCGATGTCCGCCTCCGAGTGCAGCAGGGCCGCTGCCACGGCCGCCGGATCCACCGCTCACGCCCCCGAGAGCGGGTGAAGGACAGCGCGCTCGATGGTCGCGAGGTCCTGTGGACCGAGCTGTGCGTTGAGCCGCAGACGCACGGCGTTGATCAGCTGGTCGGGCGAGAGCTGACGGCCTTGCGACCCGAGAGTCTCATATCGGGTGATCACGTCCTGGACCTGCGCGAGGTCGGTCAGCTCCGGCACATGCTTCCGCAGGATGGCGTGCAGCCTCTCCCCGCTCGGGCGTTCGAGCTCCAGAAACAGGCAGCGCCTGCGGAAGGCCGGAGGAAACTCGCGTTCGCCGTTGCTCGTGAGGATGACTACGGGGAACTGCGCACACCGCACCCGTCCCTGGTGCACGGGAACCCGGTCGTTGCCGTCCGAGCCGAGGACGTGCACGGGGGAACGGTCGATACGCCGTAACTCCGGAATCTCGTAACCCCCCGTCTCGAAGACGTGCAGCAGGTCGTTCGGCAGATCCACGTCGCTCTTGTCGATCTCGTCGATAAGCAGCACCCGTGGCAGGCGCCGCGGCAGCAGGGCGTCCCCCAGTGGTCCCAGCCGGATGTAGCGTCCGATGTCCTCCCGCTCGGACTCCTGCCGCTTCCAGTGTCCGGACCGCTGCTTCAGATTCATATCGTGCAATCGGCCAAGGACGTCGTAGTCGTACAGTCCTTCGCGCAGAGTGGAGCGGCTGGTGATGCCCCAGCGCAGTACGGGGCCGAGGTTCAGCTCCTTGGCCACGCTTGCGGCCAGCGTGGTCTTACCGACGCCCGGCGGTCCGGTGACAAGCAGGGGTCTGCGGAGATGAATCGCAGCGTTCACCAAGTCGTGTGCGTTGCGGTCGCCCTGATAGGACACCGCGATGCGGTCCTCCCATGACGGAGCTTCCGGATCGGCCTTCGGAGCCGGCACCGGGGCCTTCGGGTCGTCGGGCCCGGGGCCCTCGCCTTCCTCTCGGGGCTCGACGATGCCGTCCAGTCCGAACCTTCGCCAGGGGGGCGGTTCGGGGAACTGCTGAGTGGCACAGCCCGGGCCGTCGCCGTCCTTCCAGCGACCTCGGTACACCCACCACTGCGGAACGGGGCCGCCGAGTTCCTCGAGACTGGTCATCGTCCATCCCCTTCGATGGGCTGGGCAGCCAATGTACGGACCAACGGAGAACGACGTGGGTCGTCGAAGAGTACGGCCATGTCACGGAATACACCGTTGTACTCGTCGTTCTCGTGACGCAGGTCGAAAATGATGTCGGGAACGTCCTTCAACGGCCGGCCCGACAACTGCTCCTCCAGCATCCGCCGCACATCCGTGCTTCTGCAGAGATGCTGGGCGACCATGTCGTCGCGGCGCTCCTCCCGGCACTGCCGGTGCGGCCAGACCACCACCGCCGCACCGTTGTTGAGCGCTGTGCCTACGTTGTCGTGCAGGGCTGGAGTTTCACTTCTGGGCTGGGCGAGAACGATGCCGGCGCAGACGGGCTCAGCTCTCCCGCGATTGAAGGCCCTTCTCACGGCCGTCACATCCGCCGGCGTGACACATGCGTCCCAGAGCAGCGAGGCGGCAGGTACGGAGTCGAGCAGCGTCGCCCGCCGCTCCAAGAGCATCAACTGCGTCCCATGCTGGTACCGCCAGCGGTCACGCAGCACCACTGGGGTGGTGTCGCCCAGTTGCGGCGCGACACCTGTTTCCACGGCAGAGGTCGGGAAGTTGTCGAAGCGCTCGTCGAACAGATCCCGGTCCACGAGGAATTCGACCCGCGCAGCGCTCAACTCCGCCCTGACCACTTGCCTGGAACTCTGCTCGTAGATCAGTGCGATGGCCTCGGGGAACTGGGACCTGCGCCAGACGTGCTGATCGAAGGTAATCTCCCTGGGCTCGTGGCCGGCGTAGAACCACGCCCGGATCGCGTAAAGAGGATTGCTCTTGATCTGCCCAGTGATGTGGCCCTCCTCGTCAGTGCGGTGGATCTCGACGACGAGGTTGTACTCCTCCTGCTCCACAGGGGACGGGAAGGAGGCCAACGGCAGCTCGGGCAGAGCCGCACGGGCGGTCAAACTCGCGTACCAGTCACGGATTTCCGTCCCTATCCCGCTGATCGTCGCCAGCGTGGCGCACAGGGTGACGAGGTAGTGGTGACCGTCGTCCCGAAGCGGGAGTCTGGCCACCTTGCCGGCCAGTTCCGGCAGCGGGGCATCCGGTTCGGCGAGGCGCAGTCCGGCGGCCGCGAGCCTGCCTCTGACCTCCCCCTCCTGCAGTGCGGTGATCTCCGCGGCGGCGATGATCGCGCACAGCCGGTCGGTCTCCAGGTCGCTGACCGTGATCCGGTGGCGGTAGTCACGACTGATGTCCGGCTGCCTGATACCGGAGAACATGACGTGTGTCGGGATGTGGTCGACTTCGAAGCGCTGATGCTCGTCGAAGAATTCTCCTTCGAGTGCAACGGCGGTGTCGATGACGGGCTGCATTTCGAGTCTGTCCCGTTGCGGCAGCCGGGTCAGGGCCTCGATCAGACGGCTGGAGAACGCGCCTCCCGCGCTGTTGATGGCAGCCTGTTCTCCCTGCCTGGCCGCATAGAGGACGAGCTGATCGCCCCAGTCCGGATTCGGTACTTCACTGGCGGCCGCGACCACGGGCTGGAAGCCGTAGGGGCCGACCTCAAGTGGTCTGTCCCGTTCGCGGCAGGCGTCGATCACATAGAGCTGGCGATCCGGCCGTCCGCGCTTGCGCATGTACGCCTGGATGTCCTCCAGCTCCATGTACGAGCGGTACGGCAGATAGAGCGAGTGCCGGTAGTTGGACCGGTTGACCGCACCGTGGCCGAGCCAGTACAGCACGAAGGCGTCGTCCGGTCGCAGGTCGTCCAGCCGTCCCTGAGGCCGAATGAATTCCCGGCTCAGCGTTGCGTGGACGGGCTTGTCCACCTCGATTCGGTGCGTCCCCCCGACGCTCGCCAGCAGTTCGTCGAGTGCGGTGACGGACCCGGCGGGATTGGTGAGCAGCGTGACGTGACACGCCTCCCGTACATGCTCGACGAGCCACCGGACGAAGCGCACCGCGGTATCGGACGATCCGGGAAGATCGTTGAACAAGGGGTCTTCGTAGATCTCTGGACACACCACCAGAGCTCGTACGGTCACTTCGCTCGCCCCTTGACTGCCGAACCGATGGCCTCGTACACCTCCTGGGTGGCCCAGTAGGCACTGTGTGCCCGGGGAAACGGCTCGCGCGTATTCACCACGACATCGCGCACCCGGTCCTTGAACTGGGGTTCGGCAGGAAACCCGAGCAGGTCAACGGGGTCGTGGATGTTGAGCCACGGCGCCTGGAAGTGGCGGGGCAGCGCTGCTCCGTAGCGCTGGGTGGTAAGGGCGTCCAGGCCGTACAGGTACGGGATCTGGCTGCCGACCGTGACCAGCAGTTCGACCTGTGGCAGTGCGGAAGCGACCAGCGTTTCGAAGGAAGCGATGCCTCCCAGGCTGTGGCCGAGCAGGACGACGGGGCCTTCGATGTCCTGGACGCGCTCGGCGAGGAAGGTCCGCAGGGGGTTCCCGCGGGCCTGGTACATGAGGACGTCGCCCGCCGCAGGGGTGGAGTGGTCGAGGATGTCCTCCCGGTATCGCCGGACCACGGGCTTGGCCACGAACTGGGCGGTCCGCCAACCCGCTTCCAGCGCTCTGCGTCCCGTGCCGAGGGCCCCGCCGCCGAGAATGTCGGCGATGGCCCGGGCCAGGGCGTCGCGCTCCTCGGCCGGCACGAGCACGGTGTGGCTCTGGTGCTCACGCACGCCGATGTACCGCGAGGTGATCGCGCGGCCGATGAGGTCGTTCGACTTGGCTGCGGCCAACGTGGGCAGCGCAGAATCGAATTCCTCGTTCGCGAGGAGGTCCTCCACGGATTTCCTCAGATCGGCGACACCTTCCTCCGGTACGAGCGCCTGAATGGTGGCCCTCTCGGGGAGAGTCCGTAGCCGGTCCTGGAGTACAGCGAGCGCCCGGGGCGAGGTGGCGGACACGTTGACTCGTTCGTCCAGCGCGGACAGCCGGATCTCGAACAGCGGATCGTCGTAGAGCCTTGCCCACACGGCTCGTTCGGCGTCGGACCAGTTCACGCCGGCTCGTGCACGCGGCAGCGACGCCTGCACCCGCGGGACTCCCCCGCCGTTGCGCGGTGCGACTCCCAGCACGTCGCCCCAGGCGCAGGGCTCCACCCTCACGTCGGGCAGGACCCGGCCGAGACCTGCCCGCACCTGGTCCAGCGATTTCCCGTACCTCTCGGAGCGCACACCTGTGCCGTGCACAAAGAGAATCGTCGTCATGTTCCCCCCTTGCATGTCCTTCTACTGTCCCTGTCCGACAGTGAGGACCCCGTTGCTCAATGTAGTGGCGCTTTGGCTTCGAAGTGTGTGAGTCGACGAATCCTGTGGGGCGAATTGAGGGTCACCGAAAGTCCAGTCCCGTGGGCACGCCCCCTCGGGCCCGGATTCGACGAGAGCTCGAAAACATATTCGTCAAGGGTTCGCACATTCGATTCCGGGGGGACGGCAACTTCGGCGGCACCCGCGGCTTGGGGGCTATGGAAACCGCCCCCAAGCGGCACCCCGAATCCCTCCCTCACCACTCCGCCACAGCCCACGCTACTGTGCGCCCATAGTCGGGGGCAGGAGGGGACGTGCAGGGAAGCGGACAGCAGGGTCCGCCTTGGGGTGCACCGTGAGCAGACGGCGGTACGTGGCCAGGGGCGTACCGGGCGGCTACCGAATCTGGGACAACAGGGGGCGTCGGTGGTGGGGCGACCACTACGAACTCTGCCCTGACGATCTCATCAGCGAGCTGAACGGCAGAGCGAACCACGAGAAGATCACCACCCTGCTCAAGCGGTACAGGGCCCAGAAGCGGTAGTCGAAGGCTGCCGGAGCATCGCTGGGGCGCTTGCATCCGCGCTCGCCGAATCCCGACAGCCCGACGAGCGGTGGCAGTGGCTGGTGGCAGGTTCACGAGGGCGTCATTGCGGGATCTGGCCATCAATTGCTGGGGCCCGCTGCTTCCAGCCTGTCAATGACGCGGACTGTGACTACCGCATAGAGAACATGCGGGATGATGTCTGAGACCCAGTCCGTGGTTGCCCAGGTCCGTGGATCCGTGATTCCCAAAAGAATAATCGGCACATTTGTGACCGTTAGGGCAAAGAGAGACGCAACGACATAGCGGGAAGCCTTCGTCGGAGGCCAACCAGCAGCCTGTGCCAATGACAGCGCCGCCCCCATGCCCAGCCCCACGGTGTATCCGGTCAAGGGGCCAAGGCCAGCGATCCGGTTCTCCAGGATCTGATCGTCCCCGGGGATTCGAATACGGAGCTTCGCAGCAAGGCTACGCACTGTGATCTCAGGTGTATCGCTGATGGGCCGGCCTCGAAGCGCGATGTCGGCATAACCTGCGATATTGAGCGCGGTCGTACCGGCGAGTCCCGCAACAGCGCCGTGAAGAAGCGGCCGCATAACTCTGATCATGGGCGGTCCTCCTGCTGAGCAATCAATCTCGAGTCGGTGACCCGTACCCCGAGGCTGAGCTTCAAGAGTCCCATTTCCGTGGACGCTCCGCATCACAGGACGTGTGAGTGGACGACGGCGGGACCAGCGGTAGGAGCGTCCGCCACTGCGTCTATGGTCCATGCCGGTGCGCTCGTGTGAAGCGCGTGCCGCACGGCCGCTGGGGGATGCGGCGTGGGATTGTCCTGCCTCGGTCTTTGACAGGTCTCACGCAGGTGATCGCCGTGGCGTGACCTTCTCGGTTCTGCGGCCGTCATCGTCCAGGCTGTCGCACTCGGACCTCTTGAAGCAGCCACCCATTGCCGTCCGGGTCGCTGAACGTCGCGAACGAGTGGTAGCTGAGACCATTAGGTCTGGTCCGTCTACCTGTTCTTGGGCGCCGGTGTCGTAGACGCGGTGGAAGATCTCGCTAACCTCGACACCCTGGCTAATCAGTCGGGCGCGGGTTTGGTCGAGGTCTTGGACGACGAGGTACATGCCCTGGGCGGAGCCTGCTGCCGCAGGGGTGACTCCGCGGCCGAACTGGATGGAGCATCCCGACCCCGGAGGCGTCAGCTGCACAATCCGGAATTCCCGGGCCCGCCTCGAGCCTCCACCCCAAGCCCTGGTAGAAGCCGCAGGGCACGATCGACGTCAGCCACCGGCATCACGACGACCTCAAGATTCATATCCATGGTCGGCTCTTCATCGACGTTCGTTGCGCCGTCCTGCTTTGCGGTGCCCATAACGACCTCCTACGCCGCTTTCTGGTTAGGTTCATGACCTCTGAAAGCCCGCAACTGGCGAAAGACCATCGTCACCAGGGGATGCACAGGTAGTTGATCACGCCTGCCAGCGCCCGCTCCTGCGGCTACCGCGAGTGCAATCCTCGGCGCCATGCTCGCGGAACGTGATCGGAAGACCGGGGCGGCGATCCGGTTCACCACCTGCTGGCAGCGGCTCACTGCCCTCGAGGCCGTCACCTGACGGCCGGACACTGCCTCGACAAGGACCAG
This sequence comes from Streptomyces sp. NPDC051219, assembly GCF_040682335.1. Lineage (NCBI taxonomy): Bacteria > Bacillati > Actinomycetota > Actinomycetes > Kitasatosporales > Streptomycetaceae > Streptomyces > Streptomyces sp. NPDC051219. The sequence goes on from NZ_JBFBAS010000025.1 coordinate 43,263, forward strand.
GAAGGAGAAGACCCGACAGCACTCCGGGCCCGTGGAGCCCGGCGCACCCGCAGCGTCACGCGACGGCCCACCCCGAACGACCCGGGGACATTACGGGTGAACTGCCGAACAGGCCAGCGACCGGATCCCACTGACGAATCGAGGTTAGGACACCGCAAACCCGTCAGCACGGATATTGGGTGTGGCGTTGCTGGATATGCGATACCGGCCGTTGGGCACGTGGCTCGACTTGGCGACATGAACGGTGAGCGGGCCGGCCCATTCGTAACCGCTTCTCTCGGCGTGGCGCGCCAGACTGTCCGTCAGCGCTTGTCCCACCTGACTGCCGCGCCGTGCCAGTTCTTCGTACACACCGTCGGCAAGCTCCACGTTGTAGGCGTTGGGGACCACCACACGGCTCTTGCTGCACACCACTGCGTGGCCATCGCATTCCCGCCGCAGAGCGTCGAGGAGCTCGACGGGGTCGCTACGGAATACCTTGGCGAGCAGCGCATTTTCCCACCGCTCTACGGCTTGTTCCCATCGGCTCAGCGTTCCCATACAGGTCGCCTGCCCCGTACGGATCGCCCCATGCTCGCGCAGGCGCTTCACAAACCGCGTCGCGGTGCCATGGTTCGCAACGACTTAACGCTCCGCGTCTGGGCAGGTGCGAGCCGGCGCTCTTGAGCTACAACAGGGTGCCGCCCTGGACCTCGGTGTCGGCGAGGATCGCGTCGAGGCGTTCCCGGACAGCCGCCGTCAGTTCGACCCGCGCGGCCGACAAGTTCTCCTTGATGTGTGCCGGCGTACGGCTGCCCGGGATCGGGACGACATGCTCGTCCTGGCCCAGCACCCAGCGGAGACCAGGCCACCACGCCTGCACCCAGTTCCCTTGCGGCGGCCAGCAGATCGGGGGCGACCGGCCGCCACATCGACCACTCGGTCTGCACGGCCGCGACGGGATGCACGGCATGCGCGGCACGCAGCTGGCCGGCGGTCACGTTGGATAGATCCAGGTGGCGTACCAGCCCGGCCTCGATCAGCTCGGCGACCGCGCCCACCGTGTCCTCCAGCGGCACCAGCGGGTCCGGAAAGTGCGGGTAATACAGGTCGATGTAATCGGTGCCGAGCTCTCTCAGGCTGGCCTCGGCATAGCCCCGTACATGCTTCGGGTCGCCGTTGACCGCCAGCTCACCGAAAGCGAACCCGACGGGGAAGGGGTGCGGCTCGACACCTGCCGGCAGCCGGAATCCGAACTTGGTGGCAATGGCCACATCGTCCCTCCGGCCCCTCAGCGCCCTGCCGATCAGCCGCTCGTTGAGACCGTCCCCGCCATAGCCGTCCGCCGTGTCGATGAGCGTCGCACCGGCGTCGACGGCGGCGAGCAGGGCCCGCTCGCCGCGCACGTCATCGACCTTCCCGTACACCCCGGGTCACAGAACCGTCACACCAAAACCGAATGCGGAAACCTCAAGATCCCTGAGACTGCGGCGGGGCAACGACTGCTCGCTCATGGGAGGCGTCTCCAACCGGAAGATTCCACGGCTTACCCGCATAAGTCTTCCCGGCCTCCGTACCGGCGTCCAATGCCGGGATTCGCGGCGGGCACGCGGCAGCCCCGCCGCAGGAGTGGGCGGGGCGGTACGCGAGGATTGGGGAAGCGCCTGTCCGGCGTGGGCTGCCTCGCGGAGGACAGCAGATGGCGTCTTCGCGAGGGGAAGCGGCTACGAGTACAAGGCCGTTTCTCCACCCTGCAGAGCCGTGTCCACACCCTTCAGAAGTTCCCGCGGACCAGCCGGGTCAGAGGACCACCCTGCGGCCTGGCTGTGTGCCGGCCCAGGGCGAACGCCGCCCCGGCAACCCCGGCAAGACCGGCGGCGGCCCCGGTGGCGATGGCCTTCCTGTTCTTGATGACGGTCCATGTCGTGAGGGCGGTCGAGGCCGCCTTGCCTGCCGTGGCAACAACAGCTCGCTGTCCACCCTCCACAGCCGCAGCCGCTGCGCGCCCGGCGCTCCTGGTGGCATCGCCTGCGGAACGCACACCGGACGTCGCCGCCTCTTCGGCGTCCCGCGCAGAAGATTTGGCCTTCGAGGTGGCCTCCTGCGAATCCTGCCTGGCGCGTTCGCTGACGGTAGCGGTCTTGGTGGCGGCTCGGCGCGCGGCCCCATTGTCGGTGGGCTTCGTGTTCTTTTCGTTCTCTGCAGTCATGGAACTCGTGTTGCCCCTCGAAGCCGGGTGAAACGTTTGGCTGACATCCGTCCGACAAGTCCGCTGAGCATAGGATCCTCAACTGGACCGCAGGACAGGCTTAGTTGACAGGGGTAGCTGGTGCGTGTCGAGGCCTCGGAATCAGTACGTCCGGCAGCGTGCTCGGAACGGGATGCCACAACCCCACATGACTTGCCCGGCCCGCTGGTCGGCTCCGACTGGCTGGCGCCGCGGTTGGGCGAGCCCGGGCTCGTGATCCTCGACGCGTCGGTGGGCACGCATCGAGGCTCCGGGCAGCGGATTCCCGGGGCACGGCGCTTCGACATCGACGGAGCTCTGTCGGATCACCCCCACCCGCTGCCTCACACGATGCCCTGTGCCGACGCGTTCGCCGAGGAGATGCGGGCCCTCGGCGTCGACGACGCAGCCACCGTCGTCGTCTACGACGGGGCGGGCATCTACTCCAGCGCACGTTCGTGGTGGATGCTGCGCGCAATGGGCTTCGACCGGGCGGCGGTACTTGACGGCGGCCTGCCCGCCTGGATCACGGCCGGACTGCCGCTTGAGTGCGGCGAGCCCGTGCCCTCGGGGCCGGGTGACTTCACCGCGCGGCCGCGCGCGGGACTGCTCGTGGGCAGCGGCGAGGTGGTGGCAGCCCTCGCCGATCCGACCGTCGCCGTCTTCGACGCCCGCTCCCGGGAGCGGTTCTCCGGCACGGCCGACGAGCCTCGTCCGGGACTGCGCGGCGGCCATATGCCCGGCGCCATGAACCTGCCGTTCGGCGAGATACTGCACGACGGCCGGATGCGCCCGGCGCCGGAACTGCGCGCCGCCTTCTCCTCCCTCGCCGGCGACCGGGAACGGCTGGTCTTCAGCTGCGGGTCGGGTGTCACCGCCTGCGTCCTGGCGCTGGGCGCCGAACTGGCCGGGTACCGCGAGCTGTCGGTGTACGACGGGTCCTGGAGCGAATGGGGCCTGCCCTCCGAACTGCCGGTGGTGACCGGCAGTTAGGGAGACGGCCCGCGGCCGTGACGTCTGTGCATCTGCCGGGCGTGATACCTCACCTGGGCCTGGAGCCGGCCTTGCTGAAGAGGGTGAGAACTTCTCGTTCCGCGCTGCATGTAGGCCCCATGGGAGATCCTCCTGGGCCGACGAAACCGCCGTACGTGGCATGTCGGCGCCTCGCGAAGGGCTTGTCCGTCCACAGCGGGCGATAAAGGCAAAGATGAGTACCCACCCCTTGCCACTCTCAACTTATAGCGCACCGGGGGGCTTGCGGCAAGACCCGGGTCGTGCCGCAGAATCGCTGGCCGAGGCCAGAACCTGCGGAAATAGGAGATTCACGAAGTGCATGTGCTGTTGTCGGTTTATGGGTCGTGCGGTGACGTCGAGCCGGTGGAGGGACTCGCGCTGCGGTTGCGGGCACTCGGCGCCGAGGTGCGGGTTTGCGCGCCGCGGGACTTCGCGGGCGCGACCTCGGATCGGAGCTGATGACATGAACCCCCTGACTACCAGCGCGTTCGACCTTGCCGACCACCTCTCCCCCAAGGCCGACCCGACGCTGATCGCCGGCGACGAGCAGCACTTCGCGGCCATCACGGAGAGCCTCGAGCAGGCGATCGCCGAACTGTCCGACCGCCTCGATGCCGAGCGCAAGGCGCCCGGCGGCATTGGCCGGGAGGCGATGGAGCGGGACATGGAGATCCACCGGCTGACCGGTCGTCTGCGCGCCTTGCATCGCTTCGGTTTGGACCTGTGCCTCGGACACATCGTCAGCGCAGACAACCCCGAGCCCGTGTACATCGGACGACTTGGCCTCACCGACAGCACGGGTCGTCGGCTGCTGCTCGACTGGCGCTCCCCCGCGGCCGAGCCGTTCTTCGCGGCGACCCACGCCAACCCGATGGGTCTGGCGAGCCGCCGCAGGTATCGCTGGACCCGCGGCCGGATCAGCGACTACTGGGACGAGGTGTTCACCGCTGACGGACTTGAAGGGCACGCCGCGCTCGACGACCAGTCTGCCTTCATCGCCAGCCTGGGCAGTAACCGGTCGACCCGGATGCGAGACGTGCTCGCCACCATCCAGGCCGACCAGGACGCCATCATCCGGGCGGGATCCCGCGGCGCTCTCGTCGTCGACGGCGGTCCGGGGACGGGGAAGACCGTCGTCGCTCTGCACCGCTCCGCCTACCTCCTCCACTCCGACCCTCGCCTCGGTCACCGCCGGGGCGGCGTGCTGTTCGTCGGTCCGCACCGGCCCTACCTGGCCTACGTCGCCGACGTCCTCCCCAGCCTCGGAGAGGAGGGCGTGCAGACCTGCACCCTGCGGGACCTCGTCGCCGAGGGAGCCGGAGCAGCGATCGAGACCGACCCGAACGTGGCCCTCCTGAAGTCGTCCGCGAACATGGTGAAGGCGATCGAGACGGCCGTCAGGTTCTACGAAGAGCCGCCCACCCAGGGGATGACGGTCACGACCTCCTGGTCCGACATCTGGCTGAGCGCCGACGATTGGGCCGAGGCGTTCGAAGCGGCAGAACCAGGTACTCCGCACAACGAAGCGCGCGACCAGATCTGGGAGGGGCTGCTCACGATCCTGATGGACAAGCACGACGGCGACGTCTCGCCCGACCTGTTCCGGAGGTCGCTGCTGCACAACAAAGAGCTGATCAGGACCCTCAACCGCGCGTGGCCGCTGCTCGAAACGGCTGACCTCGTCGGAGACCTGTGGTCGGTACCCGCCTACCTGCGGATGTGCGCTCCCTGGCTCAGCCCCGATGATGTTCAGAAGCTGCAGCGCGAGGACGCCCAGGCCTGGACGGTGTCCGACCTGCCGCTCCTGGACGCGGCACGGCAGCGGCTCGGCGACCCGGAGGCGTCACTGCGTAAGCGTCGGCAGAACGCCTCTGTCGCCGCCGAACGCGAGCGCATGGCCAGCGTCATCGACGACCTGCTCGAGGCCGATGACGACGGTGAAGGTGCGGTGACGATGCTGCGCGGACAGGACCTGCAGGACAGCCTGATCGACGAGACCGCACAGCCCAGCACCGACCCGGATTCTCTCGCCGGCCCGTTCGCGCACATCGTCGTTGACGAGGCTCAAGAACTGACCGACGCAGAGTGGCAAATGCTGCTGCCCCGCTGCCCGTCTCGGAGCTTCACCATTGTCGGGGACCGCGCCCAGGCCAGGCACGGGTTCACAGAGTCGTGGCAGGAACGGCTCGAGCGGATCGGACTCGACCGGATCAATGTGGCCTCCCTGAGCATCAACTACCGGACGCCGGAAGAGGTCATGACGGAAGCCGAGCTGGTCATCCGAGCCCTGCTCCCGGACGCCAATGTGCCGACCTCCATCCGCATCAGCGACGTCCCCGTCGTACACGGATCTGTTTCCGATCTGGACTCGATCCTCGACACCTGGCTCGTTGCGCATGCCGACGGGATTGCCTGCGTCATCGGCGATCCCACGTTCCGGGCGACGTCCCGCGTCCGGTCGCTGACCCCGGAGCTGTCGAAGGGGCTCGAGTTCGACCTGGTCGTCCTCATCGACCCAGAGGCTTTCGGCAAGGGTATCGAAGGAGCGGTCGACCGCTATGTCGCGATGACCCGAGCGACCCAGCAACTCGTCATCCTCACGAGCTCCTGACGTCGGCCGGTCTGCCTGGCCTAGGCGGAGGACCGTGGGCTCGGGACCGCCGCGGTGGTGGTCATGCCGGCGCCGCACCGGGAAAGCAACAGCACTTAGGCGGCGAGTTCGGGGCGCCCGAGATCGCCGGACGGTCAGAGGGACGAAGGTGGCGCAGATCCCTCGGTGCCCGGCCCGCCGTCGGCAGGCGAGCGGCGTACGCGGGCCAGGACGAGCACCGTGTCGTCCGTCGGCGGGTCGGGGAGCAGGCTTGCGAGGATGCGGTCCGCTGTCGCTTCCAAGGGACCCGGCTCCTTGCGCAGTTCGGCGCGGAGCGCCTCCAGGCCCTCTTCGATGTCCTGACTGCGTGCCTCGATGAGACCGTCGGTGTACAGGGCGAGGGTGGCGCCCTCGGGTAGTTCGACCTCCGTCGACCGGAAGGGACAGCCACCTACCCCGAGGGGGACTCCCAGGACGTCGCTGATGGTCTCGACCGTCCCGTCCGGGTGAAGTACAAGCGGTGGTGGGTGGCCGGCGCTCGCGATGCGGGCACGCCCTGTCCTGGGGTCGTAGAGGATGTAGAGGAAGGTCGCCAGCTCGATGCCCGCCTCCTGCGCGCACTGGTCGAGCTCGGAGAGCAACTCCTCCGGTTCACGGTCGTGCCTGGCCAGCGCCTTGGTGGTGATGCGCAGCCGGCCCATTGCTGCGGCGGCCGGCACACCGTGTCCCATCACGTCGCCGACGACCAGGGCGACCCGGCCGTCGGGCAGTGCGATGACGTCGTACCAGTCGCCGCCGACCTCGGTGACGTGGCTGCCGGGCATGTACCGGTGGGCGATGAGCACGTAGGGGCTGGTCGCCAACGCGCTGGGCAGCAGTGCGCGTTGGAGGGTGAGCGCAATGTCCTGCACCCTGCTGTACAGACGCGCGTTGTCCAGGCAGAGTGCGGCGCGGGAGGCGAGTTCACCGGCCAGGCCGAGATCCTGATCGGTGAACGCCTGGCGGGCCGCGGACCGGCCGAACATGACGATTCCCTGGACCGTTCCACGGGCGATGAGCGGGGCGATGAGTATGCAGGCCAGGCCGCTGTCGGCCAGCAGCCGGGCGCGTGCCGGGTCCAGGACGGTCCGGGCCATGAACTCCTCGTTCACCGGTGCGGAGACCGGACGGCCCGTTCGCAGCACCTGGTGAATGATGGAGCCCGGCGGGTACCTGACGGTCTCCAGCCCGCTCACCAGCTCCGTGGCCGGCGGCGGAAGGGTGGTTCCGGAGGCGATACGGCGGGTGAGCAGCGGCAGATCCGGATCGAAGACCTCGTGGTCGTCCATCCACTCGACGACTTCCACGACGCCGCCGTCTGAGAAGTCCGGCACCGCGGCTTCGATCAGTTCACGGGCTGTGACCCTCACATCCAGGGTGGTGCCGATGCGGGCAGAAGCACGGTTCAGCAGAGCGAGCCGCCGGCGGCCGGCGGTGGCCTCCAGGATGGCTTCCTCCCGGTCGGTCACGTCCACCAGCAGACCGCCCACACCGGGCCGTGTGCCGCCTGCCTGGCTGAGGGGGAAGAAACTCACCGAGCGCACCTGGTCACGATCCGGATAGCCCGGTGTGCGCATGCCCACCAGAGTCCCTACGATCGACCGGCCCCCCGCGGCGACGTCTCGCAGCATGCGCGGGTACTCTCCGCCGTCGGACGTGATCATGATGTCGTCAATCCGTCGTCCGAGGTGTTCCTCGATGGGGAGCCCGTCCATGTCGGCGAGCGCCTGGTTGAGGTGGACGTACCGCAGTTCCTCGTCGAGCATGACCAGGCCGATGGGGCAGGTCTCGAAGAGGGCGTCGAGGAAGGCGAGGTTCGTCTTCACCCGATCGAGTTCGTCACCGCGGCTCGCCAGGGCCATGACCACCGTGCGCCCACCGCTCCCTGTCACAGGGAAGACCCGGAAGCCGCAGTTGAAGACGGTGCCGTCCTGATGCCGTGCCGGCAGCCGCCCGCGCCAGTACCCCAGGGTTCTCCCTCGCTCCGCCATCCGGGTGGATGCGTCGGGGGCGCCTGCGGGCGGGCCGGGGAAGAGAACGGAGCCGGGGGCCGACAGCACCGCCGCGGACTCGTACCCGAACAGGGTCCGCGCGCCGGGTCCCCAGTAACAGATCCGATCGGCGTCGTCCACGCCGAAGACAGCCACGGCCACATGCTCCAGCAGCGTCCCCGGCTCGGACCAGAGCGGACCGTGAGCCTTCTCGTCCCCCGGCCGATCTGATGGCACCGGATGATCCTTCCACTTACGGCACGCGCAGGTTCTGGGGCCGCCCACCGGGCAGGAGGCGGACTTCCCGCCATTCTCCCTTGTCATTCGTTCTGCGGACATCGAGGCGGCCCGGAGAGACGCCGGAGGCGCTTCCGGTCATGCTCAAGCCAAAAGTCTCACCACTGACCCTGCTCGGTTCCGGGTCCCGTCGAGGCCCAGGCCGAAGCGACACATTGATCCCCGGGCCGTGCGCAGCGGCCGCGGCGCCCACCTGGGTGACTCCCTGTCCGCCGAGCTGTCCGTCGGCCAGGACGGGGGCGTTCCGCACCGGGCACAGTGGGAGCAGGCCAGCGGAAGACTGCCGGCCCCTCAAGGAGGGGGCGTGGCCATCCATGGGGGCAGCCCCGACGGCTTCGGCGAGGACCGTGATGAGAAAGATCATCCTGATGATGTCGATGTCCGTCGACGGCTTCATGGAGGGACCCGACCGCCAGATCGACTGACACATGGTCGACGACGAGCTGCACCGCCACTTCAACGAACAGCTCAGGACGGTGGGCGCCTTCCTGAACGGACGCGTCACCCATGAGCTCATGGCCGGGTTCTGGCCGACAGCCGACTCCGATCCCTCGAGTAGCGGGCCTACGGCGGAGATCTGGTCCTCGGCGGCGCCGGCCTTGCCGCGGCCTTCATGCGGCACGATCTGATCGACGAGTACCGCCTCTACGTCCATCCCGTCCTCATCGGACGGGGCAAGCCCCTGTTCGAGGCGTCGGACGCCAAGATCAACCTGTGCCATCGGCACGGCAACGCGATGCGGTCGCGCCGCAATAGCTCTGTACCGGCAAACCGGCTCGTCAGTAGTCGAGTTCGACGTAGTCGATATCGGTGAACTCCACCACGAGGTCCTGGGCGCGGCGGCCGCGGTCCTTGAAGTAGATCTCCTGCAGACCTTCGGCCGCGATCTCGCGAAGTTGCTGCTCGCCGGCGCCTGCGGCCTGGGCGTCGAAGAGCCGGGCGGCGTAAGCGGGCGGAAGGTGCTGGGTGACGCGCCGGAGCCGGGCGTCGTCGGTGGTGCCGGGGGCGGCGGAGTAGCCGAACCGCGCACGGGTCTCGATGACGATGCCGCCGGCGGTGGCGGCCTGCCGTTTGGCCCTGCCCCGGACCCGGGGCTGCCAGCGCTTGCGTACCTCCGAGGCCAGGCGGGCGGCGAGGTCCCTGCGTGGGCGCCTCAGCCGGCCCGTGACGTAGCGCTCCACGGTGCGCTGCGAGACGCCCAGCAGCACCGCGACGGCCTTCGTGCCCTTCTCGCTCTTCACCAGGAACCTCATCTGCGCCTGTGCGGACTTGGGCATGGGCCGGGTGAAGTTCGCCGCCGCGGCCTTGTCGAGACTGTCCCCGAGGATGCCCATCGCGAGTCCCTACTCTCCGTCGATCGATGCGTCGGTGCCCTTGATGTGCCGGGCGGGGTTGTGGCCTTCGTCGAGCAGCTGAACTGCCCACATGAGGGACTGTGTGCCCTCGTGCTTGACCATGCCCGGGCTGACTCCGAGGCGGAAGCCGCCGGGGATCGGCTTGCCGTCCTCGGTGCGCGGCAGGAAGTCGAGCGGCGACGGCCCGTCGGACAGGTAGACGGCGCAGTCAGACAGTACGGCGATCGGGAACAGGCCGGTGTCCGCGAGCCTGAGCATCTTGCGGTGCATGTTGACCCTGGCCGTGGAGATGACCGCGGCGCGGATGTCCGGCCGCCAGGTCGGGCGCTCGAGAGCCGGCCACCGTTCGCCGGGCCGGTACCCGGCACCTTGGGGACGCTCGCGCAGCTTCCCGATTCCGCCCTTGACGGTGGCCTTGATGGCCGACAGCACGGCTGCCTGCCCGGGGTCAACGCTCTTGTGCCGCTCCATCGCGGCGAGGAAGTCGCTGTCGCTCATGCCTGTGACGACTCCGAGCCGCTCCATGGTGGCCAGGTAGGCATCGCGGAGACGGCTGTACCACGCGTCCAGGTAGGGGCCGTTGTTCCCTCGGACGTACGCCTCGATCGGCGCGACGCCGTGGCCCAGTTCCACCGCGTACGCGACGGTCGGCGTCGCGTACCAGGCCGGCCCCGTGGGACGTACGCCGTGGGGGGTGAACGGGCTGGGCAGCCGAGGGTCGCACTCGATGTGGGACAGGTCGACCAGCCACGAGCCGGGCAGTGCCTTGTCGAACGGCGGGTTCTTGAGGTGGACGGGCGCCCCGAGACCGACGGTGAGGCGGTTGGCTGCCGCGGCGAACGCCATGTTGATGTCGATGCCCACCGCGCACGCCTTCGCACACTCGGCGTCGGTGAGGAGCTCCGGATCCCGGATCCACTCGTACGCCTCCTCGTCCAGGACCTGGTCGGCGGTGCGCTGGTGCCCTCGTGGATGCAGAGCCGCGACGACGGGATGCTCGTCCGGAGCCTCCGGTGGCGCCGGGTCCACGGCCTCCGTGAGGGAACCGGGCATCGGGCCGGACACCCAGGCGGCCGACTGCTCGTCCTTCACCGGGCGCGTCGGCGGCCGCAAGGCGGTCATCAGCTCGAGGCCGGACACGGCAGTCGATCCGCGGGGGGTGACGACGCGGGTCGCGTAGTCGCACAGTACGCGGGCCAGTTCGGCCGGCGGCAGCTGATCCGCATCCCGCCAGGCCCGGGGGTCGAGCGCTCCCCACGGCAGGATCGCGAGTTGTACGCACTGGCGCTGCCCGCCCTGCGCGGGGCGGTAAATGCGAGCCCAGGGCCCGAAGCCACGTCGGGTGAGCTGCCACTTCGCCCGCTTGATCTGCTTGACGACGGTGTGGTCGTCGGGCAGCCGCAGGCCCCGCCGGTCCGCCAACCCGGCCGGGAGTCCAAGGCGTTCGGCAGCAGTCCCCGTGAGAACGATCAGCGGGTCGGCGTCCTTGCCGTTGCGGTGCAGCCGGGTCGCGCCCAGCTTGGCCTCGTTCAGCGTCCAGTCGACCAGCAGGGGGATGTCGGTGGCCGGGCAGTCGAGCACCAGGCCGCCGACGCAGTACGCCGATCCGTCGCCGTCCAGCACCGCCAGCGGGCCGTGAGCGAAGCGGGGGTCCACGTCGACGGCGGGTTGATCGGCAGCCCGCTTCCGGGCAGCCTGTTTTGGGGCGGCCTTCTTCGGCGCGGCCTGCCGGGCGCCCGAACGGGCCGACGGTGAGGCCGTCGACTGCCGGGGGTGCGCCGACCGTGTCGGAGGAGCGGCCGGCTCGGACACCATCGGCACGGGCGCGGGCCGGGGCGCGGCCTCCGGAGCGGGCACCTCCGCCTCCGGCGGCGCCGGAGTGAAGGTCTGCGGCACCGGGGGCGCCGAGGCGGCGGTCGAAGGTGCGGGGTGGCGGGCGGCAAGGCCGTCCAGGAGCCGGGCGTACGCGGCCCGCTTCGGCGGCCGTGGATCGGTCCGCCCCGACTCCCAGCCGGTCACGGTCTCGCGCCGCACCGAGAGGGCCCTCGCGACCTGCTCCTGGCTCAGGCCGGCCGCCTCACGCAGCCGCCTGCGCTCGTCGGGATCCGGAAGCGCGTCATGCGCGGCCGCCTGCTCCAGAAGGGCATCGACCGAAGCGAACAGCTGCTCGTGCTCGTTGGGCACAGCAGACCACCTCCACACGGATCACCCTATCCGAAGCGAACAGTCGATCACACGCGAAACGCACAGTGGGCGCTTGATCCGCCGAAAGGGCGAGTGGTGGAGGACGGTGGGGAGCAGTGGGCCGGGGGGAGCAGGTGGTCGGCAACGGAGATTTCGGCACCTCCTGCCCGTGGCGGCGGCGCGCCGGGCAGGAGGTGCCGAACCACTCGGCGAGGCCTAGTAGGGCCCGTTCACGTTGTCGATCGAGCCGTACCGGTCGGCAGCGTAGTTGCACGCGGCCGTGATGTTGGCGACCGGGTCATAGCTGTCCATCGACGTACCGGGCACGTGGTAGGCCCGGAACGTCGGGTCGATGACCTGGAGGAGCCCCTTGGACGGCGTGCCGGCCACGGCGTTGGAGTCCCAGTTGTTGATCGCCAGCGGGTTGCCCGACGACTCGCGCATGATATTGCGGTGGATGCCTTCGTAGCTGCCGGGTATGCCGTGCTCTGCCATGACCGCGAGCGACTCGCGAATCCAGCCGTCGAGGTCGTTGGTGTAGGTGGGCTTCGCGGCAGCAGGCTTCGCGGTGGCCTTCTTCGCCACACCAGCGCTCGTGCCGGGCGCAGTGGTCTTCTGCTCGGCAGCGTCAGCCGCCTTCGCGCCGATCGTCAGCGTCTGGCCGGGACGAATCAGCGAGGGGTTGGCCCCGACGACCTTCCAGTTGTCCTTGTACAGCTTCTTCCAGCCGCCGCTGAGGTTCTGCTCCTGGGCGATCTTGGACAGGTAGTCGCCCGCGACCACGGAGTACATCTTGGGGGCGGCAGCGGCGGCTGCGACCGGAGCGGCGGCCTTCTCGGCGGCAACGGTTGGCGCGGCCTTCTCCACCGCGATGGCGCCGGTGGCGCCCATCAGCGGCAGTGCGAGAGCGGCGCCGCCGGTGCCCGCGGCCACAAAGCCACGGGTGATCGGGTTGGCCTTGGGACGACGGTGCTTACCCTTTGCGGGCATGACGAATTCCTCTCCGTCGCCTGCGAGGTGAGCTGTCGGGTTCGGGCTGGAGATGCCCGGCCGCGGTGTGCTGCGACTTAACCCCGAGCCGTTCCGGATTCCGGATCGGCGGCTTACCTGGGTCCCCCGCTCCTGCCGTGCGTGAGTGGTGGGTGCGGTTTCCAGGCGGTGGCAGGATTCGGCGGTCCACCTGGATTGACGGTGACCGTAAGCGAGATCGGCCGGGCGGAACAAGCCCTGAATTCTGCAACGCAATCCACAAGGCGGATCCGGGAGGGGGAAATCCCGTCACCCACCCTGGAGTGAAAACTCAACTTTCTTTCTCTGGAAGGGGAATGAACGCGGTGGGGGATTCCGTGCAACGGTGCGGATGTGAGCGGAATCACTGGTGGCATTGGGCAACCCCCGCCGCCCTAGCCGATGAGCGATACGACAACTCGCGTGAATAGCCTGGAAATAGACGTGAGGGCCTATTCGGGCATTACGTGTCATACATGCCATTGCCGGTCGAAAAACTCGCCCAGCGAGGGTGTTTTCGCCCGCGCGCCTCGCAGCCACTCACTCCGGCGGGCCGATACGGCGCACGCTCCGTTCGGCTGAGAGGGATCGACACTGGTGGCAAATTTGCCCATATTGCTCATCCTATTTCCGCATCAGTCTAGTATGTCCACATTTTTCTAGTAGTTCACTACATGGACATACATGGACACGCTCTCCCGATGCCGTGGACCATCGTCGCGTCTCCGTCTGACGTCGCCGCGAACGACTCACCCTTTCGCTTATGCCGAGCTCGTCGGGCCGCCTTGATCTCGCTCCGCGCCAGGAATTTCCAACTCCGTGACGGCGGAAGGCAGTCGCACGCCTCGACGGAATTTCACTCGCTGTAGCGCTGGAACCAATGGGTGTTGTAGTGGCGGGCTATGGAATGCGGGAGGGCCGGGTCGGTCAGGAGGCGGTAGACGTACTCGGCGGTGTCCAGCGTGGCGCCGGTCGGGTCTGCGGCGATGTAGCTGCCGATCACATGGCCATGCATCTCCTGTTCGGTCGCCTCAAGGCCCAGGCCGGTGAGTACGTCGGCGCGGGCAGTGAAGCGCGGGGCCACGACGAGAGCCTGACAGGGGATCACCCGGCCGCCCGCCAGAGTCAACCGGGTGAGACGGTCGCCCGCCACCGCGAGACCCGTCACCAGGCCGTCCACCACCGCGATACCGCGGGCGGCGAGTTGCTCGTACTCGTCGCCGCTCAACTGGGGTGCGGTGTGGAGGAAGAGGGTCACGGTCTTGCTCCACTGCCGCCAGAGCAGGGCCTGGTGGACCGCCGGCGGCCCCGTGGCCAGGACGCCGATCGCCTGGTCGCGGACCTCCCAGCCGTGGCAGTAGGGGCAGTGCAGCACATCGCGCCCCCACCGCTCCGCCACGCCGGCCACATCCGGCAGCTCGTCGACCAGGCCGGTGGTCACCAGCAGCCGGGCGGCCGCGACCACGGACCCGTCGTCGAGGGTGACGCGGAAGCCAACCGCGGCCGAGCGCTCGACCGCGGCGCACCGGCCACCGGCGATCCACGCATCCACCCCCGACCCTTCACGCGCGACGGGCATGACGGGCGATCGACCGCGCGATAGAGCAGGCACGGGGCGCTGTCGCGAGAGTAGGCGTGGGCCGATGCGTACGCCGTCCTGCGCGGCCTCGCCCCCGGCTGCCCGGCGCCCGACGACCTCGCGGCGCTCTCCGACGCGGCCTGGTGGACGAGTCGCGTCGAGGAGTCGATCGCAGCACGGCTGAAGGCTTACTCCGCTTACGTGGCCGCGGGCGCGGCCCGCCAGGCGGGATACAGCGCGTGGATGCTCTTCTACGAGTACCAGCTGGCCGGACGTACGGCGGCGGCGGCCGGCCGGCTCCGCCGGGCAAGGCAGCACCTCGGCGGCGAGCCCGAGTGCGTCGAGCAGTGCTATCTCGCCTGGGTGGAGGCGACCGAGGCGCAGCAACGTGGCGCGTTCGACGAAGCCATGAGCTGTGCCCGCCGTATGGCCGGGATCGCACATCGCTGCGGCAGCCGGGATCTCCTCGCCATGAGCATCCAGGCGCAGGCGAGCGTGCTGCTGGCGCAGGGGCGGGTCGCCGGCGGGCTCGCGCTGCTCGACGACGCCATGTGCGCGGCCATGGCGGGCGAGCTCAGCTCTTTCTTCACCGGGTGGATCTCCTGCCTGGGTCTCCAGCAGTGCATGGCCTCCGCGGATCTGTAACGAGCCGCCGAGTGGACGGACGCGGCGATGGCCTGGTGCGCGTCGATGCCCGAGGAGAACAACTTCCGAGGTCTGTGCCGGGTCACCGGGTGGAGGTGCTCGAGCTGCGCGGGGACTGGCGCCAGGCCGCGGCCGAGGCCGCTGTGACCTGCGAGGAACTCCTGCCCTATGAGTCCCGGATCGCCGCGGAGGCGTTCTACCTGACCGGCGAGATCCAACGGCGCCGTGGCGACCTGCCCGCCGCCGAGGCGTCGTACGACCGCGCGCATAAGCTCGGCCGTGACCCGCAGCCCGGTCTGGCGCTGTTGCGCCTCGCCCAGCGCAAGACCGCATCCTGTGCCGCCGCCGTACGCCTCGCCCTCGCGGGCGAGGACAAGGACAGACGGCCCGGGCGCCTCGGGTACTGCCGGCTGCTCGCGGCTCAGGTCGAGATCTCGCTCGCCGTCGGGCAGCCCGCGGCGAAGTCATCGAGACGGCGCCGATGGACTACGAGTGGAGCCCCAACCGCAAGCGATGAGGCGTGCAGCCCGACGATCCGGCCGCCATCCCGAGTTCGATCCCAGGAGCCTTGAACACCGGCCACCGCCGGACATCGGCCACGAGCCCGTCCGGACGCTACCCGGGCTGCTGCGGTACGAAAGGCAGCAGTACGTCGGAACCGGGCTGGACGACTGAGTAACTGCTCTCCGGAAGTTCTTTCCACAGGCCTGGCAGGTCGCGCAGAGGCTCGGACACGACGATGCGGGTCTCGTCGGACAGCTCTCGCACGAACTCCAGGTCGGGGTGGAGCGCCCGCACCGTGTCCGCTCGGGAGCTGTAGAACAGGCTTCGTGAGTTGCCCTCGCTCGAGTACCGGAAGGCCCAGAGGCGTTCACTGTCGGTCACCGCGATCGTCATCTGGAGCGGGAACTCCACCCCCCGCTCCGCCCCCAGCCGTTCCACCAGGCCGGCCATCTGGGCCACGGCGGCCGGAGCGTCCTGGTCCAGCCCGAATGTGATCGCCAGGTAGAACATGACCTCGGAGTCCGTCGACCCCTCGATGGAGGAGAACAACGCCGGGTCGATGGCGAGGCAGAGATCTCGCCGGAGACGGTGGTAGTCGGTAATGGCACCGTTGTGCATCCACATCCAGCGACCGTGCCGGAAGGGGTGGGAGTTGGTCTGCTGCACCGCCGTACCGGTCGAGGCGCGGACGTGGGCGAAGAACAGCCCTGAGCGGACATGATTGGCGATCTCCCGGAGATTGCGGTTGTTCCACGCCGGGCTGGTGTCCCGGACGATCGCCGGAGTGCAAGCGTCCTGCCCGTACCAACCGACACCGAACCCATCGCCGTTGGTCGTCTCGACTCCCAGCCGCGAATGCAGGCTCTGGTCGATCAGGGAGTGCTCCGGTTTGTAGAGGACATCTTCGAGCAGGACAGGCGTTCCGGAATAGGCGAGCCATCGGCACATGGCCATCAATTCCTTCCGTGGCGCGGCGGATCACTGTGCTCGGTCGCACCGGTCCGAGGCGGTGTCGCACTGCGACACGCCTCCCGCCGCACAGTCCGAGAGTAAGCGAGCCCGTCCCGTCGTGCCTTTCCCGGAGACCGGTGCGCCCCCCGCACCGGTCGAACTGGTCGGTGCCGCCGTGGAGTGGGACGCTGGAGAAGGGTGTGTCTGCCGAGGAGACTCGGGAGGGCCGATGGGACGAGATGTCCCGGCGCTGGTGTTCACCCGTGATGACCGACGCCGGTACCGGAACAAGATGCAGAAGGGCCTCGACGCGTTCGCGCAGATGCTGCGCGAGGCACGCTTCGAAAGCGAGCGGCCTCAGGTGGGTCTGGAGGTCGAGCTGAACCTGGTGGACGCGGCCGGGGAGCCGGCGATGCGGAACACCGACGTACTCGAGTCGATCGCCGATCCCGCATGGTCCACTGAGCTGGGCCGCTTCAACTTGGAGATCAACGTCCCACCCCGACGGCTGACGGCGGGCGGCCCCGACGCGTGGGAGCAGGAGATCCGGGACGCGCTCAATCACGCCGAGGAGCGAGCCGCGGCGGTGGGGGCCCATCTGGTCGTGATCGGGATTCTGCCGACGCTGCAGCAGACGGATGTCACCGAGGAGGCGTTGTCGGAGAACCCGCGGTACCGGCTGCTGAACGAGCAGGTGTTCGCCGCCCGGGGCGAGGATCTGCTCATCGCGGTGGACGGCGTGGACCGGCTGCGGACCTATGCGGACACCATCACTCCCGAGGCGGCATGCACCAGCACCCAGTTCCATCTGCAGGTCTCGCCGGACGAGTTCGCGGACTACTGGAACGCGGCGCAGGCGATCTCAGGGGTGCAGGTGGCCCTCGCGGCGAACTCTCCGTTCCTGTTCGGCAAGGAGCTCTGGCGCGAGACACGTATCCCCCTCTTCGAGCAGGCCACCGACACCCGCCCCGAGGAGATCAAGGTGCAGGGGGTTCGGCCCCGGGTGTGGTTCGGCGAGCGGTGGATCAACAGCGTCTTCGACCTCTTCGAGGAGAACGTGCGCTACTTCCCGGCGCTGCTGCCTCTGTGCGACGCGGAGGATCCGCTGGAGACGCTCGACGGCGGCGATGTGCCCCAACTGGCGGAGCTCACCCTGCACAACGGCACGATCTACCGGTGGAACCGGCCCGTGTACGCCGTCGCCCACGGCAAACCGCATCTGCGGGTGGAGAACCGGGTGCTGCCGGCCGGCCCTACGGTGGCCGACGTACTGGCAAACGGCGCTTTCTACTACGGGCTGACGCGTGCCCTGGTCGACGAGGAACGGCCGGTGTGGTCACAGATGTCGTTCGCGGCCGCGGAGGAGAACCTCCATACGGCGGCACGGAACGGGATCGACGCCCGCCTGTACTGGCCCGGGATGGGCGAGGTGCCGGTGGCCGAACTCGTGCTGCGGCGCCTGCTGCCCCTGGCCCACCGTGGGCTGGAGGCCTCGGGCATGGACGCGGCGTGGCGGGAGCCGCTGCTCGGCATCATCGAGCAGCGGTGTGTCACCGGTCGCAACGGCGCGGTTTGGCAGGCCGAGATGTTCCATCACATCGACCACACCACCCACGTCGACCGTCATGAGGCGCTGCGGCGGATGACGCAGCAGTACATGGACTACATGCATCTCAACGCTCCGGCGCACACCTGGCCCGTGGAATGATCCCGGAAAAGCTCGGATGAGGTCACCGCGACACTGAGCGCCTGAGAGCAGCCCAGACAGGGGGCGGCACCTGACGGCCGCCCCGACGTGCTATTCCCCCTTGCGGCGCCGGAGTCCACAGGCGGAGGCATTTGTTCAGAGGCGCCTGGCGGAGTCGAGGTGGGCGAACACCACGACGTTGTCCACGTAGTCCTTGGCCTTCCTGTCGTATTCGCCGCCGCAGGTGATCAGGCGTAGCTGCGGGGAGGGCGTGTCCGCGTAGACGCGCTCGTTGGGAAAGTGCGCTTTGCTGAAGGTTTCGACGGAGTCGACTTTGAACGTGGCGACGGTGCCGTCCTCGCGGAGGATGTCGACCTTGCTTCCGGGCTTGAGCGTGCGGAGCTGGAGGAACACGGCCGGTCCGGTCTTGGTGTCGACGTGGCCCGCGACGATCGACGTGCCGCGCTCGCCGGGCGTCACACCGTCCTTGAACCAGCCGACCAGATTCTGGTCGTCCGGGGGCGGCGCATTGAGCTGCCCGGACGGGCCGATGGCCAACGGGACGAAGGGCGCATCGACGGCGATCTCAGTGATCGCGAGCCGCTTCGGAACGGAACGGGGCAGCACCAGCTCGTCTTCAGCGGCAGCTGCAGCCTTGGGTGACATGGGAGACGCGGGGGCAGAGGGGGACACGGGGGCTACGACCGCGGGGTGGGCCTGCGGCTTGCCCTCTGCGGGGGTGCCGGAGGAGTTGTACATGAGAAGAAGGCCCAGCCCGAACGCCACAGCGGGCCACAGGAAGGCTCGGGCAAGGGGACTTGAGGCGGGGGCGGTCCGGGGCTGATCCGAACCGTTCGGCTGCTGGGCGGCCATACGAGCGTGCCTTTCGTGTACGGGCGTTGGTGGGGTGAACGGGCGGCAGATGAGGATGCGGCTCAGGTGGGGGCACCGGTGTCGTGAGCGGCGCGTCGCCGGTGGCGTGAGTGGAGCGGGGTGCGGTGGGGTGCGAAAACGCAATCGCCGCGGCCACCGCCCGAGTAGGGCGGCGGCCGCGACAGCGCAGCGACGTGCTAGTGATTCGACCTGATCAGGCCGCCGCACCACCGGTCATGTTGCGACGACGCAGCTTGTACGCCGCGGCGCCGAGACCACCGATCATCAGGACCGAGCCGGCAGCCAGGCTGCCGCCCGACAGGGCCATGGCGCCGCCACCCGTGTGGACACCGCCGTACGGCTTGCCGTGGTTCCCGGAGTCGTGGTTGTCGCTCTTCCAGGACTTCTCCTGGCCGTAGCCGCTGGAGGAGCCGCCGCCCTCCTGGTCCCAGTTCCCCGTGAGGTTCAGGCTCATGGCACCGCCACCGGTGTGGACGCCACCGTCAGGCTTCTCGTGCTTGCCGTAGTCGTCGTCGTCCTTGTCGTGGTCGTCCTTCTTGCCGTGGTCGTCCTTCTTGTCGTGGTCGTCCTTCTTGTCGTGGTCGTCCTTGTCGTAGTCGTCCTTGTCGTGGTCGTCCTTCTTCGAGTCGTGGTCGTCCTTGTCGTGGTCGTCCTTCTTCGACTCGTCGTAGTCGTCCTTCTTCGAGTCGTGGTCGTCCTTCTTCTCGTCGTCGCCCTCGGCTACGAGCATCGCCAGGGCGCCGCCGCCGGTGTGGACGCCACCGTTCGGCTTCTCGCCCTTGTCGTGGTCGTCGTCGTCCTTGTCGTGGTCGTCGTCGTCCTTGTCGTGGTCGTCCTTGTCGTAGTCGTCCTTCTTGGAGTCGTGGTCGTCCTTGTCGTGGTCGTCCTTCTTGTCGTGGTCGTCCTTCTTCGACTCGTCGTAGTCGTCCTTCTTCGAGTCGTGGTCGTCCTTCTTCTCGTCGTCGCCCTCGGCTACGAGCATCGCCAGGGCGCCGCCGCCGGTGTGGACGCCACCGTTCGGCTTCTCGCCCTTGTCGTGGTCGTCGTCGTCCTTGTCGTGGTCGTCGTCGTCCTTGTCGTGGTCGTCCTTGTCGTAGTCGTCCTTCTTGGAGTCGTGGTCGTCCTTGTCGTGGTCGTCCTTGTCGTAGTCGTCCTTCTTGGAGTCGTGGTCGTCCTTGTC
Organism: Streptomyces sp. NPDC051219; assembly: GCF_040682335.1. Classification (NCBI taxonomy): domain Bacteria; kingdom Bacillati; phylum Actinomycetota; class Actinomycetes; order Kitasatosporales; family Streptomycetaceae; genus Streptomyces; species Streptomyces sp. NPDC051219. Next base: position 63,387 of record NZ_JBFBAS010000025.1, read on the forward strand.
GTAGTCGTCCTTCTTGGAGTCGTGGTCGTCCTTGTCGTGGTCGTCCTTCTTCGACTCGTCGTAGTCGTCCTTCTCGTGGTCGTCGTTGCTGGCCAACGAGCCGACGTCGTAGCCCCAGCCCCCGTTGGTGATGGCATTCGCGACGGGAGCGGAGATCGCGAGCACAGCCGTGATGGTGGCTGAGGCGAGCAGGGTGCGGGCAGAGCGCATTGGACACATTCCTTTCGACGCCACCGCGAGGGCCGACACATCGTCGGCTCATCGGATCGCAATAGCGACGTGATCTACCGTCAGCCGGATTTCAAGTTCGCACCAGCCGGGAGCCCGCAATTGAGGGACATCATGGGCTTATCGAGTGGCGCGGAGTCTGATAATCACCCATTGGACGGCACGCCACGCCGAAGCGAGGTTTGGCACTCACCGTCGCGTTCTACCGCCGCCGGTTCGTCACCCTGATGGAGCAGCGAATGACCCGGCGCGAAGCAATTCGTGGCCTTCTCCTTGGTCTCCAGAGCGTTTCGCGCAGGCTCCTGACCTGCAACGCACCGGGAAATGAGCCCAGTCACCGCCCGGGGCGCCGGAACCGGCGGACTTCGCCCAAGCGGTGCCCGTCACGTCTGCAAGGCTCTGAGACTGTGCCGCCCCACTGAATTGCCGGAATAGAGCCACCTACGGAACCCGACGGCACAGCTTCCCGTACACGTATCCCTGCACACGTGACAGTTGGGTACGGCCCCGCCTTCGAGGTCGTCCGGTTCCGAACCCGCCGAACCTTGAGGAGCCACGGCATCAACTACGGGTCCCGCCGTGTCCCTGGCCGAGGAATTCCATGACGGTCCTGGTGAAGCGGATCGGGTCGTCGAGCCATCGGAAGTGGCCGGCGCCCGGCTGGACGGTCAACTCGGCCCGGGGAAACAACTGTGCAATCCCGGCAGCCACGCGGGGAAGCGGACCGCCGTCCACTTCGCCTGCGAGGACCAGTACCCGCGCATCCGATGCGGCCATGGCGGCGTGGGCTGCGGCCGGGGCGAAGGCGCCGGAAGACGCAGGCCGAGTCGGGCGGCGTCAGGGCGGGCTGCCGGAACCCATCGACGGAAGTGCCTGCTCCGTCCAAATGGTCTTCCCGGACCGGTTGTAGCGCGTTCCCCACCGCTGGACCAGCTGCGCGACGATGAACAGTCCGCGCCCGCCCTCGTCGTCCTCCGCGCTGTGCCGGAGGTGCGGTGAGGTGTGGCCGGCATCCGCGACCTCGCACAGCAATGTGCGGTCACGGATGAGTCGCAGGCGCAGCGGCCCGTCGGCGTGCCGGACGGCGTTGGTGACCAGCTCGCTGACGACGAGTTCGGTCGAGAACGACAGCTCGTCCAGTCCCCACTCGTGCAGCTGCCCGGTGGCCAGCTCCCGGGCATGGCCCACGGCGACCGGTTCTGCGGGCAGTTCCCAGTCGGCGACATGCTGGGCGCCCAGTTCACGGGTTCTGACCAGCAGCAGTGCCGTGTCATCCGCCGTCGTGCCGTCGGGCAGGAGTTCCGACAGTACCCGGTCGCACAGTTCTTCCAGAGATCCCCGGCGGTCGCTGAGCACCCTGCCCAGAGTCTCCAGCCCCTCATCGATGTCGCGCTTGCGGGCTTCGACCAGGCCGTCGGTGAACAGGGCCACCATGCTGCCCACCGGCAGTTCGAACTCCATGGACTCAAACGGCAGGCCGCCGAGTCCCAGTGGCGGGCCGGCCGGAAGGTCGGGGAAGGACAGGCGGCCCTCGGGGTCCACGATGGCCGGCGGCAGGTGCCCGGCCCGGGCCATGGCACACCGTCGCGAGACCGGGTCATAGACAGCGTAGAGACAGGTCGCCCCGGTGGTCACGTCGTCGAAGTGGTCGGCGGGCGTGCCTTCGGCTCCCGCCTGATCCTCCGCAGACTGGCCCACCAGGTCGTCCAGCCGGGTCAGCAACTCGTCGGGGGACATGTCCAGTTGGGCGAGTGCGCGTACGGTCGTGCGCAGCCTGCCCATGGTGGCCGCCGCTTGCAGGCCGTGGCCCACCACATCCCCGACGACGAGTCCGACCCGGGTTCCGGACAGCGGTATGACGTCGAACCAGTCGCCGCCGACCCCTGCCAGATCGTCGGTGGGCAGGTAACGGTAGGCCAGGTCCACCGCTGACTGCTGCGGCAGGTGCTGAGGCAGGAGTCGACGCTGCAGGGAGAGGGCTGCGGTTCGCTCACGGGTGAAGCGGCGGGCGTTGTCGATGGATACCGCCGTACGGGCGACGAGCTCGTCCGCGAGCGCGACCTCTCCGCTGTCGAAAGTTGCCGAAGGAGAGCTGCGGACGAAGGTGACGAGCCCCAGTGTGCTTCCCCCAGCCCGCAAGGGCACGACCAGGGCATTCTCGTCGAGTACCCGCCCACCCGAGGCGAGGCTGCGCTCCTGGGGCGAGCCCGGCGGATACTGCACTGAGCGGGGCCGATGACGGTGCGGTTTCGCCCGCTCCCCCGGCCGGCCCGCCCCCGGCCCGCCCGCACCCGGGTCGCCCGGCTCGGCCTCGTCGGCCGACCGGGAAGCGACCCGTACGAGTGCCCTGAGCTCGGAGCTGCCGCCGCCCGGCACCTCCCCCTCCAGTACGGCCTTGGCAAGATCGACGCTGACGGTGGCGGCGAAATCCGGGACGGCCACTTCGGTGATCTCCTCGGCGGTGACCATGGCGTCCAGAGTGGTGCCGATTCCACGGCCTGCCTCCACGAGCAGGGCCAGCCGCCTTTGCGCCTCGTACCGATCGGAGATGTCGAAGGCGTCCTCGCACAGTCCGAGCACCCGCCCGTCAGCGTCCTGGAGCCGGTAGTAGGAGCAGGACCAGAGGTGTTCCCTGCCCGGGTCACTGGGTGGCTGACCGCGAAAGTGCAGGTCGAGGAACGGCTCGCCGGTATCGAGGACGTGGCGCATGACCGCGTCGAGGGTGTCCGGGTACCCCTTGGTGACGAACCTGCCTTCGGAGTACAGCTCATCGGCCCGCAAGCCGCGGAACTCGGCGAGCGGCTGTCCGATCTCCCGCTCGTACGCTGCGTTGCACCAGGTCAGACGGAGGTTGGTGTCGTAGATGGCCAGGCCGACGGGTGACTGCGTGGCCAGTCCGTGAAGCATGGACAACCGCGATTCCCACATCCGCAGACTCCCGAGTTCCGCAGCGACGAGTACGCGCTCCGCGGCTCCGGTACCGGTACCGGCCAGCGGACACACGGCGGTGGCGACCAGCAGCCGCCGGCCGTTCCGATGCAGGGCTACGTGGATCTCGCTTTCGCCGAAAGCGGCCAGTGCCAGCGCCGGATCCTCGGTCGAAGGGAAGCCCGTGTCGGGCGGGGGCGGCAGGAACGTGTCCAGGTGGCGTCCGATGATGTCGTCCGGCGTATAGCCGAAGAGATCCTCGGCCATGGGGCTCCAGCCGATGACGATGTTCCGGGCGTCGAGAACCGCCGTGGCTGCCCTGGTGACGTCGAGGGGGCCACGGAAGTCGGCACTCTGCGCCGCGTGCCACGCGCTCATGGCGCCACACCAGCCCGGTTCATTACCTACAGAATCCGCCCTGCCCAGAAGCTGCACAACCGGGTCGCGGTGCCCGTGTCGCAGATGCGGCGCGGGGCCTGACAGCCGTCCGGCAAGGGACCTGAGGGGCTGGGCAGGGAGGTTTATCCCGGCGAGTTCCCGGAGGCGGCGCGCTGAGGTGCGGCGGTATGCGGTCTAGAGCAGCCGCTCGAAGCACAGGGAAGTCTCCAGGCCGGCGTAGGCGCCGAAATTCGGGATCCGCCCATAGCCGGAGCGGGTGTAGAAGCGGACGGCGGCGGGCTGGCGGTCCCCGGTCTCCAGCCGAAGACTCGTCCATCCTTGCCCGCGCGCCCACTCCTCCAGCGCGCGGAGGATACGCGCGGCGATGCCCGAACCGCGCCGGGCAGGGTCGACGTACATGCGCTTGACCTCGCCGGCCCCTCCCCCGAGGTCGCGCAGTCCTCCGCACCCCACAGCGGTGCCGTCGTCCTCGCACGCCACGAAGAAGACCGCGATGTCGGCTGCCGACGGCGCCACCCCGGGCTCGCTGTCCGGAGTCCCGTACACGTCGGCGATCTCAGCTCGCTGCCGGGCGCGCAGTGCGGTGGCGGCCGGGTCCGTCCAGGACACCTGTTCGATCTTCATGCTGCGAATTCTGCCGAGAACGTGTTTCCGCCGGGTAAACCGACAGCGCCGGCGCTTCGCTGGGTACGACGTTTCTGGCGTGTACGAGACAAGGGTCGCGCGCGGGTGAGTAGGACGTGTTAGATGAAGTCATGGGCGGAACCCTCGGGCGCCTGCGCGCGATCCTCGGAGTGCGAACCGTCGCCGGTCAGGTTTTCGTCCTACAGGTGGCGGTGGTGGTGCTGCTCGTGGTGGCCGCCGTGGTTGCGCTCGTACTGCAGTCCCGTACGGACAGCGAGCGGGAGGCCCGCAACCGGTCGGTCGCCGTTGCCGAGACCTTCGCGAATTCCCCTGGGATCGTGGAAGCCCTGGAAGGTCCCGACCCCACGAGTGTGCTGCAACCGCGGGCCGAGGAGGCACGGAAGCGGTCCGGGGTCGACTTCATCGTCGTGATGAACACGGATGGAATCCGCTACACCCACCCCCTGCCGGACCGGATCGGGAAGCAGTTCGTCGGCAATCTGGAGCCGGCACTGGAGGGGGGAGTCGTCACGGAGACGATCACTGGGACCATCGGGCCATTGGTGCAGGCCGTGGTTCCCGTCACCGCCAGTGACGGCAGAGTCGTCGGGCTGGTGTCTGCCGGGATCACCATCGAGAACGTGAGCGGCGTCGTGGAGGAACAGCTTCCACTGCTGCTCGGCTCCGCTGCCGGGGTACTCGTCCTCGCCACGGCCGGCACGGCGCTGGTGAGCAGACGTCTGCTCCGCCAGACCCGGGGACTCGGCCCCGTCGAGATGACCCGCATGTACGAACATCATGACGCCGTCCTGCATGCCGTCCGGGAGGGCGTTCTCATCCTCGGCGCGGACGGCCGGATCCTTCTCGCCAACGACGAAGCGCGCCGGCTGCTCGACCTGCCTGCCGACGTGGAGGGCCGCCCGGTCGCCGATCTCGGGCTGGACCCCGGCACCGCGCGGCTGCTGACTTCGGGGCGGGTGGCCACCGACGAGGTGCACCTGGCCGGGGACCGGCTGCTGGCCGTGAACCAGCGGTCGACCGACCAGGGCGGCGGGCCGGCCGGCACCGTCGCGACGTTGCGGGACACCACCGAACTGCGCGCCCTGACGGGCAGGGCGGATGTGGCGCGGGGGCGCCTGAAACTGCTGTACGACGCGGGAATGGAGATCGGCACCGGCCTGGACGTGGTGCGCACCTCGCAGGAGCTGGCGGACTTCGCGGTCCCCCGGTTCGCCGACTTCGTGACCGTCGATCTGGCGGACCCGGTCCTGCGCGGGGAAGAGCCGGGGGACGGCACGGACATGCGACGCATCGCGTTCCGGGGCATCCGGGACGACACGCCGCTCTACGCGACCGGGAAGCTGATCCACTTTCTGCCGACAACGCCGCAGGCAGCCGGTTTCGAGACGGGGAAGGCCGTGCTCGAGGCGGACATGACCACCTTCTCCGGCTGGCAGGTACAGGACCCCGAGCGGGCCAGGAAGCTCGTCGAGTTCGGAATCCATTCGATGATCGCGGCGCCGCTGCGCGCCCGGGGCGTCATCCTCGGCGTGGCCACCTTCTGGCGGGCGGAGAAGCCCGAGCCCTTCGAGGACGACGACGTGTCCCTCGCCGAGGAACTGGTCGCCCGCGCGGCGGTGAGCATCGACAACGCCCGCCGCTACACGCGCGAGCACACCATGGCGGTCACGCTGCAGCGGAGTCTGCTGCCGCACGCCCTGCCCGAGCAGAACGCGCTCGACGTCGCCCACCGCTATCTGCCGGCGCAGGCCGGCCGGGGCGGAGTGGGTGGGGACTGGTTCGACGTGATACCGCTGCCCGGTGCCCGGGTGGCGCTCGTGGTGGGGGACGTCGTCGGCCACGGCCTGCATGCCGCGGCCACGATGGGCCGGCTGCGGACCGCGGTCCACAACTTCTCCACCCTGGACCTGCCGCCGGACGAGATCCTGTGGCACATGGACGAGCTGGTATCCCGAATCGACCAGGACGAGACCGACGACGGCGCGGTGGCCCCGGTCACCGGGGCCACATGTCTGTACGCGATCTACGACCCGGGCACCAGGGTGTGCACCCTCGCCCGGGCAGGTCATCTCGAGCCCGCGGTCGTGCATCTCGACGGCAGTGTGGAGTTTCCCGCCATTCCCGGAGGTCCGCCGCTCGGCCTGGGAAGTCTGCCGTTCGAGACGACCGAGTTGGAGCTTCCCGAGGGCAGCAGCCTGGTCCTCTACACGGACGGGCTGGTGGAGGACCACGGCCGGGACATCGACGAGGGCCTGGAGGTGCTGCGTCGCGTACTGGCCCACCCCGACCGGACGCCCGAGGAGACCTGCGACACGGTGCTGGAAGCCCTCTTGTCCAAGCGGCCGCGCGACGACGTCGCGCTCGTCGTCGCCCGTACGCGCGTCCTTGGCGCCGACCGCACAGTCACCTGGGACGTGCCACCCGACCCCTCGGAGGTTGCCCGGGTGCGCGCCGCGGCAGCCCGGACGCTGAGCGAATGGGGACTGGAGGAAGAGGCCTTCACCACGGAGCTGATCCTGAGCGAGTTGGTCACCAACGCCATCCGTTATGGCACGGACCCGATCCGCGTACGCCTGCTCCTTGACCGGTCCCTGATCTGCGAGGTCACGGACGGCAGCAGCACGTCGCCGCATCTGCGGCGGGCGGCCACGACGGACGAGGGCGGCCGGGGACTCTTCCTGGTGGCCCAGTTCGCGGAGCGCTGGGGCACCAGGTACACCGAGTCCGGCAAGGTCATCTGGACGGAACAACTGCTCCCCCAGGACTGACCACCCGCCGTCGAGCGGACATGCCGCGGGTCAGGCCGACGCGAGGCGCAGCACGAGGGACGCTCGACCTCGGTATGGACGACGTTCATCTCCCGCAGAGCCGCGCTCCCCTCGGGGGTGATGATGTGCCTGGCCCGGTCGCCGGGGTCGCGGCGGCGCTGGACCCGTGAATGATCTTGCACTGCTGCCCGCTTCAATGACCCCGAGCCGGGGGTCGGTCGGCGGATACGGATGGGGACCGGGCCCGGGCGATGAGCAGGGCCACGTCGTCGTGGTCCCCGGGGTGGCGCAGCGCGTGCAGCAGCACATCACACGTCTCCTCCAGGGAGCGCAGCGGCTCGCCGAGCAGACCGATGAGCTCGTCCAGTCGTTCGTCGATGGCTTGGTGGCGGGTTTCGACCAGGCCATCGGTGTAGAGGACGAGTACGTCGCCGGGATGCAGATCGACCTCGGTCGTGTGGAAGGTGGCCGCGCCTACCCCGAGCGGGGTGCCGGTGGGCAGGTCGAGCAGTTCGGGGGGCCGCCCGGGGCGTACCAGGACAGGGGGCAGGTGTCCGGCGCTGGAGATGAGGCACCGGTGGTTGCGGGGATCGTAAACGGCGTAGACGCAGGTCGTGATGGTCTGCCCCATGCGGTCGGTGATGCGGTCGAGGTGGTGCAGCACCTGGGCAGGCTCGAGATCCAGTTCGGCCAGGGTCCGGGTGGCGGTGCGGAGCTGGCCCATCGTGGCGGCGGCGCTGATGCCGCTGCCCATGACGTCGCCGACGACGAGCGCCGTCTGGTCGTCGGTCAGCGGGATGACGTCGAACCAGTCGCCCCCCACCTCACTGGCTGCCTGGGCCGGCTGGTAGCGGTAGGCGATCTCCAGCCCGGGCTGGTCCGGTGGCCGCTGGGGAAGCAGGCTGCGCTGCAGGGTCAGGGCGGTGTTGCGCACCTGCTGGTACCACCGGGCGTTGTCGATGCACACGGCCGCGCGCGCGGCCAGTTCGCCGGCCAGCACCTCATCGTCCGCGGTGAACGGCGCCGGGTTGTTACGGGTGCGCTTGAGGTCGAGAACGCCGAGGACCTCGCCTCGGGCGATCAGCGGAACGGCAAGGTAGGAGTGCACTCCAGCGGCGGACAGGAGGCGGGCGGCTTCAGGGCTGCGGGCGATGCGGGTCAGATCGTCGTCGCCGACCTGGGGCACACGGACCGGCCTGGCGGTGTTCACGCTCCGGGTGACCAGCCGGTCGGCCTCGTACCGGGCGACCTCGCCGGGCTGGTCGGCCGCCTCCACCGCCTCGGTGGGGTGAGCGGCGGCCAGCGCCAGAGCGCGGAAGACGGCGGGTCCCTGATGTGCGTCCGCGGACGGGCGGCCGTTCAGGACGAGATCGAGTACGTCCACCGCCGCCACATCGGCCAGATCCCGCACGGACAGCTCCGCGAGCTCCCGGGCGGTCTGGTCGAGGTCCAGCGTCGTTCCGATACGCATGGACGCGTCGGCGACCAGTGCAAGACGACGGCGTGCCTCGGCCGCCTCGGCCCTGGCGAGATACCGCTCGGTGACCTCCACAACGGAGGTCGCCACTCCCAGTACCTTCCCGTTCGAAGTCTCCAGCCGGTAGAAGGACACCGACCACGCGTGCTCACTCTCCGGATCCGCCGGGGTGCGCCCGATGTACTCCTGGTCGAGGATCGGAGTACCGGTGGCCAGGACCTTGCGCATCGCGGACTCGATGGCTTCGGCATCCAGGAACGGCAGGGCCTCGCTGGCACGCCGGCCCACGTGCTCGGCAGCGGGCAGGCCGTTGATGCGTTCCAGCGCCGGGTTGACGGCGACATAGCGCAGGTCGGTGTCGACGACCGACAGTCCGATCGGTGACTGGGAGACCAGTCGGGTGGACAGTGCCAGATCCCGCTCCACGCGGCGCAAGGTGGCCTGGCGCGTCGCCAGGCCCAGGGCGTACAGGTCCCCGTTCTCGTCCTCCAGCCGCATATTGCGGAATTCCACGAGCTTGGTGCTGCCGTCCTTGTGCCGTATGGGAAAGACGCCTGCCCAGCCCCCCTCGCCCGACATGACCCGCGTGAACAGCTGCGCCACCAGTTCCAGATGCTCCTCGTGAACCATCAGCCGGCCCGCGAACCCGCCGAGCGCCTCCCCGGCGGTGTAACCGAACAGCTCCTCCGCCTGCGGACTCCACAGCACGATCCGCCCGTCCCCGTCCAGCACCACAGCGGCGACGCTCAGCACGTCCAGCAGCCCGCCGGGCTCGGACGTCACGGCGCTCGCGGGCCGCCCCGGATCCGCCGGGAAGGACTCGGCTGCACACATCCCATTGCCTCCTCCGCCTGCCCGCACCGCCCGATGTGCCCGGCGCCTGCGCGGCCGGCGCCGCAGCTGTCCGGACCTCCCGGCGCCGTTCCATCGTCTCTCGGCCCCGCCCGAACCTGCACCCCCGCCGCAGGGGACGTCAACCGTGTAGCGGTCGGGACTGCCGGCCGGACTATGCCCCGCTCCGGTCCGCGGAGCGGGTGCACGGTCTGTGGCGGGGCATCAGTACTCACTACGAAAAGACCGCAGCCATCCACCTTGTCGGCATCTCCCTTTGCTCCGCCCGTTGATCCAACGGACCCCCTAGGCAGGTTCCGGGGTGGGGGCTGCGCCCTCGCGCGCCTTGAGGGCGTCGGCGGGATGGGCATAGGACGGCATCAGCCGGCTCACGCCGGTGAGGTCGAGCATCCGGGCCAGTCGGTCGGGAACGGCGGCCAGTGCCAGGGAGCCGTCGACGTCCTTGGCGCAGCGGAGAACGCCGATCAGGGCGTTGAAGCCGGAGGAGTCGCAGAAGGTGACGCCGCCCAGGTCCAGGATCAGGTGCGAGTGGCCTTGCGAGATGAGCTCCAGAGCACGGGCGCGCAGGGCCGGGGCGGTCTCGATGTCGATCTGGCCGCCGACGGTGACCTGGGCGAGGGGGCCATCGGTGGCTGCGACGGCCAGGGTGAAGTTGGTGAAGTTGGTGTCGGTCACGGGTCAGTGCTCCTGGCCGGTGCGGGCGTCATGAGAGGGCGCGGGTGCGCCGGCGGTGTGGGCGGTGGCGACGGTGCCGGGGCCGTCGGCCACGGGGCGAAGAGGTACGGACAGGGCGAGGAGGGCGATGTCGTCGCCGGCGCCCTCGGGTAGGTCCGTGATCAGGGCGACGGTGTCCTCCACCAGCGCGGTCGCGGTCGCAGGGCGGGTGCGCCGGGTGAGAAAGGCGCAGAGTCCGTGTTCGCCCAGCATGCTGCCATCGGCGAGGCGGGCCTCTGTGAGTCCGTCGGTGTACAGCAACAGGCTGTGGCCCGGGGCCAGATGGATGGTGTGGGAGGCGAAGTGGGCTTCGGGGAATGCGCCGACCAGCATTCCGCCCGCGGGGCCCACGCCTTCCACCCGTACCCCGTCGCCCGGACCTTCGGGGTGGAGATGGAGGATCGGAGGGTGGCCGCCGGTGGCGACCGTCACGGTGAAGCCGCCGCGCGGATCGGGGTCGAGGGTGCCGAATACGCAGGTGCAGAACCGGCTGCCGGTGGAAGGGTCCAGCAGCAGCGCGCTGTTGAGCGCGCCGAGCACGTCCTCGGGGTCGTCATGGTGCTGGGCGGCTGCACGCAGGGTGTAGCGGGTCAGTGAGGTGACGGCTGCGGCCTCGGCGCCCTTGCCGCACACGTCGCCCAGGAAGAACGCCCATCGGCTGCCGCCGAGGGGAAAGACGTCGTAGAAGTCCCCGCCGACATCGCGTGGCGAGTCGGTCTGGTAGTGGCAGGCCAACTCCAGCCCAAGAACGGCCGGAAGCGCCGGAGGCAGAAGCGTGCGCTGCAGTGTGGAGGCGAAGGAGGCGATGGCGGCCATGTCGCGTTCGGCCCGCTTGCGCGCCTCTTCCTGCTCCTTGCGACGCTCCTGTTCTCCGCGCAGCAGGTGCAGGGCCGACAGTCGCAGCTCCAGCGCGTCGAGCACCACCGTGGCGAGGTCGGCCAGGGTGGCGGTGTCCGCCTCGGTGATCAGACGGGGGCGCGTATCGAGGATGTTGACCGTACCCAACCGGTGTCCGTCGCTGGTGATGATGGGGGCGGCGGCGTAGAACCGTACTCCCATCGGGCCCGCGACCAGCGGGTTGCTGCAGGCGACCGGGTCGGTGAGGGTGTCGGGGATTACCAGGGATTCGTCGGCCAGGATCGCCGAGGCGCACAGGCCGGGGTCCCGGCCGATCTCCTTTACCCCTTCCAGGCCGTGCGCCGCCTTGAACCAGATCCGGTCGGTGTCGACGATTGTCACGGTCGCCACGGGAACGTCGAACAGGCGGGCCGCCATTGCCGCGACACGGTCGAACGCGCCGTCGGGCGGGGTGTCGAGGATGTCGTAGCGGCGCACCGCCGCCATCCGAGTCGCCTCTTCCCCGGCCGGCGGCGCGCACTTCAGGCCTGGCGCAGCACCGGGCGAGGCCGCAGGTACACGTGTCTGCATTTCTGCCCCCTTCTGACGACCTGACCATCTGACGGCTTATCGCCTCGGCGGCTCGGCCGCCGTGGAGCCGGTTTCCCCGGGCGACCTTATGACAGGGCCGGGCGCCGGAACACCGCGGTGGGGTCGCCGGGCAGGATTCCCGGCCTGGCGAGTCCATGGTCCGCGAGCCGGCCGACCGTCAGGCCGCGGGTACGGCACACGGCGACCAGTTCGGGCAGCGCGCCCAGTGCCGCGCGCCAGGAACCGGCGTGGAGGAAGAGCGGGGTGCTGTCGGGGTCGGGGCCGTCGTCGAACGTGAGCGCCACCCGGCGGGGATCGCCCCGGCCGTCGAGTGCGGGGCTCAGGGCGCTCCGGACCGGCGGCAGCCAGGTGGTGGCGGGGCCGATGTGCCATCCGGCGACAGTGAGCGCCGCGACGGCCAGACACGTACAGGCCGCTCCGCCGGTACCGGCCGACGACGAGTGAGGGACGTGCGTTCGAGGGCTGCTGAGCAGGCCTTCGAGTGCGAATGTTTGCCTCATGACAACTGTGGCACTATGAGGCCGGGCGCATGTCCGGACCGTTGAGGGCGTCTGTCGACCGACCCCATCCCGGGCAGTTGGCGACGGTTTTGCAAGGCGAGGGGCGGGAAACAGCATGGCTGTCGGGCAGGGGGCGGGCAAGAGGGCCACAGGGCGCGGCACCGGGAGGACAGCCCCGGCGGGTGCCGTGGGCGAACCGGAGTTGAGGCAGTTGCTCGCCGGCCTCACCGCCGTACGCGACGGCGACTTCGGCACGCGACTGCCGGCCGACAGCGGCGGTCTCCTCGGCGAGATCGCCACGGTGTTCAACGGCATGGTGGACCAGCTGTCCCTGTTCACCTCCGAGGTCACCAGGGTCGCCCGCGAAGTCGGTACGGAAGGCCGGCTGGGAGGGCAGGCCCACGTGCCAGGCGTCGACGGCACCTGGAAGGATCTGACGGACTCCGTCAACGCCATGGCGGGCAACCTCACCACCCAAGTACGTGACATCGCCCAGGTGGCCACCGCGGTGGCGCGAGGAGATCTCTCGCAGAAGATCACCGTCGATGCGCGTGGGGAGATCCACGAGCTAAAGAAGACCATCAACACCATGGTCGACGAACTGTCCTCCTTCGCCGACGAGGTCACCAGGGTCGCCCGCGAGGTGGGCACCGACGGCCGCCTCGGCGGCCAGGCTCAGGTCCCCGGAGTCGGCGGCACCTGGCGGGACCTCACGGATTCGGTCAATTTCATGGCCGGAAACCTCACCGCCCAGGTGAGGTCGATCGCGCAGGTCGCGACCGCGGTGGCGCAGGGCGACCTGACCCGCAAGATCGACGTGGACGCGCGCGGCGAGATCCTCGAACTCAAGACCACCATCAACACCATGGTCGACCAGCTCTCCGCCTTCGCCGCCGAGGTCACCAGAGTGGCCCGGGAAGTCGGAACCGAGGGACGCCTGGGCGGCCAGGCGGACGTCAAGGGTGTCTCGGGCACGTGGAAGGACCTCACCGAGTCCGTCAACGTGATGGGCGACAACCTGACCGCCCAGGTTCGGTCGATCGCGCAGGTCACGACCGCCGTCGCCCAGGGGGACCTCTCCCAGAAGATCCGGGTGGACGCGCGCGGCGAGATCCTGGAGCTGAAGGAGACCATCAACACGATGGTCGACCAGCTCTCCGCCTTCGCCGACGAAGTGACCCGGGTGGCCCGCGAGGTCGGCACGGAGGGCAACCTCGGCGGCCAGGCCACGGTCCGGGGCGTGTCGGGCACGTGGAAGGACCTCACCGACAACGTCAACGTCATGGCGTCCAACCTCACCAGCCAGGTGCGGTCGATCGCGCAGGTCGCCACTGCCGTGGCCCGGGGCGACCTCTCCCAGAAGATCACCGTCGAGGCCAAGGGCGAGGTCGCCGCGCTCGCCGGAGTGATCAACACGATGGTCACCACGCTCTCCGCCTTCGCGGACGAGGTGACCCGGGTGGCCCGCGAGGTAGGTACCGAGGGCATCCTCGGCGGCCAGGCTCAGGTGCCGAACGTGGCCGGCACCTGGAAGGACCTGACCGAGAACGTCAACTCGATGGCGAACAACCTCACCAACCAGGTCCGCAACATCGCGCAGGTGACCACGGCCGTGGCCCAGGGCGACCTCACCCGCAAGATCGACGTGGACGCGCGCGGCGAGATCCTCGAGCTCAAGACCACCATCAACACCATGGTCGACCAGCTTTCCTCCTTCGCCGCGGAGGTCACCAGAGTGGCCCGGGAGGTGGGCAGCGAAGGACGCCTCGGAGGTCAGGCCGAGGTCGAGGGCGTGTCCGGGACGTGGAAGCGACTGACGGAGAACGTCAACGAGCTGGCGGGCAACCTCACTCGGCAGGTGCGTGCCATCGCGGAAGTCACCAGCGCTGTCGCCGAGGGCGACCTCACGCGTTCCATCACGGTCGACGCGTCCGGGGAGGTCTCCGAGCTCAAGGACAACATCAACTCCATGGTGGAGTCGCTCCGCGAGACCACCCGGGCCAACCAGGAACAGGACTGGCTCAAGACCAACCTCGCGCGCATCTCGGGCCTGATGCAGGGCCGGCGCGACCTCAAGGTCGTGGCCGAGCTCATCATGGACGAACTGACCCCCCTCGTCGGTGCCCAGTACGGCGGTTTCTACCTGGCGCAGGACAGCGACGGGGTCAGCGAGCTCGAGCTGATCGGTTCGTACGGGCACCCCGACCGTCCCGACGACTCCAGTGAGCCGGTGCGCTTCCGGCTCGGCCAGTCGCTGGTGGGCCAGGCTGCCCGTAGCCGGCGCACCATCGCGATCGACGCCCTGCCGGCCGACTACATCACCATCTCCTCCGGCCTGGGTTCGACCAGTCCCTCGAGCCTGATCGTGCTGCCCATCGTTGTCGAGGACCAGGTGCTCGGCGTGATCGAGCTGGCCTCGGTCACCGCTTTCACCGAGGTGCACCGTGACTTCCTCGACCAGTTGATGGAAACGGTCGGGGTCAACGTCAACACCATCGTGGCGAACGCCCGTACCGACGAGCTGCTGGGTGAGTCGCAGCGCCTGGCTGCGGAGCTCCAGGCCCGGTCGGGCGAACTCCAAGTCCGCCAGGAGGAGTTGCAGAACTCCAACGCCGAGCTGGAGGAGAAGGCGGCGCTCCTCGCCACGCAGAACCGCGACATCGAGACGAAGAACCTGGAGATCGAGCAGGCCCGGCAGGAACTGGAGGAGCGCGCCCGGCAGTTGTCGCTGGCCTCCAAATACAAGTCGGAGTTCCTGGCCAACATGAGTCACGAGCTGCGCACCCCGCTCAACAGTCTGCTCATCCTCGCCCAGCTCCTGGCGCAGAATCCCACCCGGAACCTCTCGCCCAAGCAGGTGGAGTACGCCGGCGTCATCCACTCGGCCGGTTCCGATCTCCTGCAGCTCATCAACGACATCCTCGACCTGTCCAAGGTCGAGGCGGGAAAGATGGACATCAATCCCGAACGGGTGCCGCTGCGCCGCCTGCTGGACTACGTCGAGGCGACCTTCCGGCCGATGACCGCCCAGAAGGGCCTGGACTTCCGTATCAGCGTCGCCCCCGGCGTTCCCGGCGAACTGATCACCGACGACTCCCGGCTGCGGCAGGTCCTGCGCAACCTGCTCTCCAACGCGGTCAAGTTCACCGAGGAAGGAGCCGTGGAGCTGCGCATCGACCCGGCGGCCGAGTCCGATGTCCTGCCGGCCGTACGGAAGCACGGCCCGGCGCTGGCCTTCCGGGTCCTGGACACCGGCATCGGTATCGCCGAGCCGCAGCTCGAAGCGATTTTCGGTGCCTTCCAGCAGGCGGACGGTACGACCAGCCGCAAGTACGGCGGCACCGGCCTCGGTCTGCCCATCAGCCGGGAGATCGCCCACCTGCTGGGCGGATCCATCCAGGCGGCCAGCACGCCGGGCGAGGGCAGCACGTTCACATTGCACCTTCCCGTGGCCCGGTTCGACGCACGCGAGTCCGAGTCACTGGAGCCGGCGCTGTCGCCGGACGAGGACGAGTCGCGAGCGCAGGCGGAGCCCACGCGCAGGGCAGTCCCGGGCCGACGCCGCCTGCTGGTGATCGAGGACCGGCCGCATGGACTGCTGTCGCTGGTCGCCGAGAGCGCCGTCGCCGAGCTGGCGGACAATCACAGCCTCGTCGATGCGCGAGGTCCGGTGCATCTGCGGACCGCGGTGGGCCCGGAGGAAGCGGCTGCGGCCCTGGCCGCGGAGCCGTTCCACTGCCTCGTGCTTGGCCTGGACATGCCCGACGGCGCCGCCATGCACCTGCTGGAGGCGCTGAACGGTGACCCCGCCCTGCGGCACGTGCCGGTGCTGGCCCACCACACACGCCGGCTGGAGCACCAGCAGGAGACCCAACTGCTCGAGTGGGCGCGGGTGAAGCCTCTGGAACTTCTGCCCAGCCTCGACGAGCTGCGCGAGCGGATCGCGCTGCATCTGACGGCGGAGCGGCCGGCCGACGTCCTGCCGCTGGTGCGGTCGGCGACTGCCGAGGCTCAGGTCCCGAGACAGCAGGTGGTGGACGAGGGGCCGGACAGCGATCTGTCGGGGCGCGTCGTCCTGATCGTCGACGACGACGCCCGCAACGTCTACGCCCTCACCGGGATCCTGGAGTTGTACGGCTTGCGTGTGCTGCACGCCGACAACGGCCGCAAGGGGCTGGAGGTCCTCTCCGAGCAGAGCGATGTCGAGCTGATCCTCATGGATGTGATGATGCCCGAGATGGACGGCTACGCGGCGACGGCCGCGATCCGGGCCATGCCGGAGTACGCGGATCTCCCGATCATCGCCGTGACCGCCAAGGCCATGCAGGGCGACCGGGACAAGAGCCTGGCCGCGGGGGCCAACGACTACATCACCAAGCCGGTCGACTCGGCCGTGCTCGTGGCCTGCATGCGCCGCTGGCTGAACCGGTGAGCGGGGACGGACAGGGCGTGGAGGCCCTGGCCGCAACCGTCGAGCAGCTGCGCCGCGACCTCGCCCTCGCGCAGGAGTCCGCGGACGCCCGCGCGCTGATCGGGATCGCCACCGGCATTCTGGTCGAGCGCGGACACGGCGGCCCGACGGCGTCCGCGCGGTATCTGGAAGGCCTGGCGGAGGCCGCGCGGCTCCCGCTGCTGGAGCTGGCGGCCGACGTCGTCAACGCCGCGTCCCACGACGCCGTCACCGAGGCGCTGCCCGCCGGGCAGGCGAACACGGACGGAGACAACGTCGCGGGTCCGGTGCTGCGCCTGCGGGCAGCCGAGGCCGGTTCCCTGTCCAGCGACGCCCAGTCCGCGGCCGAGTCACTGCTGGACCAGGCACTCGCCCCGCTCGGCGCCAACGCGCTGGCGCTCTGGGCGGCAGGACGGGACGGCGCACTGATACTGGCCGGCCATGCCGGGTTCCGGCGCGGGGAGGCCGAGCGGTGGCGGTACGTTCCACCCGGCGTCGGCACCGTCGCGCAGCGGGTCCTGACCGAGCGGAGGCCCCAGTGGCACGGTTCCCTGCCCGCCGGCACGCTCGGCATCGGCCTCGGGCGCGGCGGTGCGGGAGCCCGAGCGGTGTTGCCGGCGGAGGTCTCGGGCCGCACACTCGGCGTCCTGGAAGTGTGCTGGCCCCATCCTCAGCCGCCGCTCACGCCCGCCACCACCCGGCAGCTCGACGCGCTCGCCGACCTGTGCGCCCACACACTGCCGGGTACGGACGTACAGGCGGCCGGCGCCGACGGCGAACCCGGTGACGCGGTGAGCGTGCTGATCGACCTGGCCGACAGTCTCCTCGACTCCGCGCTGGTGCTGCGGCCGCTGCTGGACGACCAGGACGCAGTGACCGATTTCCAGATCGCCTACACGAACGGGCACTTCACGGATCTGGCCGGGCGCTCACGTGCCGCGGTCACCGGTATGAGCCTGCTGGAGGCATACCCTCTGACCGCTCGGGAGAACGGCCTGTACGAGCACGTCCTGCGGGTCCACGCCACGGGCGAACCGTTCCGGGCCGAGCGGATGACTCTGGGAGCCCTGGTCGACGACGTACCCCTCAGCACGGTGGCGTCGGTGGGCCTGGGCCGGTACGGCGACACCGTGCTGCTCAGCTGGCGTCTGGAGAGCGAGGCGACACGGCTGGCCGAACTCCTCCAGCACGCGCAACGGCTGGGCCGGATCGGCGGCTTCGAGGAAAACACCGTCACCGGGCGGGTCATCTGGAACACGGAGCTGTTCTCGCTCTTCGGGCTGCCGTCCAGCTCCTCCGTCGTGCCGCTCGAACGGCTTCACAAGCACGCCCATCCGGACGATTCGGTGGCCATCGGCCGATTCCTGCGCACGCTGATGCATCACCGGCACTCCGCGTCCACGGCGTTCCGACTGCAACGTGCCGACGGTGTGGTGCGCTACATCCGCATCGTCGGCGAACCGGTCACCGACCCTTCCGGGCACCTGCTCGCAGTCCGCGGTGCCTACCAGGACGTCTCCGCCCAGCACTGGACCGAGGTCGCGCTGGCCGCCACCCGCGACCGGCTCGCCGACACCGAGCAGCAGTCAGCCGAACGCAACCGGCTCGCTCTGCAACTGCAGCAGGCGATCATGCCCCCCTCACCTGCCCCGGTCGACACGTCCGGACTGCGGGTGGCCGTGCGGTACCGGCCGGCCGAGGAAGGCCACCTGGTGGGTGGCGACTGGTACGACGCGGTGGTGCTGCCCACCAAGCAGGTGCTGCTCGCGGTGGGTGACGTGGCCGGGCACGGGATCAAGGCGGCGACCGGCATGGTGGTGCTGCGCAACGCACTGCGGGGCCTCGCCGCCACCGGTTCCGGACCGGCGCAGCTGCTCGGCTGGCTGAACTCCGTGGCTCACCACCTGACGGACCAGGTGACGGCCACGGCCGTCTGCGGCATCTACGAACCCACGACGCGGCAGTTGCGATGGGCACGAGCGGGGCACCCTCCGCCGGTGCTGGTCCGCGGCGACGAGGCCACGGCCCTGCCCCTGCCGGGCGGGATCCTGCTCGGGGCCACGGCCGAGGCCACGTACGAGGAACACCTGCTCACGCTGGAGGCCGGGGACCGGCTGCTCATGTACACCGACGGACTGATCGAGCGCCGCGACCTCTCGGTGGAGCAGTCGCTGGAGCACCTCTTGTCCGTCGCGCGCCAACCGGCACCGGAGCTCGAGAAGTATCTGGACCGCCTGCTGACCCACAGTCGCTCCGACACCGATGACGACACGTGCCTGATCGGTGTCCACCTCCAATGACATGACCGGCTGACATGCCTCACCCCCCGACCCCACTCCCAAGGCAGGAAACGTGTCCCCCAACGCCGAGAACCTGAACATAGAAGTCCGGATCCACGACGCCCGCACGGCCGTCCTCACCATCGGCGGCGAACTGGACCTCGACACCGCGACTCTGCTGCACACCCATCTGGCCAACCAGATTCATCACGGGCGCCACCGTCTGGTGCTGGACCTCTCAGCCCTGGACTTCATGGACTCGTCGGGTCTGAACGTCCTGATCAAAGCCGCTCGTGAGACGCGGCAGAACGAGGGAGACCTGCATCTGGCGGCCCCCACCCCCGCTGTTCACCGCCTGCTGGAGATCACCGGTATGAGCGCCGCCACTCCCATCCATGCCAGCGTCACCGACGCGCTCGCGTCCCGGTGAACGGAGCTGCCCAGGACGACGCACTGCCGCTCGTGACCGCTCGGGTCGGTGAAGCCGCTGTGCCGGAACCGTGGCCTCGGTGCATGTATCCGCTGCCCGTCGCCCCGGCGGCGATATGGTTGCCGGGTGGAAAGCGCAAAGGGCAGCGGCGGCGACCGGCCGTCCCGGCGGTCCCGGGACGCCGCCGGGGCCGCGGGCGACGTCATCGAGCTGCTCGAAGTGCTGTGGGAGCGGGGCCGGGACGCCGTGTCCGCCCACCCGGTGTCTCCCTCGCAGTTGCGCGTGCTGTACAGCCTGGACCGCGAGGAGGGCATCAACCTCCGCACCCTGGGGGAACTGCTGGGCTCGGCACCGCCGTCGGTCAGTCGCCTGTGTGACCGGCTAGAAGCGCTGGGCTTCATCGAGCGCGCCGCCAGTCCCGTGAGCCGGCGCGAGCTCGAACTCCGGCTCACCGGCCAGGGGAAGGCCTACCTGCGGGAGTTGCGGGTCCGGCGCGAAGAAGCCCTGGTCACCACGATCGCCGCCATGACACCCACCGCACGCAAGGCGTTGGCGGAAGGGCTCACCGGCTTCCAGAAAGCGGTGGACGCGGCGGAGACGGCCCGCAGGCCCAAGCCGGGCGACAGCACCATACGCTCGGCGTGACGCCCGGCCGTCGCCCCTACTGCCCGAAGGCGGCCCCGGTCTGCCGGCCGTACCAGTCGAGGCAGACCACGAGAGCGTCATCGTCCAGGGGGGTCTCTCCGCGGTAGGAGGCGAGTTCCCGCAGCACCGCTCCGGGTACCTGGGTGGGCGGCAGGAAACCGGTCCCGGCGAGGGAGCGGGCCAGGGCGCGCTGCCCGTAGCTTTCACCGCCCGGGGAGAGGGTCCCGTACACACCGTCGCTGCCGAACAGCAGCCGGTCGCCCGGAAGCACCTTGTGCTGCTCGGTGACGTACGCCGTGTCGCCGAACATCCCGAGGGGCAGCTGGGCGTCGAAGGAAATGGCGTCGACCGTGCGGTCCCGCATGCGCCACATGCGCGGAGACCCGGCGTCCACCGCCTCCACGTCACCGCTCGCGAGGTCGAAGCGCAGCAGCAGCACCGCGACATGCGCGGCACCCCGGTACTGGGCGTACACCGCCTGATCGGCGAGAGAGGCCTGGTCGGCCAGCCCGAGACCCGCCCGTCGTGCGTTGCGCAGGGCATTGACGGCCAGGTTGGTCAGCAGCGCGGCCTCGATCCCGTCGCCCATGCCGTTGGTCAGCGTGAGGGTGAGGTGGTCGGCGGAGACGGACCAGTCGAAGTTGTCGCCGAAGATCGCGTACGCGGGTTCGAGGTGTGCCCCCAGGGCGAACTCCGGGCGCGAACACGAACGGCCCGGCAGCAGTTGCCACTGCATCTCCGCGGCGAGGGTGAGGCGCGCGGCACGACGCGCCAGCAGGTACAGGTCCGTGTCGCGCTCCGCGACCAGGATCTCGTGCCCGAGCGCCTCGCAGATGTGCTGGATCTCCGGCAGGAGTGCCTGCGCGTAGCGGCTCTCCGGGAGAGTCACGCTGAGCACTCCCATCCGGTCCCCACGGATGGTGACCGGCAGGTGGACCACTACCGTGCCTGCTTCCCGGTCCGGCACCACGTTCGGTTCCTGTGACCCGAAGACGCGGCCCTGAGGGCTGTCGTGGATCGACACCGGCTCCGTGGTGAAAGGGATCTGCTCGACAGCCTGCAGCGACCTCATCCCGTAGTCGGCGAGCCGCAGCTCCACGCGGCCGGCCTCGTACTGTTCCCGCAGGGCCACCGTGACGACGTCGAGCAGCATGTGGGGTGCGGCGGTGCGCAGTGCACGCTCGACGGCAGCGATTCTGTCCACGTAATCCTGACTTTTCTGGCCCGTACGGATCCCTCGACCGGGTGCCTGGGCACTGTCCGATTTTACGCCGCCGGATCAATAGTTGTCATGCGGCAATATTGGAGCCTAGCGGCTGCGCTTCGCCTCCCGGGGTAGCTGCTCCACCATGAGACGACGGCATCACCTCCTCCACCTGCGAGACCGGGGCGGACCACGCTTCGCCCGAGCGGCCGACAGCGGACTGCTCTGGTACGGCGCCGCCGCGCTTCTCGGTCTGGCCGGCGGGCGCACCGCACGCAGAGCCGCGCTGCGTGGATCGGGGTCCTTCGCCCTCGCGTCCGCGATCACCAGGACGGTCGCCAAGCCGCACGCCCGGTACGAACGGACGGTCGTGGACGCGCTGCCCGTCCTGCGCCGTTTCCTGGGCCGGCCGCACAGCACGACGCCCACCGCGGGCCGGGCGGCCTCGGCCGCCGCCTTCGCCGTGGGGGTCGCCCTGGAGTCCCCGCGCTACGGAGTCGTCGTCGCCCCGTTCGCCGCGGCCGTGGCCGCCTCGCGCCTCCGGTCCGGCGTCCGCGCTTCCGGCGAAGTGCTGGCGGGGATCGCGATCGGCGCCTGCGCCGCCGCCCTGACGTCCCGTTGGTGGCCGGTGATACCTGACACTCCGGCGGTGGCGGTACGTCCCCGCCTCCCCGCTCCCCCACTGCCCGGCGGGGCCGGACTCACCCTGGTCGTCAATCCGGGGTCCGGCGTCGCCGTCGGTGCCGGAAGCTCTCACGCCACGGTGGAACGGCTGCAGTCGCTTCTGCCCGAAGCGCGGATCAGTGAGCTGGGCCCGGAGGACGACCTGGCCGCGCTGCTGGAGGGGGCGGCGAGGGAAGCCGCCGAGAGAGGCGGCGCGCTCGGCGTGTGCGGCGGTGACGGAACCGTAAACACGGCGGCGGAAGCGGCGGTACGGAACCGTGTTCCACTCGCCGTCTTCCCGGGCGGCACCTTCAACCACTTCGCCGCGGACCTCGGGATCGAGTCCATGCAGGACGTGGCGCGTGCGGTGGCCGGCGGGGACGCGATAACCGTCGACCTCGGCCGGGCGTCGTCTCCCGACGGCAACGAGAACAAGGTCTTCCTGAACACCTTCAGCCTCGGTGTGTATCCCGAACTGGTCCACGCACGGGAAAGCCTGGAGGCCAGGATCGGCAAATGGCCGGCCCTGGCCGTCGGCCTGGCCCGGGTACTGGCGAGCAGCCGCCCCATCACCGTCGCCGTCAACGGCCGCCCCCGACGGCTGTGGCTGCTCTTCGCGGGCAACGGCGTCTACCAGCCCTCGGGCTTCGCCCCGACCTACCGGACACGACTCGACGACGGCCTGCTCGACGTCCGCGCCGTGGACGGCAGCACCTCATGGGCCCGCACCCGGCTGCTCCTGGCGGTGCTCACCGGGACACTTCACAACTCGCGGGTGCTCGTCACCGCCCAGCTGCGCATGCTGCGGGTGGACGCACTGGAGGGAGACCCCCACTTCGCGTACGACGGCGAGGTCGCCCGAGTCGCCGAGGGAAGCCTGGTGCTGGAGAAGACACCGCGCGCACTGACGGTCTACAGCCCCGCCGGCGCCCAGGACCCCTGGCTCGGCTGAACCTTCCGAGGCCGCCGGGCCGACCGCCGGGCCGACCGCTCGCACCCGGCCGGCCGGTCGACGACGTCTGAACTGGACTCGGACCCGGGGTGCTGTTCCCATGGTTCTACGCACCACCGAAGCGAGGAACCATGGCCGAGGATGTCAAGGACGTACGGCCGCCCCGTGGTCTGAAACCCGATGCGATCGGCTTCGTCGACGCACTCGTCATCGGTCTGAACTCCACCTCCCCCGCGTACTCCCTGGCGGCGGTCATCGGTCCAGTCGTCGCGCTCGTGGGCATCTACGCCCCTGGCGTGGTGCTCGCGTCCTTCGTGCCGATGCTGCTCATCGCGTCGGCGTTCTTCTACCTCAACAAGGTGGACCAGGACTGCGGCACGACGTTCTCATGGGTCACCCGGGGCATGGGTCCCTGGGCCGGCTGGCTCGGCGGGTGGGCCATCATGATGACCGGCGTGCTGGTGGTCGGGTCGCTGGCCGATGTCGCCGTACGGTTCGGTCTGCTCGGCGTCGGTCTCGACAGCTGGGCCGACAGCGATCTCGTGGTCCAGTCGCTCACGGTGCTCGTCATCCTCGTGATGACGGCCATCTGCGTCATCGGCACCGAGGCGTCGGCCAGGGTGCAGAACGTCCTGATCCTCGCCCAGGTCACCTTTCTGCTGGTGTTCGCGGTGGTGGCGATCTACCGCGCCTACGCCGGCACGAGCACCCTCGACTCGATCACGCCGGACATCGACTGGCTGAACCCGTTCGGAGCCGGCGGCGCGGCGCTGACCGGCGGTCTGCTGCTGGGCGTGTTCATGTTCTGGGGCTGGGAGTCGGCGGTCAACCTCACCGAGGAGGTCAGGGGTTCCGCGAGTGCCCCCGGAAGGGCCGGAATCTGGTCGACGATCGTGCTGCTGGTGACGTACCTGTCGGTCGGCATCGCGGTCGTGGCGTACGCCGGACCGGCGTTCCTGACCGAGAACGCCGACGAGGAGGAGTCGATCTTCGCCCTGCTCGCCGGTGAGGTGATGGGCGGCTGGGACTGGGTGGTGCTGCTGGCGGTTTCGACGTCCGCACTGGCCTCGACCCAGACGACGATCATCCCGGCCTCGCGCACGGCGTTGTCCATGGCCCGCCGTCACGCTCTGCCGTCACCGTTCGCACGTATCCACCCTCGGTTCCGTACGCCGCACGTGGCCACCTGGTGGGTCGCCGGCGTCGCCATCGCCTGGTACCTCGTCGTCAACCGGATCAGCGAGAACGCCCTCTTCGACTCGCTGACGGCCCTGTCGCTGCTCATCGCCTTCTACTACGCGCTCACCGGCCTTGCCTGCGCGGTCTACTACCGCCGCCACCTGACCGAGAGCGTCCGCAACTTCGTCCTCATCGGAATCGGCCCGCTCGTCGGCGCGGCGCTGCTGGCCTGGCTGCTCGTGGAGTCGGTCATCGACATGTCCGACCCCGCGAACTCCTACAGCGGGGTCTCCTGGTTCGGACTCGGCCCCCCGCTCGTCATCGGCATCGGCATCGCGGCCACGGGAGTGGTCATCATGTGCGTGTGGCGTCTGATCTCGCCCGAATTCTGGGCGGAGCGGCCCGGGGTGGCCGACCCCGAGCTGGTCCGCGGCAGGGAGTCCTGAGATGACGGTGGTCCTGGGGTACGACGAGTCGCCGGGCGCGGCGCGGGCGTTGCGCGTCGCCATCGAAGTGTCGGCCGCGTTCGGCGAGCCGCTCGTACTCGTGTACGGCGCCGCAGCCCCCGGCAGTCCGGGCGAGGAATACCGGAGCCACCTCGAAGCGATTCGGCAGGCCGCGCGCACGGCGCTCGAATGTGCCGTCGAGGCGGCCGACGAGTCGGGTGTGCCGACGACGGTGGAAATCCTCGAAGAGAAGCCGGCGCAGGCACTGCTCGACGCCGCGTCACGTCATCACGCGCGGGTCATCGTGGTCGGCACCTGGGGCGAGAGCCCGATGCGCGGTGCGCTGCTCGGCTCGACGCCGCACAAGTTGCTGCACCTGTCCCGCATTCCGGTGCTCTGCGTTCCGACCGAGGACTGAGCCGTCCGGAACGGCGCAATGATCGCGGGAAGCCGGGGTACGCGGCCTGAGGGGAGACCCACGGCTCCCGTTCTGCGGAGCCGTGACAGACCGCTGAACCGAAGGAAGGACGCAACTGATGTCGCAGGTGGAAGAGTCCATCGAGGTCCACGTACCGGTCCGCATCGCTTACAACCAGTGGACGCAGTTCGAGACGTTCCCGGAGTTCATGGACGGCGTGGAGCGTATCGAGCAGCGCACCGCGACGCTCACCCACTGGGTGACCAACGTGCACGGTGTGAAGCGGGAGTTCGATGCCGAGATCACCGAACAGATCCCTGACGAGCGGGTCGCCTGGACCACTGTCGACGGGGAGAGCCGTCAGGCCGGCGTGGTCACCTTCCATCACCTCGGCGAGAACCGGACCAAGGTGATGCTGCAGATGGACTTCGCCCCCGAGGGGCCGGCCGAAACTGTCGGTGACAAGCTCGGCTTCGTCCAGCGGCAGGCCAAGGGCGACCTCGAACGCTTCAAGAAGTTCATCGAGTCCCGCGGCAGCGAGACCGGAGCCTGGCGCGGCGAGGTCTGAGGCGGCCTCGACCGCCGAGCGGCCGGCAGGTACGCGTGGATGGGGCCCTCGCCGGCCGACGAGGCCGGCGAGGGCCGCGCGTTGTTCAGCCGCTCCTGTTGGGATCACCTGCCACGGGGTAGAGGTGCGATATGGCTATTGATCAGCAGGGACCTGCCCTTCCGCTCGAGCGGGGGGAGCTCTCGGCAGCGGTGATCGGCTACCTGCGGGGAGACGGGGCACTGCCCGGCAGCGATCCGGTGCAGGGGGCCGCCCCCTACGGCGATGATCTCCAGCTCGCCCTGTACGTGTGCTACGAGCTGCACTATCGCGGCTATGCAGGAGTGGATGCCGCCCTCGAATGGGATCCGGCGCTGCTGGGGGTGCGGGCATCGCTCGAGAAGCGGTTCCTCACGGCTTTGCGCGCCGACGCCACCCGCCACGACGACGTGGACGAGGCATTGGCCGAACTACTGGTGGAGCCCGTCCACGGCACCGGCGTCTCGCATTTCCTGCAGGACGAGGGTGAACTGTGGCAAGTGCGCGAGTATGCGGCGCACCGGTCCCTGTACCACCTGAAGGAGGCCGATCCGCACGCCTGGGTGCTGCCCCGGCTGTGGGGACGGGCGAAGGCCGGCATGGCCGCCGTGGAGTTCGACGAGTACGGCGGGGGACGGGCGGAGCGGGTGCACGCTCAGCTCTTCGCCGACCTCATGGCCGATCTGGACCTCGAAACCGCCTACGGCCACTATCTCGACGCCGGTTGTGCGGAAGCCCTGGCCACCGTGAACCTCATGTCACTCCTGGGGCTGCACCGCCGCCTGCGCGGAGCGCTGGTGGGTCACTTCGCCACCGTCGAGGTCACGTCCTCACCCGGGTCCCGCAGGCTTGCGCTCGCCATGAAACGCACCGGCGCGGGTCCGGCGGCGGAGTTCTTCTACACCGAGCACGTCGAGGCCGACGCCGTGCACGAGCAGGTGGTCCGCCATCAGGTGATCGACGGTCTCCTGCAGGAGGAACCGCATCTCGCGGCCGATGTCGCGTTCGGCATCGACGCCACCGGCTACCTCGAAGGCCGGCTCGGCGACCACCTCCTGACGGCCTGGCGGGCCGGGAAGTCGTCGCTGCGCATCGCCGCCGTGTAATCCACCCCGGGCCCCTCTCAGCGCACGAGAGCGGCTGATCATTCCGCCCGATCCGGGTACCAGGGCAGGGTGAGATTCATTTCCCTGCCGGGCGTGTACGCCCCGCAAGACGACACCGCCCTGCTGGCCGGCGCCCTGCACGAGGAACCCCTGCGGGCGGGAACCCAGGTTCTCGACGTCGCCACCGGCACCGGCGCGCTCGCCCTGGCTGCCGCGCGCCGAGGCGCCGACGTGACCGCCGTGGACATCTCCCGGCGGGCCGTGCTGACCGCCCGGCTCAACGCCCGCCTGGCCCGCCTGCCGGTTCGCGTACTGCGCGGGAATCTCCTTGCCCCCGTGGCTGGACGCGCGTTCGACCTGATCCTGACGAACCCGCCCTACGTGCCTGCCCCGGATGCCGCACTGCCCCGACGCGGGGCCGCACGGGCCTGGGATGCCGGGCACGACGGGCGGCTGGTCCTGGACCGGATCTGCCGGGATGCGCCGCCCCTGCTCAGACCCGGCGGTGTACTCCTGATCGTGCACTCGGTGCTGAGCGACGAGGAGAACACCCTGCGGCAACTGCGAGCGGCAGGCCTGGACGCCACGGTCACCGAGCGGCGTTACGTCGCCTTCGGCCCGGTACTGCGCAGCCGTCAGCGCTGGCTGCACGCCCGCGGCCTGCTCGAAACGGACCAGAACAAGGAAGAACTGGTGGTCATCCGTGCCCGACGAAACCGATAGGCCTCGCCGTATCACCGTCCAGCGGGAGGGCCCGATCCTGGTCGAGGGCCCTGTTGAAGTCGTCCTGGAGGACGGCACCACCGCGAGGTCGGACCGGTTCTGCGTCGCACTGTGCACCTGCCACCGCAGCCGCCGGTACCCATGGTGCGACACCAGCCACCGCCCACGCACCCGCGGATAACACGCCGCCGGCAGGGTCCGGAGGTCGCACGTATCGGTGGCCCGTGGGGGGAAGATCTGTAGTGCGGGCTGGGAGCCGACCGAACATGACCGCCCTCTGCGGCGGTTGCCACGAGGAGAGCCGACGTGATTGGGACTGCAGACATCCGCGAGTGGCGCAACCGTGACGTGGTGGACGCCGACGGGCGCAAAGTGGGGTCGCTGGAGGCGGTGTACGTCAACACCCGCACCGACGAACCTGCTGTCGCGACGATCGTGACGGGATTGCCGACCCGCCGCCGGCTTGCCTTCGTACCCCTGGCCGGGGCAGTCGTCGGCCCCGACTACGTCAAGGTCGCCTATCCGAGATCGCTGGTGAAGGACGCGCCATCGATGGGCACCGACGACATCCTGCCGGCCGAGGACGAGAAGGCGATTTTCGATCACTACGACCTGCCCTATCAGCCGGGCGCAGGCGGAGAACGCGTGCTGGCCCGGCGCTGATCCCCGACCTCGCACGTCCTCGTAGAAAGCCTCCGATCATGGCTCTGGTGCTCTTCCTGGTCATTGTCGCCCTGGTGCTCGGCATCATCGGTGTTCTCGTCGAGGGGCTGTTCTTTTTGCTGATCCTCGGCGTCGCGGTATTCCTGGCCGATGTGGCCTATGCCGCTCTTCACTGGCGGCGCACCGGACGCCGCCCGGTGCGCTGAATCTGAACTCCGTCAGGAAATTCCGATTCCGATGTATGGCGGAACCTCCTCGGGGCACACGATCGCCTGGAGGTTGATAACTATGGTCCCCCTGCTTCTCGTTCTACTGCTCGCCCTGATCCTTTTCGGTGCGGGCTTCGCCCTCGAGGCACTGTGGTGGATAGCGGTCATTGTGCTGGTCGTGTGGGTGCTGGGCTTTATTGTCCGGCCGGCCGCCAGTGGCGGCCGACGCGGCCGCTGGTACCGCTGGTAGACGCTTTCACCCGCATTTCCTTCCAGGGAATGTCCGGAGAACAATGCACTTCGCAGTGCTGCGTAAATACCGCCGCTGCGTGAAATCGTCGATGAAGGAGACGCTCAATGAGTGAGAACATCTGGGGTTACCAGCCGACGACCGGTCATACCGTCGGCAACACCCTGATCGGCTACAAGGTCGAGGCGACGGACGGATCCATCGGTAAGGTCGACAAGCACTCCGACGATGTCGGTTCGGCGTACCTCGTCGTCGACACGGGCGTATGGGTCTTCGGCAAGCACGTCCTCCTGCCGGCCGGTACGGTCACGCGGGTCGACGCGGCGGAAGAGAAGATCTACGTCAACCGGACCAAGGCCGAGATCAAGGACGCCCCCGAGTTCGACAAGGACAAGCACATCGGCGATGCCGGGTACCACGAGCAGATCGGCGGTTACTACGGCGGTCACCGCGCCTGACAGACCGCGACGCCGGTGGGGCCGGCCGGACTTCTCCGGCCGGCCCCACCGGCGTGCTGCGTGCGACGTGCGTTACGGCACGGGCTCCCGGTCACATGTATCCGCCCTCTCACCGCCCACCACACTGTCAATGCGATCATTCCGGCGGGCGGCCGCCGTGGGGCCGGTCCCCCGGGGGTTGACATCGAGTGCACTTCACCCCCGGCGTGGTCAGCGGCGACCTGCCCGGCTACCTGCGCTCCGAGCCCGGCCTCGCGTTGGTCGCCTACTCACCCCTGCTGTCCGGCGGTTACGTACGCGAGGACAAGCCGCCGGGCCCCGCCTTCGACCACTGGGGCGCACCCGCCTGCCTGTCGGTGCTGGGGGAGGTGGCCGGGGAAACCGGCGCGACCGTCAACCAGGTGGTGCTTGCCTGGCTGATCGGTGCCGAGATCCCACGGGCGCGACGATCAGGGCGAAGCCCAGGCCACTGGCCCCCTGGACGAACGCGGCTTCGGTTCGTCCCTCGCCTTCGGTGAGCCGTCGGAGATCTTCCGCCGGGTCTGGGTGCCGCTGGAGAACGCGCTCGACGAAGAATCCGCCTACGTAGCAGCCAAGTTGGCGGCGCTGGAGTCGCTTCGCGGCGGTTTCACCACCGTCACCGACGCGGGCACCCGCGCGCCCGTGGCCGTGGGCGCGCGAGGGTCGCTCCGCGAGTTCGGCGTGCCGTGTCAAGGGGCAGGGGTGGTCGCCCGCGACCACCGAGCACGGTGATGACGGCGAACACCGCCATCGCGGTACCGCCGACCACGGCCGACGGGACGACGCTGATCGCCCGGGTGACGGGCGCGATGAAGCCTATGAGAATGAGGACGACTCCGGACGCGGCGGTCACGCACCGGCTGCGCACACCTATGACACGCACGATCCCGATGTTCTCGCCGCTGGTGACCATGAGCGGCAGACCGAGGAAGCCGCCGAGGAGAGACGTGAACGCGTCACCGCGGATGGTCTTGGGGACGTCGGTGCGCTGATCGATCTCCTTGCCGACGGCCTCGGCGCTGCTGCGTCCTACGCCGTCGACGCACCTGAGCAGCCCGCGACTTGGTCACCCACGCCGGCTCAGGGCATGCGGCTCCCCAGCGCTTCGACGGCTCCGACCACCCGGTCCCAGAACAGTTCGCGGTCCAGGGTCACCGCGACGCGCGCGTTGACGGGCCGGCCGAGGTAGCCGTGCAGGTCCACCACCGTCGCGCCCCGGGTGTGGTGTCCGTGCAGTTCGACCGCCACGCTCGCGTCGACGCAGTGCACGATCGCCGGGTCGATGACACGGGCCACCGCGACCGGGTCGTGCAGCGGCGGGGACTCGAAACCCCACAGTCGCCGGTAGGTGGATCCGAAGAAGGTCATCAGCTGGGCGCAGGTACGGCCGAGATCGGTGCCGAGACCTTCGAAGCGGGCGACCACCTCGGGGGTGGCGAGCGCCTGATGGGTGACGTTGAGCCCGCACATGGTGACCGGCACGCCGCTTCGGAAGACGATGTCCGCTGCTTCGGGGTCGGCGTAGATGTTGAACTCGGCCGCCGGGGTCCTGTTGCCCCGTTCGGTGGAGCCACCCATGAGTACGATCTCGCGGATGCGTGCGGCAGTGTCGGGATACCTGGTCAGCAGCAGGGCGATGTTCGTCAGCGGCGCGGTCGGGACGAGTGTGACGGGTTCCGGATGCCCGGTCAGGATCCGGTGCATGAGGTCCACCGCGTGTTCCGGAGCCACGTCCACCGTTGGTGCCCCGAACTGCGGGCCGTCGAGGCCGGACTCCCCGTGGACGTCGTCGGCCACGAGTTGCGGCTGGACCAAGGGGCGTGCGCAGCCGGCTGCGAGAGGTACACCGGTGATGCCGGCGACGGTGCAGACCCTGCGCGCGTTCAATGTGGTCTTGTCGACCGTCTGATTGCCGGCCACCGTGGTGATCGCCAGCAGGTCGACCGATGGGTCTCCTGCGGCGAGCATGAGCGCGACGGCATCGTCGTGCCCCGGATCGCAGTCGATGATGATCGGAACAGGCACAGCGCTCCTCGGCGTCCGGAACAGCGGCGTCACCAGTGTGCCCCCGAGGAGAGCAAGGCGCGGCCCGGACGCTTCACCGCCCCGGCCGCCTCCGGGCCGCCCTGGCCGCTCCCGCCGCCCTCGCGGCCCTCGCCTCCCGCACCGCCCCTGATGCCACTGCTGTCGCGTGAGCGGCCCGGATGGTGAGCCTCCCGGCCCACCGGGTGCCGGGGTGGCGGTGCACCAGCCAGGCACAGGTCAGACCGATCGCGGCTCCGGCAGCGACGTCACCGGGGTGGTGCGCACCCCTCTGCAGACGCTCCGCCGCGACCATGGCGGCGGGGACCGCCGCCCGCGCCCCTGTCCACGGCGACCGGAAGGCGGCCGCCGCCGCAAAGCCGACTGCTGCGGCCGTGTGCCCTGAGGGGAACGAGGAGCCGTGCGGGCGGTCGTGGACGCCCGCATGGGGGATGAGCCGCCCGGGCGGTCTGCGCCGCTCGCAGAGGTGCTTGCACAGGTTCGAAGCGGCGTCTGCGGTGATCATGCTCGTCAGGCCCGAGAGGGCGGCGTCGCGGTCCGCCTTCCTTCCCGTGGCTGCCATCAACGCCGCGACTGCCCACCAGAGCTTGGTGCGCTCGGCCGCGGACTCCACGGCCGGCAGCAACTGCCGCGCCCGAGGGGACTTCCACGCCGCGAGACGACGGGTCAGCGCCTCGTCGAGCCGGCGCACCCGGTCAAGTCCGGCCATGACAGCAGGGTGCCCACCCGCCGTGCCGCCACACTTCCGTCACCCGGCTTCCACCATCGAGCGCCCAGCCCCAGCACCAGCACCCAGCCCACGCACCTCGACCGCGCTGCCGCGCTTCCCAATTCATTGCATTCGTAACTTCTGGCTCCCGGGCGACCTGCCCGGCCCCTCACGCACGGCGTGCGCCGCCATCCCGGCGAGGGCCCCCGGGGCCGACCCGCTCACACCCGCGCTCGAAACCGGGTCACCACCGATACCCGACTTCGGCCTCCTGCGATACCACTGCCCACCGGGTATGGGACCAGCGAAGAGCGACGCACAGGCACGCCCTCCGAATAACTGGGGTGAATCGGGTAGACAGATCGCATGAACCTACTCAGTTGGCAGGACAGCAGGACGCTTCCCGCTTCCCTCGCAGCCGAGGGGGAAAGGGATTTGCTGGTGGGAATTGCCCCCTTCATTGTCGGACTCGTGGTGGTCGCGCTCCTGATCGGACTGGTGTGGTGGGGCATCCGGCGGAGGCACGATGCCCCGTCCCGTTCGAAGGAGCGGGGACAACGGCGAGAACCCGCCCGGCAGCAGGGTCGAGAGCTGGAACCGGACGAGTTTCCACCGGACGGCCAACGGCTCCACCCGCACGAGATGAAGGGCTTCGGCAACCTGGGCGACCAGGCACAGCCGGAGGACAAGGACGGTCGGGGCGGCCCCGACAAGAGCGGCGGAGCCTTCGGCAGTGGCGGTCCGGGCGGCTGATCCGCGCAACGCCTCAGGGCTCCCACGCGGCCTCTGAACACACCGGGCCGGTTCTGCGTACCAGTGGTCGCACGACCGAACCCGTGGTGCGCAGCGCTCCGCCGTGGCCCTCTCCCGAGACCCTGAGGATCAGCCCATGACCGACCCCGTCAGCCTTCCCCTCCAAGCCCTCCCCGATGGAGAGGCCGAACTGCGTCTGGTACTCCGGCTCGCATGGGACGACGTCGCCGCGCTCGGCCAGGAAGCCGGCCGGCTCGCCGCCCAGATGCAGCGCCCGGTCAGCCTTGACGAGGCTGCCAGCCACCGCCTGCGTACGCGGTCGGCCGCTCACGCGAGGCCCGCTCCGGAGCGCGGCCAGCCCCTCACCGCGCCCTCCACCGTTTCCACTCTCACCGCCCGCTCACCCGGTGAACACGCCCGCCAGGCGATAGACAAGATCAACCGGACCGCCGGCGCCGACCACGGCACCGCCCAGACTTCAGCCTGATCACGTCGGCTCACCGCCGGCCCGGTTCCCGCGCACGGCCGACGGGGGCGATACCCCTGTCGGCCCGGGGCGGTGCTCACCCGCCCGATGCTGGACCGGGCGCCGTACGGGCGTACGCCGTCACACTTCCTCGCCCATGTGCTTGCGGTCGGCAGCGGTCCATTTGCGGGTGTCACGGGGCTCGACGTACGGCTCCTCCTCCTTGGGGTGGCCGCCGATGATCGCGCGTTCCCGCGCCAGCTCCGCGTCGAACTCCAGGCCGAGAAGAATGGCCAGATTCGTGATCCACAGCCAGACCAGGAAGATGATCACTCCGGCCAGGGTGCCGTACGTCTTGTTGTAGGAACCGAAGTTCGCGACGTACAGCGCGAAACCCGCCGAGGCGATCAACCAGATGACCAGCGCCAGGAAGCTGCCCGGGGTGATCCACTTGAAGCCGCGGCCCCGCGCGTTCGGCGACGCCCAGTACAGGACCGCGATCATGATGGTGACCAGCAGGACCAGGACCGGCCACTTCGCGATCGACCACACCGTCAAGGCGGTGTCCCCCATCCCCAGCGCCGTGCCCAGCTGCCTGGCCAGGGTGCCGGTGAACACGACGATCAGCGCGCTGACGCACGCCAAGATCATCAGCACCACCGTCAGCGCCAGGCGCAGCGGGGTGACCTTCCATGCCGGGCGGCCCTCAGGGATGTCGTAAACGGCGTTGGAAGTGCGGATGAACGCGGCCACATACCCCGAAGCCGACCACAGGGCCATCAGCAGGCCGACAATCGCCAGAACGGATCCGGTGCCGCCGCTGGACTGGAGCTGTGTCACCGCGTTGGTGATGATGTCGCGTGCGGAGCCGGGCGTGAGCTGTTTGAGGTTGTCCAGAATGCTCTTCGTGGCCGACTCACCCGCGACGCCGAGAAGGGAGACCAGCACCAGCAGGGCCGGGAACAGCGCCAGGATGCCGTAGTAGGTCAGCGCCGCCGCCCGGTCCGCGAGTTCGTCGTCCTTGAACTCCGCGACCGTGCGCCGCAGCACGGCCCCCCACGATTTCTTGGGCAACTCCCTCGGCTCGTCCGGGGCCGCCGACTCCACCTCCGGATCCGGTCCCGCCCGGCCGCCGCCCGGCTCGGCGTCCTCGCGCTCCGGGTGCCGCTCATCCTGCTGACTCTTGGTTCGCCATATGGGTGCCATGTTGTACGGGTATCCGCAAAACCGGTCCGGTGAACCCGCCTCAACCACCACGCATCGACATGTTTCGCCCTGGAGGCATCAGACTCTGGAGCGGTACGCCCGCATCGCAGCGGTAGGAAGACCCCCGCGATGCCCGCCGCCCCCACCAGCGACCACAGCACCGGCCCGCCGGCACTCGTGCCGAGCGGGAGGCCGCGGAAGGCGTCCGACAGATGCGGGTGAACGCGAAAACCGACTGGTCCCCCTACTTGCCGGAGCCCGGTTCCGCCAGGCGCCGGTGTGCGGCGGCCTTCAGCTTGTCGGGCAGCACCTTGCTGGCGACTCCTTGCGCCTTGGTCTTCAGCGACCCGGCGACGACCTTGCCCCGTTCGCTCATGAGGGCGTCGAAGCCGTCCTTGGCGACCTTGGCCGGATCGTCCTTCGGCTGCCGGCCGACCCTGGTGTCGTCCATACCGGCGCGGTGGAAGAAGCCCGTCGCGGTGGGGCCGGGCATCAGCGAGGTCACCGTCACCCCGGTGTCCCGGAGCTCGTCCCGCAGCGCCTCGGCGAAGGACCGCAGGAACGACTTCGACGCGTTGTACACCGCATGGAACGACCCGGGCATCGTGGAAGCGATGGAGGACGTGATGAGCACCCTGCCGTCGTGCTCGGCAACCATGTCCGGCAATAGGCGTTTGGCCAGGTGCACGGTCGACGTGATGTTCAGGTCGATGATCCTGGCCTCGTCCGCCAGGTCGTTGTCGAGGAATGCTCCGCCCTGGCCGACACCGGCGTTGAGAGCGGCGGCGCTGACAGGCCGACGGGTCGCAGCGATCGAGGCGTAGAGCTGTTCCACACCGTCGAAGGTGGCCAGGTCCGCGCGGACGACCTGGACGTCGGCACCGGCGGCCCGGAGCCGGTCGGCCGCGCCCTCCACGCCCGGGTCCTCGGCGTTGACCAGGAGATCGAATCCGTTTTCGGCGAATTGCTTGGCGAGTTCGAACCCGATGCCACTGGAGGCGCCGGTGACAACTGCCAGAGGCCTGACTTCGTTCATGCGTGGCGGCTACCCCACCGGGCACGCTCGTACCGTCGACCACACTCCCGTGACCCAGTGTGAACAAAGTCTGACGGTTTGATCTATTTCATGCGGGTTACTGGTGGACAGACAGCCCAGCCCCCGTGCTCATGCCCGTTCACAGGAGGAATCGTGGAAGAGTCCCACCCCGTCGAGGAAGAGGCAGTCGTCCCGGGACGCCCCGCCAGTGAGGCTCCCTCGCGGGAGGAACCGACCCGGCCCCGGGAGCCGCTGCCACCCAAGCCCGACCAGAGCGGCCCCGAGGCCGTCTCCCCCACCGGCAAGCCCACCGGCGCTCCCCCGGCCTCCCGGAGCCAGGGCGGCGCCTACCTGACGACCGCTCAGGGAGTGCGGCTGTACGACACCGACCACTCTCTCAAAGCGGGCCCGCGCGGGCCGGTTCTCCTGCAGGACCACCACCTGCGCGAGAAGATCATGCACTTCGACCACGAACGCATCCCGGAGCGCGTCGTCCATGCCCGGGGTGCGGCGGCGCACGGGGTCTTCCGGAGTTACGGCACCGCC
Organism: Streptomyces sp. NPDC051219; assembly: GCF_040682335.1. Classification (NCBI taxonomy): domain Bacteria; kingdom Bacillati; phylum Actinomycetota; class Actinomycetes; order Kitasatosporales; family Streptomycetaceae; genus Streptomyces; species Streptomyces sp. NPDC051219. Next base: position 98,788 of record NZ_JBFBAS010000025.1, read on the forward strand.
GCCTCCGTCACGAAGGCCGCCTTCCTCGCGGCTGATGTGGAGACACCCGTCTTCGTCCGCTTCTCCACGGTGCTGGGCTCCCGGGGGTCCGCCGACACAGTCCGTGACACCCGCGGATTCGCGACGAAGTTCTATACGGACGAAGGCACCTTCGACCTGGTGGGGAACAACATTCCGGTCTTCTTCATCCAGGACGCCATCAAGTTCCCGGACGTCATCCATGCCGCGAAGCCGCACCCCGACCGGGAGATCCCACAGGCCCAAAGCGCACACGACACGTTCTGGGACTTCGTCTCGCTGCACACCGAGGCCACCTTCCACACCATGTGGAACATGTCCGACCGCGGCATTCCGCGCTCCTACCGGATGATGGAGGGCTTCGGCGTCCACACCTTCCGCCTGGTCGACCAGGAGGGCGGGACGACGCTGGTGAAGTTCCACTGGAAGCCCAGGGCAGGTGTGCATTCTCTACTCTGGGAAGAGGCCCAGATGATCAGCGGTCTCGATCCCGACTTCCACCGCCGCGACCTCGCCGACGGCATCGAGGCAGGTGCGTTCCCCGAGTGGGAACTCGGTATCCAGGCTTTTCCGGACACCGCCGATCAGACCTTCGAGAGCATCGACCTGCTCGATCCGACCAAGATCGTTCCGGAAGAACTGGCGCCGGTCCAGCCGATCGGCCTGCTGACGCTCAACAGGAACCCGGAGAACTACTTCGCCCAGACCGAGCAGGTCGCCTTTCATCCCGGACACCTCGTGCCCGGCATCGACATCACCGACGACCCCTTGTTGGCGGGCCGCCTCTTCTCCTACCTCGACACCCAGATCTCCCGCCTCGGCGGGCCGAACTTCGGCCAGATCCCCATCAACCGGCCGCAGGCCCCTGTCAACGACATGCTGCGCGACGGCATGCACCAGACCGCGGTCCACACGGGCGTCGCCCCGTACCGGCCCGACTCTCTGGACGGCGGCTGCCCGTTCCTGGCCGGCGCCGACACCCGAGCCTTCGTCGAAGTACCGGTGTCCACACCCGAGGCGGCCAAAGTACGCGATGCCCCGGCCTCGTTCGCCGACCACACGAGCCAGCCCCGGCTGTTCTGGCTGAGTCTCAGTCCGGTGGAGCGCGAACATCTCATCGCCGCCTACACCTTCGAACTCGCCAAGTGCTACGAGAACGCCATCAAGGAGCGCATGCTCGAGGTTCTCGCCGGGATCGATTCCGAACTGTGCGCGCGGGTGGCGGAGGGCCTCGGACTGACCGCGCCCCAGCCCGGCAAGCCGTTCCCGCTCACCGAGCCCAGCCCGGCTCTCTCGCAGATGGGCCAGACCTGGCCCGCCGCCGGGCGGATCGTCGGCATCGTCGCCGACGACAGCTGCGACGTCGCCGCCGTACGGGCCGTACGGAAGGCGGTGTTCGACGGCGGCATGGTGCCCCTCCTCATCGCTCCCACCGGCGGAGTACTGGAAGGAGACGGCGCGGCCCCGCTGCCCGTCCAGCGCACTTTCGCCACCGCACGGTCGGTGGAGTTCGACGCACTGCTGCTGGCCTGCGCTCCGGCGCCGGGCGCGGACGCGTACGGTGCGCGGGACGCCAAGGCCGCACACGCCACACCGGGCACCTCGGATGTGGACCCGCGCGTGACGCTCATGGTCGGCGAAGCCTTCCGCCACGCCAAACCGCTCGGGCACTGGGCGGACGGCCAACGCGTACTGGAGGCGGCCGGATGCCCCGGCGACTCCCCCGGTGTGGTCGGTGGAGAACCGCAGGAGGTTCTGGACGAGGTCACCACCCTGCTCACGGAGCACCGGGTGTGGGCACGTTTTCCCGTCTCGGCGTGAGCCGCCGCGGCGTACCGGCACCCGCTGCACGACCGAGGGCTCAGAGTCCCTCAAGTCTGTCGAGAGAGGAGCAACCATGTCCGACGAGGCACGAGGCGACGACGTCTACCAGCCCGAGCACTCAGACGTGGACAACCCGCCCACCGACGATCTCGACCTGGAGAACACGATCGGGGAACGTGGGCTGGACGACATGATGGAGGAGGGGTACTCCCCGCCGGAGCGCCCCCTCGGGGTGACCAAGTACGGAACCACCGGCCGTGAACAGCGCGAAGGCGAGTCCCTCGACCAGCGTCTGGCCCAGGAAACGCCCGACGTCCAACCGCCCGACGGGGACGGGATCGGCGATCTGCCCGCTGGTGAGGGCGAGCCCGTGGACGATCAGGCCGGCGACACCCGCGCCGGCCGCCTCACACCGGCCGACGAGCCGCCGCCGCGCCGCAATATCGACGTCGTGGCGCGCGACGTGGGTGTCGACGGCGGCGCGGCGTCGGCGGAGGAAGCCGCGATGCACGTCGACACGGGCGAGGACACCGGTGAGGAGGACGACGTGCGGTAGTCGGAGGAGGACGACGTGCGGTAGTCGCGAAGGCGACGACGGGCGTGGTCGTCCAGGCCGCAGGCGCCGCGGACGCGCGGTGCCTCGCGCCGTCAGCCCGGCCCCTCGCGGGAATCCTCCACGTCACGCTTGTCCAGGGGACGGTTGGCCGGGCCATGAACGACATCGCCGTCGATACTGAAGCGCGAGCCGTGGCACGGGCACTCCCACGTCCGCTCGGCGTTGTTGAAGGCGACGACGCAGCCGAGATGGGTGCAGCGGGCGGTGACGGCGTGCGCGGTGCCACTCTCGTCGCGGTAGACCGCGCAGCGCTCTCCGGCGACCCGCACCACGGCGCCCGTGCCAGGCGCGATATCGGCGACCGAAACGGGAGTGGGTGTACGCAGCCGGTCCCCCACGAAGTGCTTGCCGACCACGGCCTGGTGCTTGAGGAACTCCGGCGCCTCACGCAGCGCGGTCTTCAGCCGCCGCGGGTCGTAGATGCCTGCCCACGGCAGTTGCTTCCCCTCGATGAGAGAGGCCAGAAGCCGTCCCGCCATCACTCCGCCGCTCATGCCCCAGCCGCCGAAGCCGGTGGCGACATAGGCGTGGTCCCCGCCCGGGTGCATCCGTCCGACCAGAGGCACGGTGTCCGTGGGGTCGTTGTCCTGCGCCGCCCAGCGATGGGTGACGCCGAAGCCCACGAAAAGGTCCTGAGCCCAGGCCGCCAGTCGCGCGAAGCGTTCGACGGTGTCACCGGTACCCGGAGTGAAGGACTCGCCCGTGACGATCAGCAACCGCCGGCCCTCTCCGTACGGGGCTGTGCGCACCGAGCGCGTGTTCTGCTCCTCCGTGATGTACATGCCGCGGGGGTCCCGGGTGTCCTCGACGGGACCGGCGACAACGAGTTCGCGGCGCGGAGAAAGCCTGGTGAAGAGCATCGCCCGGTCGAAGAGCGGATAGTGCGTGGCGACGACGACGTTCCGCGCGGTGACCGTCATTCCGGCGGCGGTGCGGACACGGCAGGGCTCGCCCTCCTTCAGGTGGGCCACCCGAGTCCGCTCGTGAATACGACCGCCGCGCGCCTCCACGTCATCGGCCAGGGCGAGAAGGTACTTGCGGGGATGGAACTGTGCCTGGTCCTCCACACGGACCGCGCCCGCGACGGCGAACGGCAGGCCCGTCTCGTCCACGTACGAGGCGTTCAGGCCAGCTTCGGCCGCGGCTTCCGCCTCGGCCCGCAGGCCGTCGGTGCCGGCCGGATCCTCGCAGTACGTGAAGGCGGGCGCCCGCTCCAGTTCGCAGTCGATGCCGAGCTCGTCCGCGACACGGGCGACGTGCTCGACCGCCTCGCTCTGCGACTGCGCGTACAGCCGGGCACCCTCCGGTCCCCTGGTCCGGCGCAGTCGGTCGTAGATCAGCGTGTGCAGTGCGGTCAGCTTTGCCGTGGTGTAGCCGGAGACGCCCGCCGCGACCCGGTCGGCCTCCAGCACCGCGACGCTGCGCCCCGTACGGGCGAGTTCCCAGGCGGTGCTGAGACCGGCGATGCCGGCCCCGATCACGGCGACGTCGACCTCGATGTCGTCGGAGAGCGGGGGGCGCGGGGGTGCGTGCGCCGTTTCCATCCAATGCGACTGGTACACACCGGGAAGGGTCGTCATGCAGGGCGGATGTCCAGAAAGTTCCGTCCGATGCGTCTCGGGCCGGAGTTTCTCAGTCCTCGCCCCTGACGATGTTCCACTCGGGGTTGCTCTCCCGCGCCGCCTCCGGGGCGTCACGCCCCGTCTCCGCGACGGCCGAGCGGCATGTGCGTATGCGCTGCTCACGCGCGATACGGCTGCGGCTGCTGCTCACTGGTTCGGTGCCGGTCCGCGTATCCACGGCTGACAACTCCTCTCTCCTCTGTCTCTTCCTGTGCGTCCTGGCGGTGCGCACGCTCCTCGGATACCCCTTGGCACGCCGCCCATACGGTCCTGGCGCCAGCGTGGTGAATCCGCGCAAAACGGGCAGGTGTCAGATCGCGGCATGCGCCGAGGGCAGGCTTCCGCCTGCTCCGGGAAGGAGAGACATGAGCGAGCAGACGCCGTCCCAGGCCGAGGGCGAGCGGGACGAGAACGAAGCGGGCCGGCCCCAGACGCCGAGGACGACTCCGTCACAGGCAGAGGGCGAGCGGGACGACACGGACGACGATGCGGACGACGGAACGGACTCCGAGTGACTGCTCGGCGTGACTGCCGCGGCGTCCGTGCGCGCCGAGGCGGTGACGCGCCGGGCAGCCGCGCCGGATTCCGCGCCCAGCAGAAGGCGGCCAAGCACGATCACGTGCGGGAGCTATCCGGCTCACTGCCCGATCGGGCTGACCACCATGCTGCGCGAGCACGTGAGCTGCCGGCGCGGCCAGATCCGTTTCACGTCCCGGCCAAATACTCCAAGAGCCAGACGCGCCGCCTGGTCGACCCCAGCGTGTACAAGGCCGGGCAGTCGCAGCTGCGCAGAAGTGCTGAAGACCCTGGGCTCTTCTGGTACCGGGAAGCCGGGGCGTGGCACGACGTCCGTGCCGAGGACCTCAACGACTATCTGTGGCGGCGGTCCGGCGCCGACCTCACGGCCAAGCTTCCGGACCTGGAACGCGACGGTCCTCATGGCCGTCGCGCTCGCCGTCTCCGCCCAGGTCTCGACCCAGTCCACCACCGCACGCAGGCGCGCGGTCGTCCGGGGCGTGAAGGAGCTCTTCCACGAAGGCATCACCGTCGCACCCGACCTCGGCCAACTGGGCCGGGACACCGACTTGGGACAGCCGGCCACCCCGGGACCGGTGGAGGAAGCCGTGCGCCGGGTCCTGGACGAACAACGCGTCAGGGTTTGAGCAGCGTCTTGATCATGCCGTCCTCCTTGCCCTGGAACATGGCATAGGCCTGTGGCGCGTTCTCCAACGGCATGGTGTGGGTCGCGAATCCCTCCACGCCCAACGGGTCGCCGTCCGTCAGCAAAGGGAGGATGTCATCCACCCAGCGCCTGACGTTCGCCTGCCCCATCCGCAGCTGGATCTGCTTGTCGAACAGGGTCAGCATCGGCAGCGGGTCGGCCATCCCCCCGTAGACGCCCGCGAGGGAGATGGTGCCACCTCGCCGGACCACGTCGATCGCGGTGTACAGGGCCTGCAGGCGGTCGACGCCGGCGTGCTCCATCAGCGTCTCTGATCAGCTAAGCGATTCCATGTCAGACGTTGTGTCTGGCAAGGGGGTTTCCCACCGTGGGGCGGTAGCGTGAGCGTGCAGGTGGAAGCCCGCGCCCAGTGCTGCCCCTCGCGGCCTGTGTCGGCTGGTGGTGGGGTCCGCAGTCCGGGTTCTTGCACACGAACACGGCCTGGCTCTCCCGGTTGCCGGGCGTGGTGAAGCCGCACGCTGAGCAGCGCCTGGAGGTGCCGGGGGCAGGGACCTTGTGCAGGGTGCCGCCGAGCTGGGCGGTCTTGTACGTCAGCATGGTGACCGTCCGGCCCCATGCCTCCCCGCTGATGGAGCGGTTCAGCCCAGACTTCTGGGCAACGTTCTTCCCCGGTTCCTCGATGGTTCCCCTGGCCGACTTGACCATGTTCGTGATGGTGAGCGCTTCGACCACGACGGTGCCGTATGTGCGGGCGATGACGGTGGTCGTCCGGTGCTGCCAGTCCAGGGCCCGGCGCTTGGCTTTCGCGCGGAGTCCTGCGATCTGGTCGTAGGTGCGGTGCAGCCGGCGGCTGGTGCGCTCGCCGGGCTTGCGGTGCTGCTTACGCTGCGCGGCGCGCTGCTCCAGGTGCACAAGCCTGGCCTTCTCCTTGCCGGTCAGCCATTCGCCGTGCTCGTACGTTTCGCCGTCCGAGAGGGCTATGGGCACGGTGACGCCCACGTCGATGCCGACGTCCGGCCCCTGGTGGGGATCGGGCTTGACCGCCAAGGCCTGAACACGCAAGGCGATGTGCCAGCCGAGCGCGTCCTTGATCAGTCGTGCCCCGGTGATCCGGTTCTCCGCGCCTGCACGCGTGCCGACCGGAAGGTCTTTGGTCCACCGGAAGCGGACCCGGCCCACCTTGGGAATGTTGACCACGCCCCAGCGGCGGTGCACGCGGGTGATGTTCAGGTCCCGGCCCTGCGGGACGTCCACGGACATCACCGTGCGCAACCGGCCCTTGAAGTTCGGGGCGTCGGCGCGGCCCTCCCAGCAGTTCTTCCACGCCCGGAAGTACGTCTTGAGTACCGCTTGCGCGACCTGGGCGGGGAGGACGGCCAGGAAGTCGATGTCCTCGCGGGCCTGGCGGATCGCGGCATCCGCGTTCGGATGAGTCCGCATTTCCTTCGGCATCATCCGCCACCACGCGTGGAGAAGATTCCACATGGTGCGGGCCGCGTGCGCCTGACCATCCGCCGCGCGAACCCCGGCAGGAGACAGTGAAAGCCGGGCACGGTGCCCGAACTGCCGTTTGACCAGGGTGTCTTGACTCACGACCGAGAGCATAGCATTGGTTTATGTCACCGCGCTGGAATCCTAATC
>NZ_JBFBAS010000026.1:0-103663 GCF_040682335.1 Streptomyces sp. NPDC051219
ACCCGTACCACAAAGGACCTGAACACCTCCTTCCGCTGGTAGATGCGACCCGTGACCGTCCTGCCGTAGTGGGCAGTCGGGAGCGCGACAAGGTGTAGACGACCGAGCCAGCAAGCTCGGTCGTTTACGGCCGAGAAGTTGACGAAGTTGCAGGCCAGACACGGCACGGTGCTGGCTGTAGTGGACCAGCGCTGGTACTGCCCCGGCAGGCGCAGCAAGACGGCGCGGGCCCGCTCCAGCAGACCGGCGCGGGCTCGCAGCCGCAGGGGCCGGGCCGTTCCCTGTTCGCGTCCCCTTCGCCGTGGCGGCGAATAGCGCAGGATGGTGCCCGGCCACGGGTGCGCGGCGCCGTGCGGCCATCTCGAACTCGCGCTCCGCGCCGATGTCATCTTCGCCGCCGAGACGGCCCGCTTCGACCACCCCGAGCAGACTCACGCTGCTCGGCTGGATCTACCGGGTCGCCGAACGCGCGGGACGGGCGCGCGCCGCAAAGTGGACGTTCACCTCCGAACAGGTCTCCGCCCCGGTCATGGCGGACGCCGGCGGCGCGATGCGGCGCAACGTGGGCAGCCCGCGCGCCGACCGCGGCAACGGTCTGGCCATGCGACTCTGCGGCATATATCCGGATGGTTCGTGGTTGCCACTGGAGCACTCTGGTTTAATCATGCAACCACACCAGCTTGTGTGGAGGACAGCGGGCCCTCCCCTGCGTCCACATCACGCTCCTTGATCGGGAGCTGACGAAAAGGTCAGGAAGGTCGCTATGCAGCCGGTCGGCACAGCCGAGGAGACGGTGGACGGGTCAGTCGAACCCCCGCGGACGTCGCACGCCCCAGCACGTGACGCCGCTGGAACGGACGTCACCGACAGCGCGAGTGGATCACCCGTCCGTGCGGGGAGGATCAGCCTTCTGTCGATCTCTCTGGGCACGGCCGGGCTCGGCGGGGCATGGCGGTCCGCAACGATCACCCTCGGCGCGCCCATATGGATCAGTGATGCGTTGTTCGCCCTCAGCGGCGTGGTATGGGTCGTCCTGCTGGCGCAGTACCTACGCCACGGAGGAGGGCGGTGGCGAAACGTCCTCGACGACTTGCACCACCCCGGCCTGGGTTTCACCCTCGCCTACGTCCCCATCATCGGAATGCTCGCGGCCGGGCACTTCTCCCGCCTGGGACTGGACGCCGCCCGATGGGGATACGCCGTGTTCGCCGTGATGGCCGCGATCATCGCCGCGCGCCTTCTGGCGCACTGGGTCACGGGTGGCCTTGCCTCCGCTCCATTGCATCCCGGGTACCTGCTGCCGGTGGTGTCCGCCCCGTTCATCTCCAGCGCCACCGCCTCGACGCTGGACCTCCCCCAGGTCGCCGCGGCAACCTTCGCCGTCGGCGTCCTGTACTGGCTTGCCTTCGGCACCGTCATCCTCGGTGGCCTGGTAGCCAACGGCGGCGGCATACCCCCGCCCGCCCGGCCGACCCTCACGGTGTTGACCATCCCTCCGGCCACCGGCGGACTCGCCTGGACGGCGGCGCACGATGGCACGTTCGACCCCGTGGGCCAAGGCTTCGCCGGGATGCTGCTCTTCACGGTCCTGGTCGTCGTGTTCCTTCTTCCGGATCTGCATCAGCGGTCGTTCCACTACGGGTACTGGGTCTTCTCGTTCCCGGTCGCCGCCGGCGCCAACTTCCTGATCCTCTGGCTCCACGGAACCGACGTGGCCGCCTGGCAGGCGATGTCGTGGGTCCTCCTGGCCGCGGCAAGTGCGGGGTTCCTCCTCCTCTACGCGGCCACGCTCCTGCAGCTGCGGCGCAGCCGGACCGCCGCGACCGCCGCGACCGCCTAGTGTCCTGCGCCGGAGGTCCGTCGGCAGAAGCGGGCGAGGGGGTCGAGGATTTCCTCAACGCTGCGCCGGGTGGGACACTGGTGCCCGCACTGCGCGCAAGCTGTCGTTCTTGGCGAAGATCTGGGGCGTCGACGCCGAAGTCCCCAGGGCCAGTTCCCTATGGCTCAACCCGGAGGCTGAGCACGTTTGGGTGCTCCGGCCGGACACGTCCCGGACGCCGAAGAAGCGAACACGCCCCGTCGGCAGGCGTCTTGCCCGGCAAGGGGAATCGGTTTAGATTTGAAACCACTCGCTTAACGGAGAGAAAACTCAAGGCATCGCAAGAGGAGGGCCGTCCGAGTGCGCAGGACCACTTTCGCTGACGCCTCGTGCCCGGTGGCCCGGTCGCTGGACCAGATCGGCGACTGGTGGTCACTTCTGATCATGCGCGACGCACTGGACGGCGTACGGCGCTTCAGCGACTTCCAAAAGCACCTCGGCCTCGCCCGGAACATACTCAGCGCGAGGCTGAGCAAGCTCGTCTCCCACGGCATCCTCCGTCTGCAGCCCGCCTCGGACGGCAGCACGTATCAGGAGTACGTCCTCACGGAGAAGGGAGAGTCCCTTCGCCTCGTGATGCACGCCTTGCACCAGTGGGGCGAAGACTTCCTGTTCACCCCGGACGAGACGGCCCCGCCGCTCGTCGAGAAGAGCACCGGTGAGCGGGTGGCTCGGCTCGACCTGACGCTCCCCGGCGGACGCGTGCTGCATCCGAGCGAGGTCGCGGTCCTCAGGCCGGAGCCGCCCACCGACTCCTGACGCCGCTTGTCGGAAGCCTTTGAGGAGCGGACCCTCCCGGCCGTCCGAGAGACCGTCAGATTCCGCGGCCGTAGACTCATCTCTTCGGAAGCCCACCATGGTGTTGTGGGGCTCAGTCGAGACCGTGCACCATGCGGGCTCCTCGTAGACCCCAAGGGCAAGTCACCGGAGCCCGACGGCATATTCGTTCGCCGCGTCACTCCCTCCGGCGCACCGACTGGTCATCCTTGGTACGGGCCTTGGCATACAGCGACGGCAACAGCGCCTCGGCACCCGGACGGCAGGCGGTCACCAGCGCCGTGTCGATGCCGGCGATGACGCGCAGCGCCGCCTCGCTACACACCCGGCCCTGGTAGACGTCGCGCAGCCGGGCATCGCCTGTGGTGCCCGGGGCGGCGGTGTAGCCGAAGCGGGCGCGGGTGTCGACGACGCTGCCGCCCGTGGTGGCGGCCGTCCTTGTACGCGTCGGACAGGTGCTTGTACCAGGGGCCCAGGACGGGCCGGATTCGGTACAGATTCATGCCCAACGGGGGATGGTGCCTGTTGAGTTGGTAGGTGTCGATGAGGTTCGGCCGCGTGGGCGGTGCTGGGTGTCGCGTATCAGGCCGGGCCCCGTCGGTCGGGCGTACGAGACGGGCCGGCCGGGTCGAAGGGTCGTCGCTGTCGGACCTGACACAGGCACTGATGCTCTCTTTGGCCACCGTCGACAACGCGCTCCGGGCCCTTCGCAAGAAGAAGATCGCGAGGGCCGAGACCTCGAGCTGCTGGAGCGGATGACGGTCACCCCGCCCTCAGAATTCGACGCTTCCGTGCCCACCGCGAGGCCATCGGCGACTTGCCTTCAGGGTTGATGACCCAGGGGCTGATCGAGGCCCGCCTTGATCAGCTCCTGGGTCGCCCCTCTCCCGGCCGTCAGATGGTGGAACAGGCTCAGTGCAAACGGTGCGAGCAGCAGATGGGCGAGGACGGCCGCGTCCGCGTCGGGCCGCACCTGGCGCAAGAGCACCGAGTGGCACCAGCGCTACCGGGGCCCCGGCGTGATGATCTACTGGAACGTCGAGCGGAAGTCGGCCTGCATCTACTCCCAGCTCAAGAGCTACTCGGCCTCCGAGGTCGCCTCGATGATGAGGGCGTGCTGCGGCACTGCACTCAACCTGGAGACGGATCAACGTTCCCTCGATGATGGGGAGTTCGCCCTCGTGGTCGATCCACGCCGAGCGTGTGGTGAGGCGGGGGCGGATGCGGCCGCTGCGTAGGTCCTGGCTCACTCGCGCCTTCGGCGCTCGCGTCCGGGAACTTCTTCTCCAGCAGGTCGAAGGCCTTCTGCGACTCCGTACCGGGCATGGAGAAGGTGTCGGCGGGCGGCGCCGGGGCGGAGGAGGCGGTGAAGCCCGCACCGCAGAAGATCACCACCCACAGCAGCGCCATCAGCCATCGCCGCCGGAAGGCGAGACGGCCCAGTTTGTAGAGGAAGGTAGCCACGGCTGGAACTCTTGTCGGTGGGCGGGGAAGGTCGAAGACGCACAGCGCCGAGCAGCGTGCGGCAGCAGGACGCGGAGCGTCCTCAGCAATGGCGCCAGACCGGCGGTCCGATGGCGCCAGACCCGCCGCTCGAGTGGTACCACCATGGCATCACCACAGCACCACCGGTGGCCACTCCCCCTCCAATACGGGGCCACGACACACCAATTTACTGAGGAATCCCAGCTCAGAGGCATGTACTCCACGAAGGAGTCAATCTGGCTCGCCATGACGCCATCAATGTGCCATGATGGCGTCATGGACCTCACGCCCTACGTCGACAACCTCCGGCAAGAGCTGGCCGCCGCCGCGGACGCCGGCGGCGACGACGCCCGCGCCCTCGCCGAGCGGCTCACCGCCCCCCTGGAGTCCGCCGCCCGCCTGACCCTCCTCAACGCACTGTCCGCCGCCATGAGCGAGGTCACGCGGGAGCTGGCGCCGGGCTCGGTCGACGTGCGACTGCGCGGACTCGACCCGGAGTTCGTGGTGACGGCGCCGCCCGCCCCCGAGCCGTTCCGGGAGGCGCAGGAGCCGGTCACCGAACCCGCCGCGCCCGCGCCGCCACCGCCGCCCGCGGACGCCGACGACGGCGCCATGGCGCGGATCAACCTCCGCCTCCCCGCCCACCTCAAGGCCCGCGCCGAGAACGCCGCGGCGGCGGAGGGCCTGTCGGTCAACGCCTGGCTGGTGCGGGCCGTGTCCACCGCCCTCGACAGCGGGGAGCGCGCAAGCCCGCCGGGCCGCGGCAAGGACAAGGGCAGCCGGGGCTTCACCGGCTGGGTCCGCTAGGGCCGCCGGCCCACCCCACCCCACTTTCACCGGCGGATCGCCGATCCCGCCGACGTCACTCATCACCCGCCTCACCAGCGGGATCACCCACCCAAGCCAAGAGGACGGAACAGCCATGCCTGCTTTCGAGACCCCCGAACCGATCTCCGCCACCCTCGAGTTGGATGCCGGCACCGCCCGCATCACCGCGGGCAAGCGCACCGACACGGTCGTGGAGGTGCTGCCGAGCAACGGATCCGACGACAACGACGTACGCGCCGTGCAGCAGACCCAGGTCACCTGCTCGGGCGGCCACCTCACGGTCAAGACACCCAAGAAGCGGTCCCTGTTCGGCAAGCCGGGCTCCATCGAGGTGAGCATCGAACTGCCCGCCGGATCCGATGTCCGGGGCACCTCGGCCATGGGCAGCTTCTACTGCGAAGGCCGCCTCGGCGAGGCCGTGCTCAAGACCTCGCTCGGCGACCTCCAGGTCGACGAGGTGGCCAGCGCCAACCTCAAGACCGACCACGGCGACATCCGCCTGGCCCGCTCGAGCGGGGATATCGAAGTCATCGGCTCGGGTCGGATCGAGGTCGGCACGGTCGCCGGCACGGCGACCGTCAAGAACGGCAACGGCGCGACCGAGGTCGGCGAGGTCACCGGCGGTCTGAAGACCAACGCGGCCAACGGCGACATCTCCGTCGGCATCGCGCACAGCAGCGTCGGCGCCAAGTGCGCCAACGGCCGGATCGCGATCGGCGTGGCCCACGCCGGGGTCGACGCGATGTCCTCCAACGGCGGCATCCGCGTCGGCGACGTCACCCGCGGCCGTATCGACCTGCGCACCTCCGTCGGCGACCTCGAAGTGGGCATCCACGAGGGCACCGCCGCCTGGCTCGACCTGAACCCCAAGTACGGCACGGTACGCAACTCGCTCGGCTCCGCCGCCGGCCCCGCGGACTCCGACGAGACCGTCGAGGTGCACGCCCGGACCGCGGCCGGCGACATCATCATCCGCCGCGCCTGACCCCGCGTACCCCCAACTCTCCACCCCCGAAAGGAAAGCGGCATGACTGCCACCCAGACTTCCGCGCCGATCGCCGCGAACGCGACGGCGCCGGCGATCACCGCCACCGGACTGCGCAAGTCCTACGGCGACAAGCTCGTGCTCGACGGCATCGACCTGAACATCGCCGAAGGCACCATCTTCGCTCTGCTCGGGCCCAACGGCGCCGGCAAGACCACCGCCGTCAAGATCCTCTCCACCCTGATCACCGCCGACCCCGAATCCGGCCCAATCCACGTCGGCGGCCACGACCTGGCCGCCGACCCGCAGGGTGTGCGCGCCGCGATCGGCGTCACTGGGCAGTTCTCCGCCGTCGACGGCCTGATCACCGGCGAGGAGAACATGCTCCTCATGGCGGACCTGCACCACCTCGACCGGCGCGAGGGCCGCCGCACCGCCGCCGAGCTGCTGGAGCGCTTCGACCTGGTGGACGCCGCGAAGAAGCCCGCCTCCACCTACTCCGGCGGCATGAAGCGCCGCCTGGACATCGCCATGACGCTGGTCGGCAACCCGCGGATCATCTTTCTCGACGAGCCGACCACCGGCCTGGACCCGCGCAGCCGCCACAACATGTGGGGGATCATCCGCGAGCTGGTCTCCGACGGAGTGACCGTCTTCCTCACCACCCAGTACCTGGAGGAGGCCGACCAGCTCGCCGACCGTATCGCGGTGCTCAGCGACGGCAAGATCGCCGCCGAGGGCAGCGCCGACGAGCTGAAGCGGCTGATCCCGGGCGGGCATGTGCAGCTGCGGTTCTCCGACCCGTCGGCGTACCAGTCCGCCGCCTTAGCGCTGCGCGAGGTCACCCGCGACCACGAGGCGCTGTCGCTGCAGATCCCCAGCGACGGCAGCCAGCGCGAGCTGCGCTCCATCCTCGACTGGCTGGACTCGGCCGGCATCGAGGCGGACGAGCTGACCGTGCACACCCCCGACCTCGACGACGTGTTCTTTGCCCTGACCGGCGGCAGCAACGTGCCCAACCAGCCCAAGGAGACTGTCCGATGAGCTCCCTCTCCCTCGCCGTACGCGACTCGAACACGATGCTGCGCCGCAACCTGCTGCACGCGCGGCGCTACCCGTCCCTCACCCTGAACCTGCTGCTGACGCCGATCGTCCTGCTGCTGCTCTTCGTCTACGTCTTCGGCGACGTGATGAGCTCGGGCATCGGCGGCGGCGGCGCCGATCGCTCCGAGTACATCGCCTACGTCGTGCCGGGCATCCTGCTGATGACCATCGGCGGCACCGTGGTCGGGACCGCGGTGTCCGTCTCCAATGACATGACCGAGGGCATCATCGCCCGCTTCCGCACGATGGCGATCCACCGCGGGTCCGTGCTCATCGGGCACGTCGTCGGCAGCGTGCTGCAGTCGGTCATGAGCGTGGTCCTCGTAGGTGCCGTCGCCGTGGCCATCGGCTTCCGGTCCACGGATGCCACGGCCCTGGAGTGGCTGGCGGCGTTCGGGCTGCTCGCGCTGGTTGCCATGGCGCTCACCTGGATCGCGGTCGGGATGGGCATGGGCAGCCCGAACGCCGAGGCGGCCAGCAACAACGCGATGCCGCTGATCGTCCTGCCTCTCATCTCGAGCGCCTTCGTCCCGGTCGAGTCGATGCCGGGCTGGTTCCAGCCGATCGCCGAGTACCAGCCGTTCACCCCGGCCATCGAGACCTTGCGCGGCCTGCTGCTCGGCAGCGAGATCGGCCACAACGGGTGGCTCGCCGTCGCCTGGTGCCTGGCTCTCGCCGTACTCGGCTACTTCTGGTCCAAGGCGCAGTTCAACCGCGACCCGAAGTAACCGGCATGGCAGCGCGGGCTGCCTCCCGCAGCTCGTCCCGCCCCGGGGCGGCGTACTCCGACATCGCGTCGGCGTACGCCGCCCCGTCCGCGTCGACGGCCGCTGCCCCTGGTTCAGCCCCGGCGACATGCGGCGGGGTCGCGCTCGGCGACGTGCCGGGCGACCGCGTCGACGCCGGGGCGTGCGTTCCGCACCAGGGAGCGGACGGAAGCGTGGCGCGAGCGGGCCAGCAGCATCGCGGTGGAAGTGCCGCCTTCGGCGTCGTGTGTCAGAGCACTGTGGCGGACCTGGTGGAGGGTCCGGCCGTCCAGGTCCTCGATGTCCTCCGGTGAGGCGAGCGGGTTGGCCGGCAGCCTGGTGTTCTCCTCGAAGATCTCCTCTGTTCGGCGGTAGGAGAGCCGGGCCCGGCCGGTCTCCGTGCACACGTCGAGCGTCGGCGTTCCGGCAGGGGCCTTGCGGTCGGTGAGGAACAGCGGGCCGCGGGTACGGCGGCCGATCAGGCGGGGCAGCAGCTAGGCGGTGCCGGACTGCCAGTGAATCCACTCGGTCGCCCCGCCCTTCGCGGTGATCTTCCCGCGCTCGTCCCTGCGGGTACAGATCCTCCACGTTCAGGCACAGCGCCTCATCGGCCCGCGCGGCGGACTGGTAGAGCATCTTCCACTGCGTCTTCTCCCGCAGGGCGACGTCCAGGCGCCATAGGGCGGCGATCTGGTTCTCCGCCAGGGCACTGGTGCGATCCGGCGGCGCCGGCCGCCGCTCCCGAGTTCGGTCACTGGTTCGATCGCCACGCCCGCCCCGCCCTTCCGGCGCTGCCGCAGTAAATGCGCACACCTCACCCCGGCGGCCGGAATGGTCCGCCGCAGGTCGCGAAGATCACCGTAGGGGGTCCGCCGCAGTAAATCTGGCATCTGCTGCGGCACCATCCTGACGGACCGCCGGCGAGCGGAAGTCCGATCAGCCGACCTCGAAGCGGAACGATTGCTACCGCTATCCGCTGTGCCGTCGGCCCTCGCGCCGACCGAAGACCTACGCGTTACGCAGTGCTACACGCCACCTGGACGCAGCTCTACGAGAACAGGGCCGGGATCCCCGTGAGTTCGCGAAAACTGAAGGTGGTTGAGCGGGAACTCACGGGTCTAATGTGCCGGTTTCCGGGTCTGGACCCGCGGGTTCGTGTTGAACACGCGGGTTGGCGTGGGGATGGTCAGCGCTGCGACGGTTCGCTGTCCGGATCAGGGCAGGGTCAGGATGCGGGGGCCTTCTTCTGTGATGGCGACCGTGTGCTCGATGTGGGCTGCTCGGCTGCCGTCAATGGTGTGCAGAGTCCAGCCGTCGGTGCCGGTGCGGTAGTCGTCGTGTCCGCCGGCCATGAGCATGGGTTCGATGGCGAGGGTCAGGCCGCGGCGGAGGGGGAAGCCGCGGCCGGGGCGTCCTCGGTTGGGGACGTGGGGGTCTTCGTGCATGCGGCGGCCGATGCCGTGACCGCCGAAGTCGGCGGGCATGCCGCAGCGTGCCGATCGGGCGACGGTGCCGATGGCGTGCGAGATGTCGCCGATGCGGTTGCCAGGGCTGGCTGCGGCGATGCCGGCGTCAAGAGCGCGCTGGGTGGCGTTGATCAGGTCCACGTCGGCGGGTCGTGGGGTGCCGACGGTGAAGCTGATGGCGGCGTCGCCGGTCCAGCCGTCGAGCTCCGCTCCGCAGTCGATGCTGACCAGGTCGCCGTCGCGCAGGCGGTAGCCGGTGGGGATGCCGTGAACGATGGCGTCGTTGACCGATGTGCAGATCACCGCGGGGAAGGGGGTAGGGGCGAAGGAGGGCTGGTAGCCGAGGAAGGGCGAGCGGGCCCCGGCCTTGGTCAGCACCGCTCGGGCCGCTTCGTCCAGTTCTTGCAGGGATACCCCGACACCTGCCGCTTCCCGGGCGGCGGCGAGGGCCTGGGCCACGATGCGACCGGCTTCCCGCATTGCGTCCAGCGCCGTATCGGTCTTGATCTCCACCATCTCCTGCGACTCCCTGTCTCACGCGCCAGCATCCAATTCTTATACCGGTATTAGTATCACGGGCATGGTGAGAACTCCTTTGACCCCGTGGGAACGGCAGCGCGGAGAGCGGTTCGGCGCGCTGCTGCGTCAGGCGCGAGGCGACCGCAGCATGGTGGAGGTCGCCGCAGCGGCGGGGGTGTCGGCTGAGACCCTGCGCAAGATCGAGACCGGTCGGGCGCCGACTCCGGCGTTCTTCACCGTGACGGCCCTGGCCGCAGCGCTGGAGGTGTCCTTGGACGCATTGGCGGCTGCCTGCGTCCAGGACAGCGACTGCGGTGACCAGACCCTTTCAGCGTGAACCTCGACGGTGGGTTCGGTTTTCTCCGAGATGAGCCGTGCGGCCAGGCCGGGCCGGTCTCCGGCTCCGATTGCAGAAGCTTTCGTGCCGAGTCCGCGTAGCGGATGGCGGTCTTTTCGTCGATGCCGAAGACGAGAGCGAGGTGGAGCGGGTCGGCGCCGTGGGTGAGAGCCTCTTCGAGTTGGCGGTCGACGCGGAGTCGTTCGAGGGTGGCGGTGAGGTTGCGGGTGGCCCGGGTGCTCCAGAGCTTGCCGGCAGGACCGAGTTCGACGGCGGTCTTCTGGGTGATCAGCAGGTGGGGGTTGGCGGTGTTCGGCCAGCGGTTGCGGCGGCAGTCGAGCCAGTCCAGGACGGCACGGCGGGTGAGGTCGTAGAGCGGGCGGACGTGGCCGCCGACGGTGATGCGCCGGTTTCCGAGATCGGCATCCTCCAGTTGCATGGTGCGGATCGTCTTCGGCCGTGCCGCGTGGACGGAAGCCAAGGCGATGATGAGCCGCAGGTCCGGGGTGGTGGCGGTGTCGATCGTCGTGTCGATGTCCGCCTGGTCGAGGGACTGAATGACACCGCCGGCCTGCCGGGGACATGGATCCGGATCGTGGGGTTGCGGGCGGTCGACCGCAGGGGCACGGTCGTCGCTGAACAACCCGAGGCGGTCGAGTACTTCGGCGGTCCGCACGACTGGAAGCCCCCGGACGCGTAAGGCCGGGAAGAGCTCGGAGTACCGGATCAACTCACCCTCGCAGTAGCCGGACAGCACGATGACCAGAGCCCGGTCGACGTCACTGGCGATCCAGCGTCTCCAGCCGCGGACTTCGCCCAGTTCCCGTGAGATCCCGCGTCGTCCTGCCTTGCCGACCGGCTGCCCGCCGTTCTTGGGCCGCTGCAGGTACGCGAGGAACAGCTGCTGGCAGGTCACCTGCCGCAGATATGGTTCGATCACCGATGCCTTGCCGCTGGCCTTGATCGCCCAAGTCGCCTCGGCTCGGCAGAGACGGCAGTAGCCGTACTTGTCATCGACCGGGACCTGCCTCCGGCAGCCTGCGCATTTCCTGGGCCCAGCTCCCGTAGCGCTCGCGGATGATCGCGTCCACCTGGCGTTCGCACCAGCGTCGCCCTCCCACCAACCCGTCATGCCGGAGAGCACGGGTGGCACCCATTCGCGGACCAGCGCGCAGAGGCGGGCTTCTTCGTCCTCGTCCCACCTGCGTTGTGTATCCCACTTTTACCCACGACTGTGCCGCACCTGACCAGCGGTCCCGGTGCTACGCCCGCTCCCGCACCAGGTGGACCGACATGCTCGACCAGTCCCCCGCCGGCAGATCCAGCGGGAGTCCGTATCCCGCCAGGACCGCTCCGTGGTGCACCGCCCCGGTGCGGATGTCGCGGTAACGCGCGGCTGTGTCCAGTCCGCGCAGACGGACCGGGACGCGCGGGCTTCCGTGGCGTTCGGTGGAGCGCCAAGCCAGCAGCAGCGCCTCCCCGGCACCCTGCGCGGTGTACTGCACCACCGTCGGGCCCTCGCCCGCGGGTTCGCCGAGCCGGTGGAGAGCGCCGTGCTGCACGAGGTGACGTACCGCCTTGTACTCGGACACCAGGCGGGCGGCCTCGGTCAGCTCCTGCGGCGACCAGGCGTTCAGGTCGCCGCCGATGGCCAGCAGCCCGGACATCGCGACGTGGAAACGGAATCGCAGGGGGACGCTGCGCGTCGTCAGCTGGTTCGGTACGTCGGTGACCCAGGCCGCCATGGTCCGCGCCGGGTAGATCTGGCCGAAGCCGTGCTGGATGGAGATGCGGTCCAGCGCGTCGGTGTTGTCCGACGTCCACGCCTGGTCCGTGCGCGAGAGGATGCCGAGATCGATCCGGCCGCCGCCTCCGCTGCACGCTTCGATGCGCAGGTCCGGGTGGTCGGCGCGGAGCCGGTCGATGATCCCGTACAAGTTGTGCACGTACCGGGTCCACAGCAGGTCGGAGCCGTGCTCCTGGCCCGCCCAGCCGGCCTCGCTGAAGGGGCGGTTCATGTCCCACTTCAGGAAGTCGATGCCCTCGTCGCCGACCAGCCGTGTCAGCCAGTCGTAGGTGAAGTCGGCCACGTCCGGGCGCGCGAGGTTGAGGACCAGCTGGTTGCGCAGTTCTGTGCGGGCGCGGCCGGGGATGTGCAGGACCCAGTCCGGGTGTTGGCGGTACAGGTCGCTGTCGGGGTTGACCATCTCCGGTTCCACCCACAGGCCGAACCGCAGACCGAGCCGGTGGACCTCCTTGACCAGCGGTCCGAGGCCTCGGGGGAATCGATCGGTTGCCGGGCTCCAGTCACCGAGACCCGCCCGGTCGCTGCGGCGCGCGCCGAACCAGCCGTCGTCCAGTACGTAGAGTTCGACGCCGAGGGAGGCCGCCCGCGCGGCGAGCGCCAGCTGGCCCTCCTCGTCGACGTCGAAGCCGGTGGCCTCCCACGAGTTGTACAGCACCGGCGCCGGCTCTTCGGGGTGCGGCAGCACGTGGGCCAGGGTGTACGTGTGCCAGGCGCGGCTGGCCGCGCCGAAGCCGCCCTCGCCGTACAGGCCCGCGAAGACGGGGGTGGTGAATTCCTCGCCGGGGCCGAGCGGCAGGGCGACGCCGTCGTGGCCCGCTCCCCCGGTGAGCCCGGCCCGTCCGTCGGGCGTGCGCTGTACGGTGATCCGCCAACTGCCGCTCCAGGCCAGGGCCGCGCTCCACACCCGCCCGTGGGTCTCGGTCGCGGAACCGTCGTCCACCATCACCCAAGGGTTCGCGTGGTGGCTGGTGATGCCTCGGCGGCTGGTCAGGACCGTCTCGCCGTGCGGCAGCGGCTCCCGGCGCAGCTGGCTCTCCGCTGACCACTGGCCGGTGACGTGGGTCAGCCGGTAGCCCGGCAGCGGTGGCAGTGACCAGGCCGCCGAATCCGCGCGCAGCAGCTCCATCGCCGCGTCGCCGTCGTTGCGCAGCACCAGCCGGCGCTCGATGACGTCGGTGTCCTCATGGACCCGGTAGTAGAGCACCACCCGCAGCGGGTGGATCCGGTCGCGGAAGGACAGTTCGAGTTCGTGCACCCCGGGGGTCGGCTCGGCGATCCGATGGCCCTCGGGCTGCCATTCGAAGCCGCGCGTACCGTCGGCGAAGCGGACCTGCAGTGACGGCGGCCCGAAGCGTGCGCCTCCGTCGACGGGCAGTTCCTCACCCACGCCCGGCCTGCCTTCGAAGCTGCTGTGCGGCGGCGCGGGCGGAGCGGCCAGTTCGGCAGCTTGGGCCGACTCCAGCCGCGGGCCCCAGGCCACATGACAGGGAGCCCCGGACTCGTCGACCCGCAGCGCGTACGAGGTGTGCGGGGTGTTCAGCAGCCAGAGCCCGGTGTCCGGGGCGCAGGAGATGACCGTCATGGATCCTCACGTGAGAGAGCGATGCCGCGTGCAGACGTCACCCAAGTCCTCCAGGAATCACCTGTCAATACCCCGCTCACATCCGCCATTTGACGGTGCAACATGCCAGGGAACCCAAGTTCCCATGGATCCTGCTTATTTTCATTGACAGCAGAAAAGAATGGGTCGTAGGTTCCCGGCCATGCACTCGCCCCCTCGCCCGGAGGTTTTCCCGGCTCATACGCCGGCCGCCCCTCAGATCTTCACCGTCGTGCTGTCTCACGGTCCCTTGACGCGGGCGGAGATCGCACGACGGGCCTGCCTGTCCCCGGCAGCGGTGACCAAGGTGGTCCGGCCGCTGATCGAGGCCGGATATCTGGTGGAGGACGTCGACGAGGAGGCCCGGCCTGCGCTGGGACGGCCGGCCAATCCGGTCCGTGTCGACGGAGGCCGGGCCCTGTTCATCGGGGTCAAGGTGACCGGCGACGAGATCATCGCCGTGCTGACCGACCTGTGCTGCCGCGTGCGCGTCGCCCGGCACGTGCCGCTCGACGACCGCGAACCCAAGGCCGTTCTCGCCGCCATGACCGGCCTCGTACATGAACTGCTCACCGAGGCCGAGGGGTTCGGCGTGCGGGTGCGAGGCGTGGGCGTCGCCGTCTCCGGCGATGTGGACCGGACAGCCGGGATGGTGCGGTACTCGCCCTTCCTGGAGTGGCGGGAGATCCCGCTGGCGCAACTGGTCACCATGACCACCGGACTGCCGGTCACCGTCGACAACGACGTACGGGCGCTGACCGTGGCCGAACAGTGGTTCGGCTCCGGAGTGGGACTGTCCGACTTCGCACTGGTGACCGTGGGCGCCGGCATCGGCTGCGGCCTCGTCGTGGGCGGGCGGGTCGTCTCCGGCGCGCACGGGGTGGCCGGTGAGATCGGGCACCTCCCCCTCGACCCGGCGGGCCCGCAGTGCCACTGCGGGAACCGCGGCTGTGTGGAGGCGATCGCCGCCGACTCCGCGATCGTCCGCGACGTACGGACCGCCACCGGGGTCCCTGTGGCCGACGCCGCCGAGGCCCTGGAGCTCGCCCGCCGCGGCGACCCCGGGGCCAGGGGGGTGTACGCCCGGGCGGGCGAGGCCATCGGACGCGCGATCGGTTCCGTGGTCAATCTCCTCGGCCCCGAGCGAGTGATCATCTCCGGCGAGGGCCTCGCAGCCTACGACCTGTTCGCCGAGCAGATCCGCGATGCGTTCGCCGCA
Source organism: Streptomyces sp. NPDC051219 (assembly GCF_040682335.1). Classification (NCBI taxonomy): domain Bacteria; kingdom Bacillati; phylum Actinomycetota; class Actinomycetes; order Kitasatosporales; family Streptomycetaceae; genus Streptomyces; species Streptomyces sp. NPDC051219. The sequence goes on from NZ_JBFBAS010000026.1 coordinate 14,753, forward strand.
TCCGCCTTCGGCACCGCCGCGCGATGCGACGTCAGGACGCGTCCGCTGCCCTTCGAGGAGTGGGCGCGCGGGGCCGCGGCCACCGCCATCCAGTCCTTCATCAGATCAGACACGCACAAGGAGTAGCGATGACGCTGCAGAGCCGCAATCCGTCACCGGCGCCGGCCACGGCCGGGCCCGGACGCCGCAATGTGGTGGGCGGGCTGTTGGGCGTCGGTGCCGCCGCCCTGGCCGCACCCGTTCTGACCGCCTGCGGGTCGGGCGCGGCGGCCGACCCGAAGACCGTGACCTTCGGTTCCAACGGCGCGGACGCCACGCCCAAGTCCGCCTACGCCGCCGTGACGAGGGCGTTCGGCAAGGAGAGCGGTCTGACGGTGAAGACGAACACCGTCGACCACGACACCTTCCAGAAGAGCATCTCCAACTACCTCCAGGGCACGCCGGACGACGTGTTCACTTGGTTCGCGGGCTACCGCATGCAGTACTTCGCCAAGAAGAAGCTGTGCAGCCCCCTCGACGACGTGTGGGAGAAGATCGGCACCGGCTTCAGCGAGGCCACCAAGCAGCTTTCGCGCGGCGAGGACGGCACCTACTACTTCGTGCCGCTGTACAACTACCCGTGGGCCGTCTTCTACCGCAAGAGCTTGTTCCAGGAGCGGGGTTACGCGACACCCCGCACCTGGAGCGAGTTCACCGCCCTCGCCAAGCAGATGCAGAAGGACGGCCTCTCGCCGCTCGCCTCGGGCTACGGCGGCGGCGACAGCTGGAGCATCCTCGGCGCCTTCGACTACCTCAACCTGCGCACCAACGGATACGACTTCCACATGTCCCTGATGCGCGGCGAGGTCTCCTGGACCGACCGGCGCGCCGCCGCCACCCTCGACCACTGGCGGGAGCTCGCCCCGTACTACCAGAAGGGCGCCGGTGGCCGGTCCTGGCAGGACGCCGCCCAGTCTCTGCTCGACAAGAAGTCCGGCATGGCGGTCATCGGGCTCTTCCTCGGCCAGCAGATCACCGACGAGTCGCTCCGCACCGACATCGATTTCTTCCCCTTCCCCGAGATTGACTCCGCCCACGGCCAGGACACCGTCGAGGCCCCCACCGACGGCTTCATGCTCAGCCGCAGGCCCAAGAACGAGGAGGGCGCCAAGCGTTTCCTGGAGTTCCTGGGCAGCGCGCAGGCGGAGAACCTCTACATGGGCGTCGACCCCAGCAACGTCGCCGTCCACCAGCAGGCCGGCACCGGGTCGTACAACGACCTGCAGAAGAAGTCGGCCGAACTCATCGCCGCCGCCAAGCACATCACCCAGTTCGGCGACCGCGACAGCGACCCCGGCTTCATCTCCACCGTTGTCCTGCCCGGCCTGACGGAGTGGCTCGGCCACCCCGACGACGGTTCGGCCCTGCTGAAGAAGATCGAGTCCCAGCGCTCGCGCTTCTTCACCGCCTGACCAGGCCGGAATGACCGTGTCCTCCGCACCCCCCGTGCCGTCCGACTCCCCCGCGCGGCCCCCCGTACCGGAGCCTTCACCGCGTGTCGGTCGCCGCTCGAGGCCCCGCAGGTTCAGCGCAGGCGACCGGCTGTTCCTCACGGTCATCATCGGCATCCCGATGGCCGCCCTGCTGGTCTTCGTCTGGCTGCCCGCGCTGGCCTCCATCGGCCTGTCGTTCACCACCTGGGACGGCATCGCCCTGTCCGACATCCACTGGACCGGTGTCGACAACTACCAGGAGATCTTCGGCAATTACCCGCCGTTCTGGCCCGCCGTGCAGCACAACGTGATCTGGCTGCTGTTCACCGTGCTCCTGCCCACGCCGCTCGGCATCTTCCTCGCGTACCAGCTCGACCGGCAGTTGCGCTTCACCAGGATCTACCAGACGGCGATCTTCCTGCCCATGGTGCTCGCCCCGGCTGTCGTCGGCCTGATCTGGGAAATCATCTACAACCCGGACAACGGCCTCCTGAACGGCATCATCGGCGCGGCCGCACCCGGCCACCACATCGACTGGCTCGGGGATCCCGACCTGAACCTGTGGGCCGTCCTCGTCGCCTCCGGATGGCGGCACACCGGCTACATCATGATCCTCTACCTGGCCGGGCTGAAGAGCTTCGACCCGGCGCTGAAGGAGGCCGCGGCCCTCGACGGCGCCAACGGGCGGCAGACCTTCCTCCGCGTGGTCTTCCCCGCCCTGCGGCCGGTCAACGTCGTCATCGTCGTCGTCACCGCCATGGAGTCACTGCGGGCCTTCGACGTCGTCTACATCCTCGGCGGCGGCGTCGGCAGCAAGCCGGGCATGGAACTGCTGTCGCTGCTGATCACCGACAACATCGTCGGCGAGTCCAGCCACATCGGGTACGGATCCGCGCTCGCCGTCGTCCTCCTCGTCGTCTCCCTGGCCGCCATCGGGACCTTCCTGGTGCAGAACTTCCGCAAGGAGGACCAGTGACCACGACCGTCCCGCCCCGAGCCACCACCGAACGCCCCCCTCCCCATCCCCGCTCCGCCGCCGGGCCCACGAAGACCCGGCGGCAGACCGGCCGCCACCTGCTGCTCGGCGGCATCGCCCTGCTGTGGCTCGTCCCGCTGCTCTGGGCCGTCTACACCTCACTGAGGCCCTACTCCGACACGACCCGCGACGGCTACCTCTCCTGGCCGCGCAGTGTCTCGCTCACGAACTACACCGACGCCTGGGCACAGTCCGGCATGGCGCACTTCTTCTGGAACTCCGTCCTCATCACCGTCCCCGCGGTGCTGGGCACCCTGCTGTTCTCCGCGGCCGTCGCCTTCTTCGTGTCGCGCTTCGACTTCCGCTGGAACCTGGCCCTGCTCATGCTCTTCACGGCCGGCAACCTGCTGCCGGCCCAGGTCCTCATCACTCCGCTCTACCGGCTGTACCTGCTGATCCCGCTGCCCGAGTGGATGAGCGACTCGCTGCTGCTCTACAACTCGGCCTGGGGCATCATCGCGATCCACATCGCCTACCAGTGCGGCTTCTGCACCTTCGTGCTCAGCAACTACATGAAGACCATCCCCAAGGAGATCTTCGAAGCGGCACAGGTGGACGGAGCGTCCGTGTGGCGGCAGTTCTTCCAGATCGTCCTGCCGCTGTGCCGGCCGCCTTTCGCCGCGCTGGCCACCCTGGAGTCGATCTGGATCTACAACGACTTCTTCTGGCCGCTCGCGCTCATCGAGTCCGGTGACAAACGGCCCATCACCTCCGCGCTGGCCAACCTTCAGGGCCAGTACTTCACCAACCCCAACCTCATCGCCGCCGGCGCGCTGATGACCGCGATCCCCACCCTGCTCGTCTACTTCGCCCTGCAGCGCCAGTTCATCAGCGGGCTGACCATCGGCTCCGGCAAGGGCTGAGCCACCGTCACACCCCCGCTGCGCCACCCGCCCCGCACGCCCGCCACCCGACCCAGGAGGTCCGACCCATGCGGTCATCCCCCGGCCCTGCCACGTCCGTACGCCCCGCCACGTCCGTACGCCCCGCCCGTCCCGGCCGCCGCACCACAGGGGCGCTGCTCCTCCTGGCCCTCGCTGCGGGCCTCACCGTCCTCGCCCCCGCGGCCTCCGGCACGCCCGCCGCCGCTTCTGCCGTATCCGTCACCACGAGCGGCGGCGTCGCGGCCAAGCCGTACATGGGCTGGACGAGCTGGACCATGCAGTCATCGAAGTACCCCGGGCTCAACCCTGACGGCGACTACAGCTACCTGACCGAGAAGAACGTCCTGAAGCAGGCCGACGCCATGGCCGCCAAGCTCAAGTCCTACGGCTACGAGTACGTCAACATCGACGCCGGCTGGTGGCGCGACATGGCGTGGAAGCCCCGCTTCGACGCGTATGGCCGACAGGCCGCGGACCCCGTCCGCTTCCCCCGCGGGATGAAGGCCGTCGCCGACCACATCCACGCCAAGGGTCTGAAGGCGGGCATCTACCTCCCGGTCGGTCTGGAGAAGGAGGCGTACGGCGAGGGCAAGGTCCCCATCCGGAACGCCGAGGGCTGCACAACGGCCGACATCGTCCACGGCGATCTGCGCACCACCAACGGCTGGGACAGCGCCTACAAGATCGACTTCTCGCGCCCATGCGCCCAGAAGTACATCGACTCCCAGGCGACGATGTTCGCCGACTGGGGCTACGACTTCCTCAAGCTCGACGGCGTCGGTCCCGGATCCTTCAAGTCCGGCGAGAACTACGACAACGTTGCCGACGTCGCCGCCTGGCGGAAGGCGATCACCGCCACCGGGCGCCCCATCCACCTCGAGCTGTCCTGGTCCCTCGACATAGGCCATGTCGCCGACTGGAAGAAGTACTCCAACGGCTGGCGCATCGACACCGACGTCGAGTGCTACTGCAACACCCTGGTCAGCTGGGAGAACTCGGTCGACGACCGCTTCGACGACGCCCCCGCCTGGGCCCGCCACGCCGGCCCCGGCGGCTGGAACGACCTGGACTCCCTCAACGTCGGCAACGGCGAGATGGACGGACTCACCAAGGCCGAGCGGCAGAGCTACGCCACGCTGTGGGCCATCTCCAAGTCGCCGCTCTACACCGGCGACGACCTCACCCGCCTCGACGCGTACGGCCTCTCGCTGCTCACCAACCGGGACGTCATCGCGCTCAACCAGGGCGGCACTCCGCCGGCCCGCCCCGTCACCCCCGCGGGTGACCAACAGGTGTGGGGTGCCAGGAACTCCGACGGCAGCTACACCGTGGCCCTGTTCAACCTCGGTGACGCTCCCGCCGCCGTGACCGCCGACTGGCCCGCGTTCGGGTTCACCGGCAAGGCCACGGTCCGCGACCTGTGGAACCGCGAGAACCTCGGCACGTACCAGAACAAGATCACCCAGGCGCTGCCCGCCCACGGCTCCCGCCTGTTCACCGTGACCCCACAGGGCCCCGTCCAGCCCAAGACCGCGTACGAAGCGGAGGCGGCGGTCAACACCCTCGGCGGCAACGCCTCGGTCGCCGACTGCGGCGCCTGCTCCGGCGGGAAGAAGGTCGGCAACCTCTACCTCGGCGGCAAGCTCACGATGAACGGCATCCACGCCGACAAGGCCGGGCGGTACGTGGTCGACATCGCCTATGTCAGCGGCGACGCCCGCACCGTGCAGATCTCCGTGGGAGACGGCGGATTCACCAGCCACAAGCTCCCCTCCACCGGGGACTGGGGAACCGTCGAGACCGTGAGCGTCCCCCTCAGCCTCAAAGCCGGCGCCAACACCATCACCTTCGACAGCGGTGACGGCTACGCCCCGGACATCGACCGGATCCGCGTACCGGACCCGTCCTGAGCATCGGCCGGTGGCCCGGCCCGGACATCTGGACCGGGCCACAGGCACCCCCTGCCCCCGGCCTTGCCGCCCCGGCACGCCCCGCCTGCCCGCAAACCCCGGAACGGAGTGCACCGTGGACACCCAGCGCACCGACCAGCCGGAACACCTCCCCAGCCGCCGTGGCCTGCTCTCCCTCGCCGCCGCGACCGGCACGCTCGCGGCCCTAGGCGGGCTGCCCGCCTTCACCGCCCACGCCGAGCCGCAGCGGCCCGCCACGTCCTCCATCCCGGCGAAGGACGACACCACCGAACTGTGGTGGCAGGCCCCCGCGGACGACGGGTCGATGATCGAGCAGGGCCTGCCGGTCGGCAACGGAAGGCTCGGCGCGCTCGTCGGAAACGACCCCGGCAGGGAGCGCCTCTTCATCACCGACGCCACCACCTGGACGGGCGGCCTCAACGACACCCTCGACGGCGACGGCCAGTTCCCCTACGCCCGCGAGAACTTCGGCTCCTTCACCCTCCTGGCGAAGCTGACCGTCGACATCCCCGACCATGACCTCTCCGCCGTCTCCGACTACCGTCGCGCCCTCGACCTTCGTCAGGGCCTGGTCAGCGCCGCGTACGCAAAATCCGGCGTCGCCTACCGGCGGCAGATCTTCGCCAGCCGGCCCGACGACGTCCTAATCGCGCACTTCACCCAGAGCGGCGGCGGCCGCTACACGGGAACCATCAGCCTCGACGGCACCCATGGCGAGACCACCACCGCCTCACCGCCCGGCCGGTACGCCTCCTTCGGCGCCACCTTCCCCAACGGTCTGCGGTACGGGGCAGCCGTCACCGCCTACGGCAGTGGTGGCACGGTCGCCGTCGACGGCCCGCGGATCACCTTCAGGAACTGCACGACCCTCACCGTCGTGATCAGCGGCGGCACCAACTACGCCCCGAACGCCGCCAGGAACTATCGCGATCCCGCCCTCGACCCGCAGAGGCTCGCCCGCACCAAGGTCCTCCAGGCAGCCGGGCACCCCGCGAGCACCCTGCTCCACACCCACATCGCCGACCACCGCGCACTGTTCGATCGCATGGAACTCTCTCTCGGCACCTCGACCGCGCAGCAGCGCGCCATGGACACCTGGGAGCGGATCAGGGCACGCGCCATCGACGGCGACCCCGACCCCGAACTCGAGGCCGCGTACCTGCAGTACGGCCGCTATCTGATGATCGCCGGGTCCCGCGGCAGCCTCCCCCTGAACCTCCAGGGCCTGTGGCTCGACGGCAACGACCCCGACTGGATGGGCGACTACCACACCGACATCAACATCCAGATGAACTACTGGATGGCCGACCGGACCGCCCTGTCCGACTGCTTCGACGCCCTCACCGACTACTGCCTCGCCCAGCTGCCGTCCTGGACCGAGCTCACCCGTAAGCACTTCAACGACCCCCGCAACCGCTACCGCAACTCCACGGGCAGGATCGCCGGCTGGACCGTGGCCATCTCCACCAACATCCACGGCGGCATGGGCTGGTGGTGGCACCCCGCCGGCAACGCCTGGCTGTGCAACTCCCTCTTCGAGCACTACGAGTTCACCCAGAGCAGCTCCCACCTCGCACGAATCCGCCCGATGCTCAAGGGCGCATGCGAGTTCTGGGAAGCGCGGCTGCTGACGACCACCGTCAGCGACCCGGAGACGGGGGCCGAGAAGGAGGTCCTCATCGCCGACAGCGACTGGTCGCCCGAGCACGGCCCGCTCGACGCCAAGGGCATCACCTACGCCCAGGAACTCGTCTGGACCCTCTTCGACAACTACCGCACCGCGTGCGCCGTCCTGGGCGAGGACGCGGCGTACGCCAGGACCGTCGAGTCCCTGCAGAAGCGGCTGTATCTGCCCCGCGTCAGCCCGAGGACCGGCTGGCTCGAGGAGTGGATGTCCCCGGACAATCTCGGGGAGACCACCCACCGGCACCTCTCCCCGCTCGTCCAGCTCTTCCCCGGCGACCGGATCCGCCCCGACGGCTCCGCCCCGAAGGACATCGTCGACGGTGCCACTGCCCTGCTGGCCGCCCGCGGCATGGAGAGCTTCGGCTGGGCCAACGCCTGGCGCAGCCTGTGCTGGGCCCGCCTGAAGGACGCCGACAAGGCGTACCAGCTCGTGGTGAACAACCTGCGCCCCTCCACCGACGGCGGCAACGGCACCGCTCCCAACCTCTTCGACATCTACGAAGTGGAACGAGGACGAGGCATCTTCCAGATCGACGGCAACTTCGGCACACCCGCCGCAATGATCGAGATGCTGGTCTACTCCCGTCCCGGCCACCTCGAACTGCTCCCCGCCCTGCCCGCCGCCTGGGCCGTATCCGGACGGGTCACCGGCGTAGGCGTACGCGGCGGTTTCGTCGTCGACCTCCAGTGGAAGGACGGACGGCCCACCCGGGTCACGGTCCGCAGCGTCGGCGGCCGCACGACCACCGTCTCGTACGGGGGTACCTCGCGGGAGATCACTCTCGCGCCGGGACGATCCGTCACGCTGCACGACCTGGGGCGGTGACCGGCGTGCACCGGACCACATCCGCCCTGGTCACCACCCGCCGTACGCGCCGGCTCGCCGCCCTGTTGGCCCTTGTCGTCACCGCGGCCTGGCTGCTCACCACCCCTGCCGTTGACAGCGCTGCAGTTGCCGCCCCTGCCACGACGCATGAGGTGGTCACCTGGGGCGCCAGTGCCGACCGCATGGGCAACGCGGTCCCCGACCGCAGCTACCGGCTGATCGTCCGCACCAGCGCGGCCGGCTCCGGAGCGCGCATCCGTCTCTCGAACGCCTTCGGCGACCGGCCTGTGACCTTCGGCAGCGCCTACTCCGGCCTCCAGAAGACCGGCGCCGCACTCATCCCTGGAAGCAACCGGCGCGTGACGTTCGGCGGCAGCCGGTCCGTCACGGTCGCCGCCGGGGACACCGTCCTCAGCGACCCGCTCCCCGGACGTCTCCCCGCGGCGACCGCCCTGGTCGTCAGCCTGCACGTGTCGGACGCCGGCGGGCCCGCCACCGGCCACGGCATGGCGATGCAGACCTCATACGCCACCACCGGCGACCACACGGCCGAGGAGAGCGCCGACATCTGGACCGAACGGACCGGCTCCTGGTACTACCTCGACGCCGTCACCGTACGCACAAGGCCGGAGACCGGTGCCGTCGTCGCCCTCGGCGACTCCATCACCGACGGCTGGCAGTCCTCGACCGGCCTCAACCGCCGCTGGCCCGACTACCTCGCCCGCCGCCTCCGGGCCACCGACAGCACCCCGGTCGAGGGAGTCGCGAACGAAGGCATCTCCGGCAACAAGGTCCTGGCCGACGGCGCCGGCCAGAGCGCCCTCAACAGGCTCCAGCGCGACGTGCTTTCCCACCCCGGGGTCCGCACCGTCTTCCTGTTCGAAGGCGTCAACGACATCAAGGCGCACACCGGCGTCACCGCCCAGGACATGATCGCCGGCTACCGCGAGATCATCGACCGCACGCACACGGCCGGCAAGTGCATCGTCGGGGCGACCATCGCGCCCTTCAAGGGCTGGTACGAGTGGGACGCGGTGGCCGAGGCCGTGCGCCGGGAGGTCAACGAATTCATCAGAACAAGCGGTGAATTCGACGCTGTCACCGACTTCGACCGCACCCTCCGCAGCCCCTACGACGCGGAACGCATCCTCCCGTCCTTCGACGGAGGCGATCACCTGCACCCCAACGACAAAGGCATGCAGGCCATGGCCGACTCCGTGGACATCGCGTCCCTCATTTGCCACCGCCAACCCACCTGAGGGTCGGGTGGAGCGTTCAAGATCTGAATGAAGGGGCCAGAGCACGGTCGTTCAGCGCCAGGGTTCTCTGAACGACAGGAGGCATCGGTCTGCCGCTCCCTGTTCACCCGACTGCCCTGGCCCTGATCGCACTGTGCGGCAACGACGTCACACTGCGGCGCCCACAGAACTGGCGTCACAGATACCGGCTCAGTGGCGCCACCCCAGTCTCGATGTTCGGATGGACGAACGCAGCACACATCCATTGGATTGTCGCACCCACCGCCCAGATCTCCCGAGCCTTCCCCACCCTGGCGGCGTCCTCAGCACCCCCGCCGGCCGCATCGGTGAACTGGCCGCGCTCGCCGAAATGCTCCAGGCCGTGGCCTTGGGGCGAAGCCGCGCAGCGCGTCGACCGCGGCCAGACGCTCAACTGCCGAGTCCCGGGCGGCAGCTGCCAAAGTCGTGCCAGTGGTGCGGGTCATACCGTCCCGTTTCCGGGCCGCGGCCGCAAAGCCACCCTCCGCGCCATCGCCGACGTCACCGGATCCCTGGCACCAGACGCCACCTATGTGCGCCACGCCTACCGGCAGGACGCCGGCCTCGCACCCTGGGACGCCACCTGGCACCTGTTCGCCTTCGCCATCCCCGAATCCCGCCGCACCGCCCGCGACACCCTGCGCGAGAACCTCCTCCACCTCGGCGCCGCACCCATCCAAAGCGGCCTCTACGTCACCGCCAGCCCCGTCACCGAACTCGTCGAAGCCCAGGTGCGTCACCTCGGCGTCACCGACACCCTCACCTGCCTCACCACCACCGAGCTGCGGATCGGCGGCATCACCGACCCGCAGGACCTCGCCGCCGCGCTGTGGCCGCTGCAGGACATCGCCGCCCGGCACGAACGACTCGCCGCCTTCGCCGAATCCCGCCTCACCCGGCTCACCGAGGGGCCGGAGCCGTCGGACACCGAGCGGCTCACCGTGGCCGTCGAACTCGCCGCCCAGTTCACCGCAGCGATGGACCCCGACCCCCTCCTGCCCCCCGAACTCCTGCCCAGGCCCTGGCCCGGAAGCCACGCCCGCCGCCTGACAGCCGACTGCTGGAGACGCCTTCGCCAAACCCGGACGCCCGGCCGCACGCCCACCCTGCGCCTGTTCGCGCTGTACGCCGACGCACTGCCCCCAGGAGATGGCGGATAGCGCACGCCCGGATCAGCGGCTCGGCAGAAAATGTGTTCACCGGCTCCCGCGCCGATGAGGCCGTGGCCGCCCGGGCCGCCGGACCCGCAGCCCGGGCGGCCACACGCAGAGCGCCGCCGTCGTCGTGCCCAGCACCGGCTCCTGGACGACGCGACACTGGTGGGCGAGCTGTTCTCCGTGCTGATGGGTGAACCCGTCGACGCCCGAAACTTCTCACGCGGCGCTCGGTCCCGACGGGCACCTGCTCTTCCGAACCCGTTGTCGCGTCGTCGGCAGAGGTTCCGGCCGTCTCGGTCTCCCGACGAGCCCGGCCGCCTTCCGGCTGGTTGGCCTGCTGCCAGGCGGCGTGCCAGTCGATGCCGTAGTGCTCGTACAGGCGGTGCACGGCCTGCTCGGATCCCCTGGAGAGTGGTAGCGATCCCCGTGCCCGTGCGGGCGCGCCGCTGATAGAGAGTGGACTTTCCATCACATCATTCGTGTCGGTATGCGCTGAGATTGCGCACACCGTCAGTCCGAGGACTCGGAGGGTGGGAGCAGAGTGCCGAGGGGGCCGAGGTCCAGGTTGAGGTCCTGCATGGTCAGGCCGTAGCGACCGCAAAGATCGTTCATGCGGTCGTGCAGGACCATCAGAGTCATCCCCAGGCGCTCCTCCTCCTCCTCGGCGAGATCGCCGGCGTCCACGCGGTGCAGGGCCTGTCGTTCCATGAGCTGGCGAATGAGTTCGACCAGGGTCAGTACCAGCTTGATCAAATCTCGTTCCACGGTGTCCGGATCGGTGTTGATGCGGGAGGCCGGATGAGGTGGAGGGTCGTGGCCCGACGCGGGGCCGTTCTGCGGGGCGGCGGGGAGCAGGCGGAAGGGGCGGGCAGCCTCGTCGGCCGCCTCGTCGGAGCGGCCGTGGCGACGGGGGGTATCGGGTGTCATGGTGAGCGGAACTGGTCACGGTGGCCGGGTGAGGTGACAGGGCCAGGTCCACCACGGTTCCAGGGACTCGGGGTGTCGGCGCCGATGGAGGCGATGAGGGCTCTCAGGGAGATCCGGACGAGGTCGATGTCGGCGATCGACAAGGTGACGTCACCGGTGATGACGATGCCGCCGGTGAGCAGGCGGTCCAGCAGGTCGATGAGCGCGATCTGACGGTCGGGCAGAGACCCGCGATCCGGTGAGCGGGACTCCGCAGGGCCGGACAGGGAGAAGTCGGCCGTCATCAGGTGATCGCCTCCTCGCTCTTTTCACCGGGTTCGTCTTGTCCGGACGCGGCGAAGGAGTACGGCGCCCATGGTCCGGTGATCTCGACGCGGATGATCTCGGATTGCTCGGCGGCACGCTGGACTGCGTCCTTGAAATCCTGGGCCTGGTCGTCAGGCACCAGGTAGGCGTTGTTGACGATGTTCTCGCCGGAGCCGTGGGCGAGGGGGCCTTGCTGCAGGCGGTGGCGGGCGTGTTCGACGGCCAGGGCACAGGCTGCGGCCTCGACGCGTTGCGCGGCCTGCTCGGCGGCCCGGTAGGCGTCCTGGCGGGCATGCCGTTCCTGGTGGCGGCTTCGCAGGTAGGCCCGGCCGGGGCTCAGATCGGCCGCGGGTGCAGCCGCTGTGGAGGCCGCAGGAGCCGCGGGGGGATCGAAGTAGATTTTGACTCCCCATTCCACGCGGCCGGCGAGGTGGGCAAGGCGGTGCGCGAACGCGCGGCGGGCGGCTCTGACCATGGCGCGAACGCGGTCGTCGTCGCGGTAGATGGTGGCCAGCCGCAGGGGCAGGACGGTGGTCTGGGCCGCCATAGCGTCGATGACCCGGTGGTGCGCCCGGGCCACGGCCTCCAGCCAGTCGAGATCCTCCAGGTGAGCCGCGAGCGGCGCTTCCTCGAAGTCGCCGGCAGGGACGCTGCTGACGATCGCTGCCAGGTTCTCGTCTTCGTCCGGCACCAGACGCACTGGCGCGTCGGCGATCCCTCGCAGTACCGCCACCATGTCGTACAAGCCCGTGTGCACCGCCACCACCCCGTACAGGTAACTGACCGCCGCGGTCATCGGTCCGACCTTGGAAGCCGCCGGTTCCCGGCGCGGGTGGACTTGGCAGTACTGGCACGTCGCCGGGGGCGCTCGGGTTCCTCAGCGGGGTGCTCGGCCGGCGGAAGGGCCTGGGCGTCCCGCAGGGCGGCTATCTCTTCACGCAGCCTGCGATTCTCATCGGCCAGCTCACGGCCGCCGTCAGCGCGGGAGGACAGGGCCGGGTCGTGTTCCCACCAGTCGATGCCCATCTCCTTGGCCTTGTCGACCGAGGCCACTAGGAGGCGCAGTTTGATGGTGAGCAGTTCGATGTCGAGGAGGTTGATCTGGATGTCGCCCGCGATGACGATGCCCTTGTCCAATACGCGTTCCAGGATGTCGGCCAGGTTGGCCGAGGAGCCCTGGCCGTAGGAGGGGGATGCCCGGGAGGGGAAGGAGCCGAGGTTGCTGGGGACAGGTTCGGTCACGGCCGTTCAGACCTCGATTCGGCGTCGGCGGCGTCGGTCAGCGCCGACTCGTGGCGCGGCGGCGCGGACGTTCCTCTGCGTACGGAGCTCTTCGTACTCCTCCTCTTCAGCTTCCTCGTAGGGGCCTTCCCGTGCCCTTGCAGGCTCGCCCTTGGCCGCCTCGTAGTCCTCCAACTCCTCGGCCTCGAGGGCCGGCGAACCCGTGATCATCGAAGTGATCCTCTTCCGATCCACCTTCTTTCCGAAGATCAAGGGCGCGAGGGCCATGGCCGACTTGGCCTTCTTCGTTCGTCCCAGCGCGGCTGAGGACCTCATGCTCCGTTGGCCTCCCGGAAGCGATGGATCTCTTCGAGCCGGTCGAGCAGCTCGTCCTCACGTCGGTCGAAGGTCTCCTGATCGATCTGGCCGGAATCCAGTGCTCGTTCCAGCTCGGCGAGTTCCCGTAGCACCGGGCCGGGGTCGTAGTACTCCTCTTCCGCGGCCCGCACCACCTGCTGCATGACCCACCCGACGCCCCGCACGGGGGCCAGCGGGAGGGTCAGAAGCTGAGTCATCAGACCCATGACAAGATCTCCGTACTCACGCTGACTCGACGAAGCTGTACGGCGGCAGCGGCCCGTGCAGACGGAAGTCGAAGTCCTCACCGCGCTGCTCTGCCAGATCTCTTTCCTCGGCCGTGAACTCCTGCTGCCGGGCTTTCTCCACAAGGAACGAGACGCTCACGAAGTCCCCTCCTATCGGATCCGAAGCCCTGATGTCGCGTGCCATGGGGCGCAGCGCTTCGACGACTCCTGCGGCAAAAGACTCCTGGCGCAGCTGAACCTCCCCGGCTACCAGTTCGCCCAGCGCGATCTGCAGATCCGGGCCGGCCCGGCCGCTGCGGATATCCTCGTTCAGCTGGCGGGCCTCGGGCGATTGCAACAGGATCTCCCGCAGCAGCGCGTCCTGGTCACAGGAGGCCTTCAGGTGGAACTCCACACAGCCGTCCAGGGCCACAAGCCGCTCCTGATACGAATCGGCTCTCTCGTCCAGCACCTGGTGCACCGCTTGATCGTCGGAGGCCAACCCTCCGAAGCGCAGCGGCAGCACGCTGCCATCGGCCATCAACCGTTCCAGCACCGACTGGTGCGCCAGGACGTCGCGCCGCTTGGCCCTGAGTCCGTCCGGCGCATCACTGACCACGGCTACCAGCGACTGACCGTTCACGGTGCGCAGCTTCTGTGGTGGTTCCCCCACGCCGGTGACGCCGTCCAGCCGTAGGGGATGGGTCGCAGCGGTGATCGCGTAGACGTAGACGGCCATGACTCACTCTTCCCGGTGCCGAGGAGGGCGGCGCGCCGGCCGTGACCTCTTCCGCTCCTCTACCGGCTCGCGCTCTTCGTCTCGGTCCTCCCGGTCCTGGTGGAACGAGTCTGCGACCGCCTCCACCGCGCCGGTGAGCGCGCCCTTACTCTTGCCCTTGGCTCCGCCTTCGGTGACCTCGCCGACGAGGTCGGGCAGCTGTGCCGGTGCTTTGCGCCCCGTCTCGAGATCGAGCCTGTTGCAGGCCTCGGCGAAGCGCAGATAGGTATCGACGCTAGCCACCACCACGCGGGCGTCGATCTTCAGGATCTCAATGCCCACCAGCGACACGCGGGCGAAGACGTCGATGACGAGCCCGCGGTCCAGGACCAGTTCCAGGACGTCGTACAGCGATCCCGAGCCACCGCCCTGGACAGCGCTGCCTCCACCGCTTTGCGGCACCACCGTCATGGTGCCTCCTTTCGTGGGCCACTGCCGGTGCGGCCCCGATCCGGCTGTGTTCACTTCTACGGGTACACAGCCCGGGCAGAGCCCTCAGGCACGCCGGTCAATCTGGGCGCGTGTGTACCGGCGGATCCGCTCGTACGCCATCAGCTCACCGTCAGCGTCGAGCGTCACCCGGTAGCTGGCCATCACGCTGGTCGTCTCAGGAATACGCTCGATCTCCAGCACCTCCACCTGGGCCTCCCATCCGTCATCGGTGGGCCTAACCGCTGAGACAGATTCCGGCGCCCTTCCCAGCAAGCCTTCCAACTGCTGCATCGCCGAAAGCATGGCTCGCGACGCCGAAAACCGCTGGCTGCGGCGCGGGCTCTCACCTCGGCTGCGGACGCCAGGCTCCTCCGCCCCGCGACGCGTGTGCTTACGGGGCCTCGCTCCATCGCCGTCTCGATCCAGAGGCATAATCTGCTCAAACACCTCGAATATCTAAACAAAACCTCAAATTGCATCCTAACGGACATGGTGGTACGCGGCTCGGCCAGAGCATCGAGGCGTCCCCTGCGCAGAGCCCGCCAAAACTGAATCGACAATCTCCCGGCCGTTGCGGAGGCTTTCCAAAGACGGTGCTATGCGGTGAGGCGGACGACACGATCAAGGACGCCCCCACCGTCGACGTCGACACCGGCGGCCAACTGCCCGAGGAGGAGGATCACCGCCTGTACGACCGCTACGGCATCGCCCGGGACGAAGCCTGACACCGGGCCGGGCATCGGCCTGTGCGGGTTGCGGCCCTGCTGCTCAGCGGCCCCGCTCCACCGGCCGCTCCGCAGCCGTCAGAGCGCCCTGCCTTCTCGCCCCCGGACGGGGCCTTGGTGATGCAGCCGTCCACTGAGATCTCTCACAGCCCGAGGCCGATCATCCGGTCGTACGCCTCAAGCGCGAGGGCGTGCACCTTTTCGGATATACCCAGTTCAGCCCACTCTTTGACACGTCGTCGGATCGTACGGTCAGAACATCCGGGAGTGGAGATGCGCTCGTATCCGGAGCCGTGGACCAGCGCGAGCACGATGTGCTCGAAGACCGTCCGGTCGGCGATCCCGGCGGCCGACAGGCCGACCGGGCCCACTTTCCCCCGGGCGGGCAGGAGTACGGCGAACTGTCCCAGAGGGGTTCAAGCAGGCAAGACGGCAGCGCGGGCACGGCCGTCCTTCGTGATCACTGAGCGTAGAGAACTCCATGATCACGGGGACCCGTGCCCGCACTGTATCCAGCCCATCTCCCGAACCCACAGCGACCGCCTATTGCCGGTCGGTCTAAGCCGAGGGCGCTTCCGAACCTGGGTCGGCCGTGCCGGGAGATACAGAAGACTGCTGAACCGTCGGCGCAGACGCAGACGCCTGCCCCTGACTGGCAAGAGAAAAACCACCTACTGTGGATCACGCGGTCACCCCTGAGTGACGCGTGTGAACTTGCAACGACACCGGCCTCCTGCCTCTCGACCGCGGGCGTTGGGTGCGGCCATCCGCATGCCGCAGCAGGCGTGCGAGGCCGCCCTCCGGCAGCGGTGAACGTGAGTCCCCGCGTGCGGACTGCCTTCGCCGGCGAGTTGCAGGGCCTGACGGTTACAACCAGCCAGCCGGTGTGGCAAGGGGCCCAGTTGCAAGCAGCCAGCCCCTACCCGCATGGCGCCTACGGGTATTGCTCAGCGTTCTGGCAAGCCCGGGAAAGCCATCCATGCGGAATGAAACTCCTCACCGCCCTGCGCTGACATGATGTGCCCGCAGGCCGGGGAGGATCCGGGCGGCGTTTCGAATAGGGACAGCAAACCTCAAGAGTGTGCCGAGGATGAGGAGCAGTGGGTGCCGGTGGAGAGGCTGGTGATTACACCGGCGGTGGTGGAGCGGGACGCGGTGCTGTCACTGGCCGGTGAACTGGACATGGACGGCGAGGCGCTACTGGCACGGGCGGTCGGTGAGCTGATTGACGCCGGGTACCGGCGGGTCGTGGTGGACTGCGCAGGTGTGGCGTTCTGTGACTCGTGCGGGTTCAACGCACTGCTCGTGGCCCGGCAGGCTACACAAGACGCTGGCGGCGTACTGGCGCTGGCAGGCGTCCCGGACCGGCTTCAGTCGCTGCTGACGCTGCTCGGCGCGGAGGAGATCTTCACCATCGCCGCCACTGTCGAGCAGGCACGGCTGCTGCTTGCCGATTCTGCCATCGACAGCGAGGCCGAGCCGGAATAGCCCTTGCGTTGACGGCTTCCTCAGACCCCGCCGCCCCGGGAATGGAACGGACCCGCCGGGAAATCCGGACCAAGCGGGGCACTCCTCCGGCAAAGGGGCCGGCCACCGGCCCCGGCGGGAGGCCGTACAGGAAAGGCCGTTGGGAACATCGACCCCGGCCCGAATCGGATGCCTCCCGTCGAGCTGAACATCTGCTGCCGAAACGCGTGAACAAAGCCAAGCACATCGTGTCGAACGCCAACCCTTCGTCGCGGTGAGTGGCGAGTCGTCAAGGAGCACCGCCAAGGGAGGCCACCGCTTTCGTTGGTGACGTCAGGGCCGCCGGGGGTCTGCGTCAGGCGACAAGGCCTTGGCCTGCAGCCACGTCTTGAGTCCGACCACGCCTTTGCCGTAACTCCGGTCGAGGTCCCTTTGCATGTGGTCGCTCGGGGCGGTGACGTACAGCCGTACGCGGTTGTTCACGGGGTCCGCGCCCACGCCCATGTAGCCGGAGTTCCCGGCCTTGACCCGCTTCTCCAATTCTGCTCGCACCTCTGCGAGTTCGGCCTGGGATCGCTTGGCGGTCAGCAGGCAGAGCGGTCCGCCCCACGTCTTGGTGGACGCGGACCTGGACGCTGTGCGCCTCGGCCGGGCGCGGACGTAGCTGCCGTCACCATCGCCCAGGTCCGCGAAGTTGTCGAGCGCCTGATCGCCTCCGGCCAGTGGGCTCCGGGCGACCACACATTTTGATCGTGCTGGACGCCGGATACGACGCGCCCCGCATCGCCCACTTCCTGGGCGATCTGCCCGTCGAAGTGCTCGGCCGGACCCGCTCGGACCGGGTGATGCGTGGGGCCGGCCCCGCCCTGCGTCTACGACCCCAAGGGCGGGCGCCGCCCAAGCACGGCGGCGAGTCGTCTTCGGCGACCCCACAACCTGGGGCACCGAGCAGGCAGTGACCGTCACCGACACCCGCCGCCACGGGAAGGCGACAGTGCAGGCAAGGGACCATCTCCACCCGCGGCGGACCCGCAGGGCCGCCTGGCTCGGCCACGACGGTGAACTGCCCATCATCGCCGGCACCGTCATCGTGCACGCGTGACCACCACAGCCAGATCGGCTTCGGATCGCCGCCGGAAGGCAAGTGCTCGACTTCGAGACGGTGCCGAATTGGCCTGGGGCGAGGTCCGGACTCTGGCCCGCCAGATCCTTGTCGAGCTGCTGGGCGAATGGCGTCAGCCACTGCCGCACCGTGTGCTGCCTCAACAGGTCCATGGCTGAGCACGTTCATCGGCTCTGTCGCTGATCTTGGGACGGCGGGAGCTCTTATGGAGGGCGGCTGACCGTCACATCAGTGGCCCTGCGATGCTTCGACGGGTGGACCCTGAGATCGAAGCGACGCCCCAAATAGTGCGCTCCGTCGTCACCGCACACCTCGACGCACTCGCGGCCGCCCTGGCCGACCCGGACTGCGACGTCGATGCCTGGGCCGAGGTAGAAAGGGAACTCCTCAACACCCGGGATCCGGATCTCATCCCGCATCTGAGGGCACACCTGGCGAATGCTGTGGAAGCCGGGAACTGGTATGCCCGTTCCGTGCTCGCTGGGATCTTGGCCGAGACAGCCGGCCGCACGGCTATGCCCGACCTGCTGCAGGCCTACTCCCGAGATCTGGGTGACGACCAGGACTCCCTCTCAACGACGCTCCACACCTTCGCCACGGAGGACCCGGCGGCCGCACGGGGCGTCCTTGTGCCATGGGCGGATGCTCCCGACCAGGATCTGAGGCGGGTGGCGATCCACTACCTCGGCTACGTGCCCGATCCCGCAGACATCGCCCTGCTGGCCCGAGCCGCTGGCGACACGGACGAGGGGATCCGCACCGCAGCCGCCGCCACGCTCGCCAGCCATCGCACCATCCAGTCGGCCCTCGAAATACTGGTCACCCTGCTCGGTGACCTCTCCACGCAGGTGCGGGTGTCCGCCCTCGACTCCCTCGGCTACATCCGCAATCCTGCGACCCTGCCGGCCATCGGCCGCCTCGCGGACGACGACACCCCCACAATCCGTGCCTGGGTGGCCATCGTCCTGGCCCGCTTTCCTACAACCGACTCCGGCATCGAGCCAGCCATCCTGGACATCCTCGACCAGCTTGCATCAGACCCTGATCCCTACGTCCGTGAGAAGGCTGTTGAGGCACGCCAACTCACGCTCCGCCCAAGGGCCTGAACCAAAGTCACGCGTGCTCCGCCAAAGACCCACCCAACAGCACGGCCGGCATCACAAGATCTGCGACAAGCCCGTTTATCTGTACCTCGCCGAGCACATTCATTCCCGTTCACTTGTATGCCGACCGCCACCGCATCAGCGCACGTCCCGTGCGATTCGGTCAGGACGTGGGCGCGTCCAGCTTCGGCTTCCGCTTCACATCGGTCACCTTCACGTCCTCCGTCTCAGAAGCCCCGAACGCTTCGACGATCACGTCGCCGCTGGTGCCGGTGACCTCCAAAGCCAAGTGGCTGCCCATCATGCGCAAGTCGAGCCTTGCCCGGGGCGCGCCCGCATGGTTCGGCATCTGGTGAATCCGCGACGCCGGGTAGTCCAGACCCGTCAGCTTCTTGTGCATCGCCTGGTAGCTGGTCGTCTTCGTGTTCTTGAACGCCTCGCTGACGCGCTTTGCGTGTTCGCTGCCGCTGCACTTCTCGGTACCGGTCAGCGGCACCTCCTTGACCGGCTTGGGCCCGGTGGAGTCAGGGGTCGGCTTCGACGGCGCGGGATCATCCAGGGGAACCGGTATATCTCCCTCGGCGTTCGGAACACCCGGCGGGGCCTCGCCCGGCCCGTACCTCGGTGTGGGCGTACCCTCCCAACCCGGCAGGTCCTCGGGCTTGGGCACGCCACCGCTGCCGCTGCCGTTCGGGGCGTCCGGAGCACAGCTCTGCGTGATGCGGGTCATCAACGCAAGGAACCGCATCTCCGGATCGTTGTCGCTCGGCGGAGCATCCAGCGCGGGTGTCGCCGAGACGGCGCTGCCTGCGGGGGTCTGATCGGTGGTGGCGTTCTGAGTGCCGCAGCCAGACAGGACCATGCAGCCGAGCGCGACCACCAGCGCAGGCTTCGGGAGGGATATTGATCGCATGCGCGCATCATGCAGGACGCTGATCACTGCGCACATGAGTACTCATACTCACCTTCACCCGGAGCCAACAAGTACCGGAACCAGTGCTTCTGACTTGGCGTCGAATCCACGGGCTGGGCAAGCTCCGCTACGTCGTCGAGCAGACCTTCGCCCCGCTCCACTACATCAAAAGCCACGCCGTCCGCTGGGAACGCCGCACCGACCTGCACGATGCGTTCGTCTCCCTGGCTGCAACCTCATCTGCTGGCGACGACTCAAGAAGCATCGGCCATGATCCTGTTACGAGCTCTATGCCTTCAAGAACGCCAGGATGTCGGGATTGACGATATCTGGATGGGTCGACAACATGCCGTGGGGAAGCCCCTCGTAGCTCTTCAGGGTGCCGCGCTTCAGGAGCTTGGCCGACAACGGCGCTGAATCCGGATACGGCACGATCTGATCGTCGGTGCCGTGGGCGACGAGGACCGGGACGCCGATCTTTTTGAGGTCCTCATTGAAGTCGGTCTCTGAGAACGCCTTGATGCATTCGTAGTGGGCGTTGGCCGCACCCATCATCCCCTGCCGCCACCAGTTGTCGATCAGCCCCTGCGACACTTTCGCGCCGGGCCGGTTGAAGCCGTAGAACGGACCCGTCGGTACGTCGATGTAGAACTGCGAGCGATTGGCGGCGAGGGCCGTGCGCAGTTCGTCGAAGACTTCGATCGGCAGGCCGCCGGGATTGGTGGCCGACTTGACCATGATCGGCGGCACCGCGCTGACGAGCACCGCCTTCCCGACACGTCCCGGCTTGGCGCGCGCAACATAGCGCGCGACCTCACCACCGCCGGTCGAGTGCCCGATATGGAAGGCCCCTTGCAGCTCTAGCGCGTCGGTCAGCGCCGCCACATCGGCGGCATAGGTGTCCATCTCATGACCGGTCGCGGTCTGAGTGGAGCGCCCGTGGCCACGTCGATCGTGGGCGATCACCCGATAGCCATGCGCAAGGAAGAACAACATCTGGTTGTCCCAGTCATCGGCGCTGAGCGGCCAGCCATGGTGGAAGACGATCGGCTGACCGTCGCGCGGACCCCAATCCTTATAAAAAATATTCGTACCGTCATTGGTGGTGACCGTGCTCATTGCTGATCCTTCCGCGTGAATGGCCGAAGCGGCTGGAAGCGGGCGAGTCTTTCAGCCGCAGCAAAGCAGGCAGGGCCCAGCCGGATGAGGCCGCCCAACCCGCCGGAGGCTGCGGCCCGATCCACCGCCTGCCACGATACGCTCAGGTCCGGCATGACTCATCTCCTGGCCGCCAACGGAGCGGCGGCTTGTCGACTGCTGCAGTGACGGTCGCCTCCGAGCTCGTTCTCACCGGCTGTTTACCGCCTGCGAGCCCAGCAGGTCCGCCGCAGGCGACCAGCGGATCAGGGTGGTGATGATGCGGTCGCCCCGCTCAGGGCTCTCCCGACTCAGCGACGACGCCTTCAAGCTCTCTCGCTGGAGGACCGCCGAGTCTTGGTCGTGCTGGACGTGGACGGCGACCCGCAGCCCGCCCTCGCGCAGAAGTGGCAGCAGACCGGCGCCAGGTCGTGGGCCTTCGCCATCCGTGACGGCGTCACCTTTCACGACGGGACCGAAGTCACCGCCGAGGACGTGGTGCGCTCGCTCACCAAATCGCGGCACGAGGACTACTGGGGCGGCAGACCCAGGCCGCGGGCATCGACGCCAGGGTCGTGCCGGGCGGCACCGCACGCGCCGCCGCCCTGCACAGCGGCGAGGCCGACATCGTCGAGTCCGTCCCGGTCTGGCAGGCGTCCCAGCTGGACGAGGACCAGATCACCGAAGCCCCGATGCCGCGCACCAACGCCCTGTACCTCAACACCGGGCGCGGAGTCTTCACCGACCCCCTCCCTCCGTGCCGCCGCCCGCGCGGCGATCGACGCCGAGACCCTGGTCGACGGCATCCACGAGGGCTGCGCCGACGTGGCCAAGGGCCTGCTCGGTCCCGCCATCCCCCGGGCCGAGAAGCGCACGCCCGGACCATCACCGTCAAGGCCGGGAGCCCGCAAGGCAAGAGCATCACCATCTGCGCCACCTTGTTGTGTCCACCATGGGCCCGGTCATTGGCCTCGTGCCCCGGCGCGGCACCGGGGCTGGTCAGTCGGTGGACAAGGCCTCGAGGAGGTCCCCGACCTGCGAGTCCGGCAGCGCGCGGGCCACGTCGGCCAGGGCCACCATGCCGACCAGGCGGTGCCCGTCGATAACCGGCAGCCGGCGCACCTTGTGCTCGCTCATCGTGCGCAGGATCTCTTGCGCGTCGTCGTCGGCGCCGATCGTCACCGCCTCGCCCTGCGCCAACTCCCCCGCCGTGGTCTGCGCAGGGTCCTTGCCCGCCCCCAAGACCTTCACCACGATGTCCCGGTCGGTCAGCACGCCCTTGAGCCGGTCGTCGGTGCCGCAGATCGGCAGCGCGCCGACGCCGATCTCGGTCATCTTCTGCGCCGCGCGCAGTACCGGTTCATCGGCGCCAATGCATTCCGCGCCGGGTGTCATGATGTCTCGTGCCGTGGTCATAACTTTCTGCCTTCACGATCGGTTCGGGGGCGCCGCCAGGCCTGTGGCGAGGCGGTGGAGCGGTTCAGTCCTTGCGGCCGCGGCCGGTGAGCAGGTCGCGTGCCCGGTCGACCAGCCCGGCGCCGGGCGCCAGGATCTTGTTGAGTGGCGGGGTGTCGGGCGCCGCGGGGTGCGGGCGGGTCGGGGCCAACTGCTTTGCCCGGCGGACCTTGTCGCCCAGCTGCTCCAGCGTCTGCGGCGTGCAGGCGTCGGCGAGCATGGGAAACAGCCGGTCTTCCTCGTCACGGACATGGTCGGTGACTTCGAACTTCAGCCTCGCCACCCGGTCGTCGAACTGCGCGTCGTCCGCGTCGAGGCCTTCAAGGTCCTTCAGTAGCCGCTCCACCTTGGCGTGGTCGGCGATCTCCTTGTCCGCCAGCGCGTCACCGCCATCGACGTACTCACGCACCGCCGGATACAGATACTGCTCCTCGGCGACCGCGTGCTGTACCAGCTCCATCGTCAGCTCGTCCGCCAGTTCCCGACGCCGCTGATCACCCACTGGCTGTGTCTCGATCTCGCCGAACAGCGCATCCACCTCACGGTGATCCGCCATGAGCTCCTCGATCACATTCCCGCCATGTCCCATCCCGGACAGTCCCTTCCAGTCGTGCCGTGTTCGGGGGCCTGTTCACCGTGCCAGCCGGGTACGCACCCCGGCCCATGACACGCCCCCACCCATACCCGCACGGCCGCCCGAGCGAGCAGGACTGAGACCGTTCGGCCCACCCCGGATCGAGGGCCGGGTGCGCTGACGACCTGGTCGGCCGTTCAACGCCAAGGAGCGCGGCGGCGTAGCGGTCGGCGTAGCGCCGGTGGTTCAGCCCCGGCTTCGGGCCGTCTTCTTCGCCGGTGTCTTCTTGGCCGTGGTCTTCTTCGCCGGTGTCTTCTTGGCCGTGGTCTTCCGTACGATCGCCGTGTTCTTCTCGGCGGCGGCGGTGCTCCGGACCGGGGCTTTGCCGGCCGCGGCGGGAGCCCGGCCGGTTCGACCGGCCTCCTCCGTGCCAGATTCTCCGGGAGCTGACACTGCCCGGGCTCCGCTCGGCGCGGTGGTGAGCTTGAGCTGGATGCGGTGAACTGCACAGCCCGGTTGGTCCGGCACGCCCAGTCCCAGCACCTTGACACTCACGCCGTCGAAGTCCGGGCCGCCCTGTTCCACGGCCACTGAGAGTTCGATGGTCGCCTCAGTGACCTGGAGCTGGACGTTGCCGCCGCCTGCTGCGGTGATCTGCGTGGTATGGAGGTCACGGCTCATCGCCTGCAGCACCTCGTTCAGGCCGAAGGTCTGCACACTGACGCGCCCACCGGATACTTGGTCCATATCGCGACAATACTTACCGATCTGCCCAGTGTGGTCGAGGCACGACGGATGACCGCCATGCCCTCACTGCGCCGGGCATGCCGTCCGCGGACCCGACTGCACTTCGATGGGCGGCCGTGACCGGCCGAAGAACCGGTCGGGCTCCATCAGGGCCGGCACCGCGTCTCGCGGACGCCGACTGCCTGGCGCCCTGCGCCCCGGGACGGTCGCACGACGCACAGATGCGCCCCGAATAGCGGTGAACCCTCCAGCCCCCGGCCGTGGGAGGCGCTGAGCGTACGGGTCGCCGTGGCAGCCCGGGCGGTTCAACCTGACCTTGCCCCCGGTGGGATGAATGCGCGGCCACGGGACACCGCCGGGCTATGAATGGCCCTGCTGGGGGCGGCATGCGATCAGTGCCCGCGGAGGCGTGCCTCCCCCGTTTCTCGGTCTGCCGACGGGACTCGCGTGTGCAACGGGAGAGTGATGAGTGAGGCCGCTTCACCTTCGCCCTGGGCCAATCAGCCGTGGCCGGAGCTGGTGGCTTGGCTGACACTCCGGACGACGGAAGGCGAGAACCCCAACGAGGGGGCGCGGATGAGGATTGCCCCGGCGGACCAGGCAGCCAAAGATGAAGGTCGGTGAGCTCCTCCCGTACCAAAGGCTCGCGACGGTATCGCTGGAGGCCATCCGCACCCCGCGGGTTGCCCGGGCCATTTACAACCGTGCCCGCCCCCAACTCTGCTGTGGTTTGTGCACGTAAGCGCCGTGGAGCCGCGTCAACTGCTCTGCGACATCCTCCACGGCCGCGCAGCAAGCTGCCAGAACGCGAGCGTGGACGCATGCGGGCCCGGACCGCGAATGCGCGCCCCGGGCCCGAAGGGTTGGCGACTGTCAGGCGGCTTGGGGCAGCTTGTGGGAGTTCGCCTTGGCCGGTGCGATGCCGAAGATGTCCACGGCGTGGTAGTACGTCCATGCCGTGCTGTTGCACGAAGTCCGCGTTGCGCCGGAGTAGGCGGCACATACGCGCTTGAGGTCCTCGTAGAACGCAGAGTCGAGGCGGGACTTGTTGGCGGAGAACGTGCCGGCCGCTTTGTAGTTGCGGTAGCCGAAGTCGTGGCGGGCGCAGGCCGTTTGGAAGGGGAAGCCGAACGGGTTGTCCGGAGAGGTACTGCAGTAGTCCGTCGACCAGTCGAAGCCATACCCGGCCCAGGCGCCTTGGTTGCTGCGCGCGGCGTTCCAGGCGTTGTAGCTGGAGGCGCTTGTCTGGGTCCAGGAGCTGAGGACCTGCGGCTTGTCCGAAGGGGCAGCCGAAGCGGATACGGCGGGGATCAGGGCGAGCGGGAGCGAGAGAGCGGCAGCGGCGAACGGAACGGCGAAGCGGCGACGCATGCGTAACCTCCGTGGGAGGAAGGGGCCGTGCTCCTCGTGGGGCTTACGAGACCGCTCCAGAGTGACGTCATGCACCTGCCATGCCTAGATGTTGAACGGCACATTAATCGCTGATCCAAAAGGTTTGCGCTCTACGAGTCTGCGATTCGTCAGTTTCGACCCTCAGATGCGGGCACATGCACGGCAGCGGTCAGAAACCCGTGACGGTGGTTTGAACCTGTAGGCCTGAATCCCCTTCCCCCTATGGCGGTTGGCCAACGAGCACGCCGACCGTCGTCCGCGCGTGCCAAATAGCCCGGCCCAGCCCGCACTTTCTTCGTGGCCCTCAAACGGGGCTCCTGGCCTCCGGGCCCGGCATGACTGTTGCCCCCTGTCGAAGGAATGACCTGGGGGGTGGTGTCACCGGGCTCGGAGCACCGTTTGACCGCTGATGAGAGGCCCGACCGCCATCTGGTCCGGCGCAACGCCGGACCGTCTGCGGGTGGCAGGTCTGCGTAACGTCGACGGCCCCGGCGGCACGCAGACACCCCTGCCGGTGATCTCGAAGCGAGGCGGGCAGCGCCGCTCCGTTCCACGGTCACCGCACTTGCGGTTACCGGGGCGCCGACGGACTCTGTCGTGACGGGCCGGCCAAGAGGAAGCCGCCACCCCTTCCGGGACCGATGTATCGGACGTCACCCGGACCGACGAGAGCAGCCTCCGCCACTCGGCCTCGATGCCGTCGGGCCTCATCGTTCGTCGTCATGTGCGCGGGCCGGATCGTTCAGCGCCGGTCCGGGGACTACAGACCGGCGCCGGCGTCGAAATCCTGCGCCGGCGGGCGGGGTCAGCGGTCGCCCACCACGCCACCGTCTTCTCGGGTGATGACGATCGTGGCCGACCGTGGGCGACCGGTGGCGCTGAAGTCGGGCCAATTGGAACTCGCCCGAGGGTTGTCTGGCGTGCCGGAGTCACCGGGGTGCTGGATGTTCACGAACAGCGACCGGCCGTCCGGCGTGGAGGTGATGCCGGTGATCTCGCAGCGCGGCGGGCCGACCAGGAACCGCCGGATGTCGCCGGTGTCGGGGTCGGCCGCCAGCATCTGGTTGTTCTGCGGGGCGCCGTCGACGGTTGGCTGGGTGCCGTCGGTCTGGATCCACAGCCGTCCCTGGGCGTCGAACCAGAGGCCGTCGGGCGAGCCGAATGCCTGATCCGGGGGAACGGTGGCGCCACTGGCCTGGTCTCCGGCGAGCAGGAAGATGTCCCAGCCGAACTTCTCAGCGCTGGGGTTGCCGTTCTCGTCGATTTTCATGATGTGCCCGAAGCGGTTGTTCAGCCGGGGGTTGGCCGCGTTCACCGACTCGGTTCGGGCCGTGTTGTTCGTGCAGGTGAAGAACACCGCGCCGGTGCCGGGCTGTACGGTGCACCACTCCGGACGGTCCATCGGAGTCGCTCCCACCGCGTCGGCGGCGAGGCGCGTTCGGATCAGCACCTCAGCCTGGTCGGCGAACCCGTCGGCCTCGGTCAGGCCCGGCACGCCGTGCACCAGCGGCAGCCACCTGCCGGAGCCGTCCTCCTCGAACCGGGCGACGTACAGGGTGCCTTCGTCGAGGGGACTTCGCCCGCGCTTGCGCGCCTTCTTGATCGGTTCTGCGCCCACGAACTTGTAGAAGTAGTCGAACTGTGTGTCGTCGCCCATGTAGACGACGGCCTCGCCGCGCCTGCCGCGCACGACAACGGCGTTCTCGTGCTCCATGCGCCCCAGGGCGGTCCGCTTCTTGGGCGTCGACGAGGGGTCGAAGGGGTCGATCTCCACCACCCAGCCGAACCGGTTGTATTCATTCGGCTCCGCCCTCATGTCGAATCGGGCATCCGTGGTGTACCACGGGTACGGATTCTCCGATCCTATGCCGTAGCGATCCTCGACCGAACCGGCCGGCGGCGGTTCCTCGCCGAAGAAGAAGTACTTGTTGATCGTCTCCTCGCACGTCAGATACGTGTCCCAGAGGGTCGGCCCGCTGGCGCAGTTGTTCAGGGTGCCCAGCACCCGGACGCCGTCGGGGTCCGCGCTGGTGCGCAGCAGCGGATGTCCCGCCGCGGGACCGGTGATCTCGGCAGGCGTGGTCATGGTCACCCGGCGGGCGAACTCCGACTCCTCGAGGTGCCACCGGCCGTCGCGGCCCTGCTCGATCTCGATGACCGACACGCCGTGCGCGGCCAGCGACTTGGCGGTCTTCTCCGGCGACCAGTTGGCTCGTCCGTCGGTGTGCAGCAACTGCTCGGTCGTGCACTCGTGGTTCACGCAGAGCAGACCGGAGCGCCCACCCTTGAGCGGAAAGAACCACATGCCGTCGTGCTGATCACCCGCCTGTCCGGCCTGCTCCGCTGCGCTGTTGCTGGCGTCCTCGGCGAACGCGGGCCCGGACGGCACGATCGGGTGGCCCCAGGGGAAGAGGACCTGGTGCCGATATCCGGGCGGCAGCGCGACTGTGTCGGCGACACTCGGCGGGGTCGCCGGGAACCCGAGCAGCCGCCGCCGCCTGCCGGCACCGCCCGTCGCGGCTCCCGCCTCGGCGGCGGCCGCTGCCTCGGGCGGGGTCGCGGCGCCGAAGAACGATGCGGCGGCGGTGACGAGCCCGCCGGCCAGCACCGTCCTGCGGGACAGGCGGCGCTGGGCCAGCTCGGAGATCGAGGGTGAAGCGGCGGGGTCGGGACGCACGGATGGCCTCCAGCCAAGATGGACCACGGGTTGCCGCGGTCGGGGCGCATCCACGCTACGAAGCCGAAGTGGCCTGATCTTCACCCCAATGTGAACGGGAGCGTAAGCCAGGGCGCTGTCGCTCAATAACATCGCGGTTTATCGGATGGTTCGGTCATAGGACCCGGAAGTGGCGGAGGGAACTGATTCGGCACAGGCGGCGCAGCTGGGCACCCCCGACATACATCGGCTGTGGTGGAAGCAAGTCACTGCGCGAGCGCTTGGGACGCCTTCCCGGTTCCGGGAAGCCCGGAACCGGGAACGCATATGGCTCAGTGGTGGCCCTTGAGGGTGTACTGCTTGGGCAGCTTGAAGCCGCGCTCCGCCAGAACCTCGCGGAGCCGGTCCGGGTAGTCGGTGATGATGCCGTCCACGCCGTCATCGATCAGCTTGTGCATGGTGGGCTTGTCATTCACCGTCCAGGGGATGACCCTCATACCGGCCTTGTGGGCGTCATCCACCAACTTCTGGGTGGTGTAGGGGACGTATGCCGGGTCGGTGACCGTGCCGTTCTGCGGGTTGCCGTGCACCGGCGAAATCGCGTCGGCGTCGAAGGACTTGACCGCCGCGACCAGATCTCCGCCGAAATCGTCGATGTCGATGCCACCCAGCCATGGTGAAGCGCCTTCCATGCCCACCTGCAGGAACTGCTGACCATTGGTCAGCGCCACGATCGGCAGCTCGGGGGCGACCTGGCGCATCCGCATCAGCGCGCCCCAGTCGAAGCTCTGGATGGACACCTGCTCCGAGAGACCCGATTCGCGCACCTGACGTGCGACGATCTTGACAAATTCCTCCCTAGGCGCGGTCTCGTGCGGGGCGCCCGCCTCAACCTTGGTCTCGATGTTCATCCACACCTTCTTCGCCTTGTACTTCTTGACGATGTCGAAGACCTCGGTAAGCAAAGGCATCCGGGCACCAGGACTCGGGCGCTGCCCGGGATACTGGGGCAGGGTCGAGGAGCCGCAGTCGAGGGTGCGAACCTGAGCCAGGGAGAGGTTGACGACGTACTTGCCGACATAGGGGTACTCCGGATCGCCAGGCGTGACGGGACCCGTGTCCTTGCACTTCGTGCCGGAAATCCTCCGGTCGTGGGTGACGACCGCCTGACGGTCCTCGGTGATCTGTACATCCAGCTCGAGCGTGCTCACGCCGGTTTCCAGGCCGTTGGCGAAAGAGGCCGGGGTGCTCTCCACCACCAGCCCCAGGCCTCCTCGGTGCGCCTGCAGGTCAAAACCGCGCGGCCCATGGGTGTGCTCCGTGCCCTGCTCCGACACGACGGGCTCGGGCAGGGGGTCAGCGGCCGCCATCGGCACAACGACGGCAAGGGCACAGGACCCGACAGCCAGTGCAGTGGCTGCACGGGTCACAGTGCGGCGGGTCAGGCGGTTCGGCATGATATTCCGTCTCTTCTCACGTGGTGGGCCTATCGGCCCGGTTCTGCCACTCTGGGACCACAAACGAACTGAGAGATGTTGCCGAGCCTGCCGCTGGGCTACGAGCAGACGACAGCAAGGTGGTATTCCTCAGACCGCGTTTGAGATCTGCCGTGCCTCAGTGCTGTACGGTCGTTGACCGCTTCGCGGCAACAGGAGCTCGAACTGAGCCTGGACTGCTTCATCTGCGGGCGCACCGGCCGCATCACTCACTTTGAGTACGGCGAGGGACAGGCGGCATGCACAGGAGACGGGAGAGCGGGGCACCCCGCCGCGGCCCGCATCGCCGGCTTCGACGTCACCAGCGGGCAGGACCGGTTGATACTCCGGTCCGTGGTCGACTACTGGTGGGCACCGTTGCACGACACCAGGCGGGACCGACCAGCCACTGCGCGGACACCTGCCCCGTGGGTCCGTCTGTATATGGGATACCGCTGCCCCAGTCGCAGGAGGCGGGGTCCTACAGTATTCAGAGCAATATGGTCCGCCCAGTAAGGGAGGTCTATGCTCACCGGGCGGCCCCGCTCGCTACCGACGCCCAGCCTCCCGGCATCCGGCTACTGACCTGAACCCTGCTACCGCTGAGATCTCAAACGCGGTCTCAGACTCAGAGAGACAATGCTGAGGGCCTGGCACAGCTCGGAGTGCTCTTGATCCGCTCGACCTCGCCGAAGTGACAGCCCGGGCGTGCCACGCGGCTTCGACGTTCGCAGGCCGCACGTCCACTGTGGGCGCCAGCGGCCCTGCGTAGCGCATGCAGGCCGCGACGCCCTCACGGGCGGTGTTGCGGTCGACCATCGATCTCCCGGCAGGTCCGCCCCGTTCGACCAAGGACAGCACCATAGCGGATGCGACCGCGCCGACCCCCACAACTCCGGCCTTCACGCTCTTCATCTCCGGTCGTCACGTTGCGGGCCACGGTGATTCCGTCTCCAGGGCCACCACGGCCTCACTGGTGTACACCAGGAATGTCAGCGTCTCCTGGAAGTACAGCCGTATGCTGCTGTCGTCGTGCGACAGGTAGCCGATGGACACGTCCTGGCCGATGCGCAGGTCGAAGTCGCCGCCCCGCGTCGACAGCAGAAACGCCCCGTTGATGGCAGGCGCCCAGACGATGTCGCCGTCCAGCAGCCCGGCTATGTGTTTGATGATCGGGTAACCGTAATCGGAGGTCTCGCTGACGGCGGTGTACATCTCGGCGCTGAGCGCCAGTGTGTACGCGCCTCCGACACCCGCCAGACGCAGTGCGGTCACGGCCTGGCTGATGGCGTCCGGGTAGTCGCGTACCTCTGCCGGCACGGTCAGGGGCCGGTTCGACGAGCTCTCACGAAGACCTGCGATGCCCGCGGCCGCATAGCCTTCGAACACCACGCGGTCTTCGGCGAAGGCGATCTGCCGGGCAGCGTCCTTCACCGGCTGCCAATCCGCGTCCTTGGCCCCGCGTGCCACGTCGTCGATCTGCTGACGATCAACGGTGAAGGCGACGCGCAGCTCCACGATCGGCTGCGAACGGCGCGTGTGGGCAATGACCCCCTCGGCCGCAGCGTCCACAGCGTCCAGATGCCCGGTGCCGACCGCGGACAGTTCCAAACCGCCCGGCTCGGGGACGTCGACGATCCGGCGAGCCGCCACATGGCGCTTGAACGTGCGTCGCGCCTCTTCTTCCAAGTCGGCCCAGGCAGCAGAAGAGATGGGCGCCAGCTCACGGTGCAAATTGTTCATCGGCAGTGCTCCCCTTCATATCGCCGATCCCCAGGGAAACGTCCAGGGGCCGGGCCCGGACATCGGACGCCGTGTCTGCCTCGGACTCCGCGCCGGCACCAGGCGGGTCGGGAAGGTTGTCGAGGAAATCAGTGGTCGGCACGAAGAACAGCGATCCGGTGACCGCAGTGGAGAAGTCCAGGATCCGGTCATGAGACGCCGGCGAGTCGCCCAGGAACATGCGTTCCAGCATGGTCTCCGTTACTGCCGGGGTGCGGGCGTACCCGATGAAGTACGTGCCGAACTCGCCCTGCCCGACTCGGCCGAAGGGCATGTTGTCGCGCAGGATCTGCCGCTTCGCGCCATCGGGATCAACGACCGTGGTCAAGGCGACATGGGAATCGGCCGGCTTGATCTCGTCATCCAGCTCGATGTCGGACAGCTTTCTACGCCCGATCACCATCTCCTGCGCCTCTACCGGAAGTGCGTTCCACGCCTGCAGATCGTGGAGGTACTTCTGCACGATCACATAACTTCCTCCCACGAACTGCGGGTCCTCGTCGCCGATCAGGACCGCGGCACTCGCCTCCCGCCCCACCGGGTTCTCGGTCCCGTCGACGAAACCGAGCAGGTCACGCACATCGAAGTACTTGAATCCGTGCACCTCGTCGCGCACCGTGACGGCACCACGGAGACGTTCCATGATCTCGGCGGCCAGCCCGAAACAGAGGTCCAGATGTGCGGCCCGGATGTGGAAGAGCAGATCCCCGGGCGTCGATACCGCGCGGTGTGCGGCGCCGGTCAGCTCTCGGAAGGGGTGCAACTCCGACGGACGCGGCCCGGCGAACAAGCGTCCCCAGGCGAATGATCCGATGCCGGTGACACAGCTCAGCTTTCCGTTCGGCACCCGGAAGCCGACCGCCCGCTGCAGGCCTGTCAGGTCGGAGAGCACCTTCCGCACGACTGGCTCGCCCCCAGGATCGAGCGTCACGACCAAAAAGATCGCTGCGGTCGTCAGTGGGGACAGAACCCGCTGGGGAACCGGCCGCTGGGAGAGTCCGGCCATAGCCACACCCCTTCGCAATGGTCGCGAGCGGTGCACGTCGCGCCGCGAAGTCGGCACCTGTCCCCGCGGGCTCCCGCTCGGCCCAATGCGGATGCGTCGGCCGACCGGCGTGGACAGAACCTGGCTGGAGGCGCCCTTTCACCCTAGGCGTGCACCAGGGCACCTGCCACCGCGGCTCAGGGCGCTCAGCTTCTGCGAGCCGGCGTGAGCCCGCGCGAATGGCAGCGGGCGGTGACTCCAGACCCGCTCTGGCCCACTCCCAAAGCAGACCCAAGAGCAGCTACCACCTCGCCCAGCGGGCAGGGTCCGGGCTACGGCCCCGAGCGACAGGGCGCCGAAAAGCGGCGCCACGCTCATCCCCCCAGGCCGCACCGGATCATTGCGGTGGAGCAGGTGGCCGCCGCGTGTCCGTGCTGGTTCAGCGACCGTCCCCGCCGTCCTGACGGAGCTGATCGGTATGCCGGGTAATGGTGTCGATACGGCCCGCGAGTTCCGAGTGGCAAGCCTTCAGGTAGGCGTGGGTGTCGGTCAGCGGGCCGACGAGGTTGGCAGCGTCGTTGTGGGCGAGAGCTTCGACGAGTCTCGCGAGGGGCACACGGGCGCCGGTGGGGAGGTCGGTGAGGGCGGTGATCTGGCCGGCGATCTGGCGCAGGTCGGCCGCGTTGGCCCGGGCCCAGGCGGTGACGCTGCGGTCGGCTGCACGGCGGCCGCGGGTCTCCTGCACGCGCTGTTCGGCGGTAGTGCCCGGGGCTCCGGGACGTACGCGCAGGTAGCGACGTTCGGCGGCCTGGCGGCTGGCGACGCCAAGGGGATGGGCAAGGTCGGCCCAGCTGGCGCCCGCCGTACGGGCCGCTTCGATCAGTCCCGGCTCCCATCCGGCAAGCTGCTCGCGCAACTCGCGCAGCAGAACCAGAGCGGCCAGGGCCTGCTCCGAGCTGGCCTCGCCGTCTTCCGGATGGTGTCCGGTCTGGGGCTGCTGCGCGGTGTGTACGGCCTCGTCGATCGCGCTCAGTGCCGCCGCGGCGGCGAGGAAGGAAGCCGGCGTACGGGGCTGGTCGGCTGCGGTCATGGAGTCCCCTTCTCAGGCGTCACCCTTCCGACGACATCGCGCTTGTCATCGTTTGGATGACATGCTACAACCGTGTCAGGTGAAGCGCATTGGCAGTTCCTGCCTGAACCTTCTGGAGGTGTTTCGCAATGTTGATGCGCACCGACCCGTTCCGCGAACTCGACCGGCTCGCCCAGCAGCTGACGGGGACGGCGGGTAGTTGGTCCAGACCCTCGGCGATGCCGATGGACGCCTACAGCGAGGGCGAGGAGTACGTCATCGCCTTCGACCTGCCCGGCGTCGCGAAGGACGCGATCGACATCGACGTCGAGCGGAACATGCTGACCGTCAAAGCCGAGCGCCGGCCGGTCGCTAAGGCCGATGATGTCCGGATGGAGCTCTCCGAGCGGCCCCTGGGCGTCTTCTCCCGCCAGCTGGTGCTGGCCGACACCCTGGACACTGAGCGCATCAGCGCCGACTACGAAGCAGGAGTCCTGACCCTGCGGATCCCGATCGCTGAGCGCGCCAAGCCCCGCAAGATCGCCATCGGCGGGGAGTCCGCGCCCAGACAGATCAGCGGCTGAGCCGCATTCCCGACTCACCCGTGCCGGCGGCGGAGGACGGGAAGCGATCACCCTCCAGTCCCGTCCTCCGCACTTCGTACCAGTACCAAGACGAAGGGGCAGTGGTGGCCATGCAAGGGGAAGCGTTCCTCGACCAGGTACAGGAACGCGGCGAGTACGGCACCAGCCGGGAAGCCGAACGGGCAGCACACACCGTCCTGGCGCTGCTGGGCGCGCATCTGGTGGGTGAGGTCCGGGCCGAGCTGGCCTGCCGGCTCCCAGGCACCCTCGCCACGATCCTGCTCAACCCGCTGCAGACCGCCGATCCCCTTCCCGCGGACCGGTTCGTACGTGCCACCGCTGCCTGGATCGAGGGTGCCACCGAACAGACCGCGACCTGGGGACGTCAGCGCCGTTCTGAGCGTGACCGCCGACGTGGCGGGCGAGGAACTCACCCGCCACGTCCTGCACCAACTCCCCCCGGGCTACGGCCTCTTGGGCCACCCCGAGCCCGCCTGACCTCAGGAGAGGGCAACGACGGCGCAAGACCGGCAACGCAGGGCCGGCACCTGCTCGAAACGATCGCAACCGCCACTGAAAGCTCCAGGACGAGAAAGGCAACCACTCCACCGATGCAGCCGCTGCCCGAACCAGCCCCGACCGCGCCGGGCATGACGTTCGACCAGATGCTGGAAAAGATCCGCCACGAAGGCGCGTATCCCACCCGCGAACGAGCCGAGGACGTCACGCATGCCGTGCTGGCCGCCCTCGGCCGTCAGCTCACGGGCGACGAACGGGTCGGCCTCGCCGCCCGCCTCCCCATCGAGGCCGCCCTCACCTTCACCGCCCAGATCCCCGACAACGAACCACTCACCGGCTGGGGCTTCGTCAAAGACCTCGCCACCCGCACAGGCCGCACCCCCGCCACCGCCCGGTGGGACACCGGAGCCGTCCTCGCCACCGTCGCCCACCTCGCCGGCCCCGGCCTCCTCGACCGCATCCTTACTCAGCTTCCCTCGGGCTACGCACTCCTGTTCGGCCGAGCCGAACTCACCCAAGCCGCCTGATCAGTCCGCAAGAGCACGGGCACCGGCAGGGCCGCTGCCTGCCCCCACGCATTGATGCAGAGCGATAACGGACTCCGGCGTCGATGACCTCGTCGGAGCCCCCGCCTGCTTGTGCGTGCCGGGCCCGTGACACCGCGCATTCGTGCCCGGCGGACAGCCGCTCCGGCAAACGCACGGATCGGGGATCGAGTTCGCACCGGACGACGGGGTGCTCGTCGGGGCAGAGTTCCGGCTGCAGGAAGCGGCGTGGATCGAGGGGGTCACCACGATGGCGCGGGCCGGTGTCCGCGTCATCGTCGATGAAGCCGCCTGTCTGCTTCCCTGACCCCGCCACCGGTGATCGTCAAGGGGAACCAGAAGAAGCTGCGCAAGCAGCTCAAGTCCCTGCCCTGGAAACAGATCCCGCTCCAGGGACGCACTCGGGACAGCGGCCACGGACGATCCGAGATCCGCCGCATCAAGGTGGCCACCGTGAAAAACTTGCCCTTCCCCGGCGCCCGCCAGGCAGTCCAGATCAAACGCCGCCGCACCGACCGCAAAATCGGCAAGACCACCATCAAGACCGTCTACGCCGTCACCAGCCTCACCGCCGAGCAGGCGACGCCCGGGCAACTGGCATCACTCGTGCGCGACCACTGGAAGGTGGAAGCCCTGCACCACGTCCGGGACACCACCTTCGCCGAGGACGCCTCGCAGCAGCGGACCGGCAACGCACCCCGCGCCATGGCCACTTGGCGCAACCTCGCGATCGGAGTCCTGCGGCTGAGCGGCGTCGCAAACATCGCGGCCGGTCTGCGCCACAACGCCCGCGACGCACGGCGCCCGCTCGCCCTCCTGGGACTCACGTGATCACGAACCGGACATCATGCCGAAGCCCTAGGGTGCCACCAAGGTGCCCCACCCGCTGCACTCATCGATGGAAAGGAGGCTAATCCATGACAGAAGAAGATTTCTGGTCCCTCATCGACCTCCTCGGAGGCGTGGCAAACCAGCGAACCGCTCCCGCACTGGCAGAGGCCCTGGCGTGACAGGGGAAGGTTCGTGTTGAAGAATTCGCCGATATGCTGGCGGAAAAGCTGCAGCGTCTTGAAAGTGAGCTTGTCTCGGGAATTCCAGCCCGCGATGTGAATGATCCATCAGGCGCGCCGCCGGTGCCGCTGGTTGGTGACGCGCTCATCAATCTCCACTTCGCGGTTGTGGCAGCGGGCAGCTCACGGTTCCAGCAAATCCGGAAAAATCCAGACCAGGTGGCTGACTGCGCCTGGGACTTCAGCGAGTCAGATGGCCTTGCCGAGGCTGTCTCCACAGCCTATGAGATCACCACCGGACAACCGTGGCTGGGCCCACTGCCTGGGTTCTGGATGGA
This sequence comes from Streptomyces sp. NPDC051219, assembly GCF_040682335.1. Classification (NCBI taxonomy): domain Bacteria; kingdom Bacillati; phylum Actinomycetota; class Actinomycetes; order Kitasatosporales; family Streptomycetaceae; genus Streptomyces; species Streptomyces sp. NPDC051219. Next base: position 50,869 of record NZ_JBFBAS010000026.1, read on the forward strand.
CGAACCCGAAGAGTCGACGGCCATCGTGACGGGGGATGCCTCCTGGCTCAGCGTCGCTCTGCACGGCGACAACGACATTCCTGCGGCGTATTTCGATGCGGCCGGCACTGTAGTCGATATGGTCCACGACGACCCACAGTGGCGTGCCTGGTGGTCACGCGCCGAGCAGCGCCACCTGGACATCGAGATCGAATACACCTCGCAGGCGGAGCGCAGTCGCGTCACTACCCGAAAGGGACGGGCTTGGGCCTCGTTCCGCAGGAACGGCTCGCGCTTTCGAGGGTTAAACAAGGGTGGTCTTGCCCACCTTGCTGCCACTGATCTGGAAGCTATCCTCACACTCGTATCTACGTCTCTGAGTCTGCCCACGCCACCCCAAGTACCTCGTCCGGCACATGCAACCCCGCCGACGAAGCGAGATGACGCGGCTCGCGCAAGGCTGGAAAAACTGCGACAACGGCACCGCAAGCGCCCCTGAACCCAGTCGCCGAGGATGCCTCGCAGCTTCGGACCGGCGACGCACCCCGTTCGATGGCCACTTGGCGCAACCTCATGATCGGAGTCCTGCGGCTGAGCGGCGTCACAAACGTCGCGGCCGGTCTGCGCCACAACGTCCGCGACGCACGGCGCCCGCTCGCCCTCCTGGGACTCATATGATCACGAACCGGACATCATGCGACTACGCCGAAGCCCTGGCCGGCTACCCCCCGCCGAGCGCCGCCTCAGACACTCACCGGCCTGAGCACCGAGCGCCGCCGGCAACCGCTCACTGACCCTCCTGAGGCTTTCCGCGGGCGGCCGAGACCTCGAGGAAGACCGCCCGGCCGTCGGGGTTCAGCCGCAGGATCGGGACCGCCTTGTTGCGTGGGTTGCCATTGTTCTGGAAGGAGATGAAGCCACTGGCGCCGGCGACCTGCTCACGGCCGTCCATCTGGTGGAACATCCGGGCCACCGCCTCACCGGTCACGTCGCCCTGCCAGCGGGCAGCCATCTGGATGCCCAGCGCCGAGGTCAGAACCGCGTCGTGGCCCATGATGGCTTGACCGTCGTGGCGCGGGTCGTTGGGAAACCACTGGGCAAGCAGACCGCGGTCCTGGAAGTTTTTCGCGGAGGGCGCGGAGACCGTCTCGGGCGCTGTGGCGTGCATGTCGGGGTGCGCGAGGCCGGTGTAGAGAACCTGCACTCCCGTCTCGGCCGCGTGGGCGAGCTGCTTGGCCGTGAGATTGGTGGTGTCGTCGCCGGCGATGACCTTGAACTGCTGGTCTTGGCAGGTGCGGTTGGAGATCGCGTCGAGGAAGTGGGTGAGGTGCTGCCCCCGCCCCGCGAAGTAGACGACCTGCGGCTTCTGGTGGCACAACTGGCCCGGCATGTAGCGCAGCTCGTTTCTCCAGGCGCTGCGCACCGAGGAGTCGTACGTCATGCGCTCAGCGACCAGCCGGTGGCCGCTTCCGTCGGGGAAGGCCCGGGTGAACGCGCTGCCGAGGGTGGTGGCGTACAGGTTGCCCTGGGACACGTCCTGCACGACGACCGCTGTACTGACCTTCTGCCGCTTCAGATACGCGGCGGCGGCATACGCCTCGTCGATATTGGTGGGGGCGACCCGGACGAAGCCCTTTATGTTCTGGATGCTGGTGGCGGTCATGGTGCTGGCGACCATTGCGATGCCGTGGTCGGACAGCCGCTTCACCGCGGCCAGGTTCTCGTCGGTGCTCGGTCCCAGGCCGGTGACGGCGACCAGTCGGTCCCCGGTCTCCTTGCGCTTGATCAGCTCGTCGACGGTGTGCCGCCAGTGTGCGGAGCTGCTGCCGGTATTGGCGATGAGCAGCCGGAACTTCGGGGATCCGGCGAGGTCGAGGCGATTGTGCCGCTGCTGCGCAAGGTAGGCCCCCTGCAGCTCGTGCCGTACTGATTCGTCCGAGTTGCTGTCGTCGTCGGTGAGCGTGAACGAGGTCATGTACGCGACGCTGACGTAGGGTTCCTCGCCGGCCGCTTTGAGGACCTCGTCGTTCTCCGCCTCGATCTTCTCCATGACACCCTCCAGATGGCGGGCGAAGTGGTACGAGCCGTCGCTCACCCCGACGCATTCGTCGTCGGGGCCCCGTTCGACGACACCGTCGGCGCACCGCGCCTGCCTGTCCTGGATCCAGGACACCCCGAACCAGCCCACCAGCGCCAGCGCCACCGCGGCGACAACCCCGAAGGCGATGCGGCGCACGACGTGAAGCGGCCATTCGACCCTGACCATCAGCTCATCCCTCCCCCTGCGGCCGTCTGCGGATGCCGCCAGTGCCGGTAGCGCTCCGCCTCGTTGAAGAGGGCCACGATGTCGTTCCTCCGCAGCTGTGCCAGCTGGGTGAAACCGCCTGCGATCATGTCGTTCAGTCTCATTGCCGGGTCGCCGAGCGGATCGCTCCACACCCATCGCGCGGTGACCAGGCCACGGATCACGGATGCGGCGTCCACCGCCGGCCCGGGGCGGCGCGGCGCGAGCGCCGCCAGCAGCTCCAGCGGGCCACCGTCGGCCGGAAGTCTGTTGGGGGCGGCGGTAATGGCGTCGAACTCGCTGATCCACTGGACAGCGGGCACCGCGGGGAAGCGCGCCAGCAGATGGTCGGTCACCTCGTCGATCCGCTCCAGCGCCAGCAAGTGGTACATCTCCTGCACCGGCCGCCGCTCACTTCTGAAGTGCTCGGCGAGCAGCTCGTGCGCCAAGTCCCAGTCATCCGGCCGCCGGGCCAGCTGCCACAGCAACAGCCGGCGCAGCCACGGGTGGAGGGTGGGCACCGTCGTCTCCGGTCCCGCCAGCAGCCAGCGCGCACGCACCTCGCCGAACAGCGCTTCCCCGGGACTGAGAACCCGGGTGCCGACCGACAGATCACGGGCGGCGGCGTAGTCGGCGAGCGCCGCGCGCTCGCTGTCGTCGAAGCCGCGCAGGAGGTGGCCGAGGGCGGTCTCGGCGAGCGTACGCGTCTGCTCCCCGATGCGCAGCGGCCGGTCCGGCAGGGTGCGCAACCAGCGGTCCTGCTCGGGCCCGCCCTCCGCCGGAGCCCCGGACTGCCGCAGTACGCCGAGGACTTGGTGCACCGCCCGTGGCAGTCCGCCGGTCAGCCGGTGGACGAAGGGCTTCAGGCGCGTGAAGGGGGCGAGATCGGGCTGACTGCCCAACTGCAGCTCTATCCGGATGCGCACTTCGTCGAGGTTGAGGTCGCGCAGCCTGAGCGGGTACCACCAGGTGTCCTCGCTGTCGCGGGTCGGCCGGTGTACGTTCCAGTCCTCCGGCGACGCCCGGTCGGGGCCGCGCAGCCGCCAGGGCCAGGCGTCCCCGGTGGCAGGGCCCCAGCGGGGCAGCCAGCGGTTGGAGCTGGCGACGACCGTGAGCGGGTCGCAGGCCAGACCCGTCACGACCGTGTCGTCGTGCCGGGCGCGGATCAGCAGGTCGAGAAACCGGCGGCCGTATTCCGTATGGCAGTTGTCCAGGAGCATCAGATACGAGCGGGGCATGAAGGAACGGGCGGCGTTGCGCCGCAGGTCCTCCAGGAACGCCGAGAAGAGCACCCGGTTCAGCCGCTGCTGCTCCTCCTCGTCGCCCTCGTGGCGCCACAGGTTGAGTTCGACCAGCGCTTCCATGGGGTCCTGGTTACGAGTGAGCGGATGACGTCCGTACCAGTGCGCGCTTGCGGTGAGCTTGGCCCCGAACACACCGGCCATCCGGCCGGGCAGCCGCCGCCGACCGCGCCGCAGGGCGTCCTGGAATACCGCGAGCGCCACGGCCGAGGCGCCTTCGGGCATGCCGACCGCTCCCATGCCCACCTCGAAGAAGGCGGCGAGATAGTCGCCGTGCCGGGCCTCGTTCTCCTCCTGGAACCGGTCGAGCTGCCGCTGCACGGCTCGCCGTCCCTCCGCCAGGCTGCGCATCCGCAGCTCCTGGTCGGAGGCGAGCAGCCCCAGGCTCAGCAGCGGGAAGTGGGAGCGGCCGTAGCGCGGCAGCTTGCGCTCCAGCTGGCGGGCGAGGAGCGCCAGAGCGTAGCGCGGCAGCAGTGTCTGGGTGCCGCCGAAGTTGACGTACGCGAAGGGGTACGCGGGTCCGAACCGTTCCATCAGCGCGCTGTGGGCCTCACTGGCGCCGCTGCCGCGCGGACCGAGGAGCATGGTGACGGGCCGTTCCGCATCCGGACGTTGCTTCAGGCACGCGTCGACGAGAGACACGATTCCGCTGCGGCCGCGCAGCCCCATGCCGGCTCCGAAATCCGTCACGCGTTTCCCCCGTCCCCGCGCCTTCTCCTGACCGGTGATCAGACACGCACCCAATGTGATGACGAGGATGCCACGGGTGATGTTGCGGCGGGGCAAGTCGCCTGTCTTTTCTTGTGGTTGTCGGCTTCGCTCGCACCGGCCCGCGCGGCGCCATCGTCCGGAGAGGGCCGCCCGGCCGAACGCCGGGTCGGGCAGATCGGACATTCCGCACCTGGAGTGGCCCACTCGCCCTCCGCGGTCGGCGTGCGCTGGACGTGCGCGCGGACCTTCCGCGGTATGCCGGACCCGCGCGGGTGGAGCACACCCTCCGTAGCGCGGGGCGGGGCAGCCGTCGAGTGGGCGCCGGCGATGCCGCCCCGCCTTCGACAACCGAATCGACATGACACCCGAAGAGACCACCGAGCTACGCGCCCGGATCCAGGACTGGGAGACCGACCTGGGGATGCGCCTGGTCCGATCCGCATCTCCCCGCGCGCGAAGGTTCGGACACGGTCAAAAGCATCACGGGGCGGGTGTCGCCCGGAGCCTCGGCCTCAAACAGCGCCAGTGTCCGCTCGGCACAGTCGGCGGCCCGCACACCGACAATGCGTCGGTCGTCCTCGCTCAGCGTCAAGGGATCCGCTCTCGCTGCAAGGGTTTCCCCACTCCGCGAGCCGCCTGCAGCGCACGGAACCCGCTCCCGAGTGACGCCCCTGCGGGGATGGCGGATGCGGCACGATACGCACCGCCCGAATGGGGCCATTTGCCTTGTTCCCCGGCACGGAGGCCGGGGTCCGGTGACCCCGTTGCACACGTTGTGCAGATCCTTCCGACCCCGCGGCTGCGTTGGTGCTTCGTGCCCCGCAGGATCATGCTTGTCAGGAGAGCCCTGGCGGTGCCGGTTCCCGTGAAACAGCGGGGAAAGCAACCAGCGAGGGCGAAGGGCGAGGCGAAGCGAGAGAAGGCGAGATGAGCGCCGATGGTTCGACTTCCCACCCCTCCCGGTGAGCGGCCCGAACAGACGGAACGGCTCACCACCCCTCCCGGCGAACAGCCCTCCCAGACGGATGCCCCGGTGGAGCCGGAGCCGACGTACACGGCCACGGCCACCGTCGACGAGCAGGGCATCGTGACGGGGTGGAGCGAGGGTGCCCGCCGGCTGCTCGGCTACATGTCCTCGGAGGTCGTGGGGCGGCCGGTCGCCGGGCTGCTCGCCGATGACGCCGGCGAGACGGCGCGGCGGGCCGCCGCCGGCCAGGAACGCGTGAGCGGCACCGTGGCCCTGCGGCACCGGGACGGCCACACGCAGGAACTGGAACTGCTCGCCCACCGCCGGACGCCGGACGGCGAAAGGGCCGAGTGGCTCGTGGTGTGCGCCGTGGCGGGGATGCCGCGTATACCCGGGGACGAGGCGCTGGGTGAATGGGCGTTCACCCAGTCCCCCAGCATCCTGGCGGTCTTCGATGCGGACCTGCGGCTGGTGCGGGCGAACGCCGGCATGGAACGCACGCTCTTCCTCGGCGAGGCCCAGATGCGCGGGCTGCATCTGCCGGACATCGCGCCGCATCCCGCGAGCAGCGAGGCCGAGCGGAGGATGCGCCTGGTGTTGGAGACCGGTGAGCCGCAGTACATGGAGGCCTACATCAGCCCCACTGGTGTCAGCTCGGAGCTGGGCTGGCCGGCCTCCCTCACCCCGCTCAGAGCCCCGGACGGCCGGGTGCGCGCGGTGTGCCTGGCGGGGCACTACAGGTCCGAGGAACACCTGGCCCGGCAGCGGACGGGCATGCTGAACGACGCCGGCGCACGCATCGGCACCACACTGGACGTCACCCACACCGCGCAGGAACTGGCCGACGCGGCCGTCCCCCGGCTCGCGGACTTCGCCGCCGTCGACCTGCTCGACCTCCCACCCGACGGCGGCGAGCCGCACCACGCCCCGTCGCAAGGGCCGGTCACCATGAGCCGCGCCGCGGCGCGGTCGGTCCTGGAGGGAACCACGGAGTCCCTGGCTGCGGCCGGAGAGACGATCGTCTACCCGGCGCACTCACCCCCGGCCGAGTGCCTGGCCGCCGGCCGTGGCGCGTTGTACGAGATGACCGACTCCGCGATCGCCCGGTGGGCGGCCCAGGATCCCGAGGCCGCCTGGATCCGCGAGTACGGGACCCACTCGGTGATGGTGGTGCCGCTGCGGGCCCGCGGCATCACTCTCGGCCTGGCACTCTTCAGCCGCCAACGGCGCCGGGAGTCCTTCGGACCGGACGACCTGCTGCTGGCCGAGGAACTCACCGCCCGGGCAGCCGTCAGCATCCACAACGCCCGCCGGTACAGCCGGGCGCGCACCAGCACCATGGCCCTGCAGCGCAGCCTGCTCCCGCAGAAGCTGCCCGTCCAGGCAGCACTCGAGATCGCCTCCCGCTACCTGCCCGCCGGCGCGCGGGCCGGCGTGGGCGGCGACTGGTTCGACGTGATCCCGCTGTCCGGCGCGCGGGTCGCCCTCGTCGTCGGCGACGTGGTCGGCCACGGCATCCGCGCCTCCGCGACCATGGGCCGACTGCGCACCGCGGTACGCACCCTGGCCGACGTCGACCTGCCGCCCGACGAGCTCCTCACCCGGCTGGACGACCTGATCATCCACCTCTCCGCCGACGAGGGCAGCACCGACCCCGCCGACGAGAGCGCCGGTGGCATCGGCACCACCTGCCTGTACGCCGTCTACGACCCGGTCTCCCGCCGCTGCACCTTGGCCCGGGCCGGCCACCCGCCGCCCGCCGTGGTCACCCCGGACGGTTCCGTCTACTTCCTCGACGTCCCCGCCGGCCCACCGCTGGGCCTGGGCGGCCTGCCCTTCGAGACCATCGAGACCGAACTTCCCGAGGGCAGCCTCCTCGCCCTCTACACCGACGGCCTCCTCGAAGCCCGCGACCACGACATCGACGAAGCGCTGGACAAGATGTTCGCCGCCCTGGCCCGCCCCGCCCCGTCTCTGGACACCATCTGCGACCGGGTACTGACCGCTCTGCTGACCCGCCGCCCCGAAGACGACATCGCCCTGCTCATCGCCCGCACCCGGGGCCTGCACGCCGACCGGGTCGCGGCCTGGGACCTGGCCTCCGACCCGGCCATCGTCGCCCGGGCCCGCCGGCACGCCACCGACCAACTCACTGCGTGGGGACTGGACGACGCCGCCTTCATCACCGAACTGGTGGTCAGCGAACTCGTCACCAACGCCATCCGCTACGGCCAGCCGCCCATCCAACTGCGGCTGATCCACGAGAACAGCACCCTGATCTGCGAGGTCTCCGACTCCAGCAGCACCACTCCGCACCTGCGGCGCGCCCGGACTTTCGACGAAGGCGGACGAGGCCTGCTCCTCGTCGCCCAACTCGCCAAACGCTGGGGCACCCGGCACGCCACCATCGGCAAAACCATCTGGGCCGAACAGTCCCTCACCGGACCCTGAGAGGCACCAACGCCCAGACCCCACCTCGCAACGAAGCCGAAACGGCAGCCCACCGAGGCGACACGTGCAGAGCGCCGCGGCCGGAACCGGCCGGACACGCCCCCAAGCCGTCAGTGTCATCACCTCCGGGCCATCTGCGTGAACGGAGGCCGGCAGGCGCGTGGCGGGCGATTGTGGTGGTGTGGGCGTGACACGCTGCGGCGGTGCTGGTGGATCTTAACGGTAGGACGGCGGTCGTCACAGGCTCTTCGCAGGGCATCGGGCTCGCCATCGCGGTCGGTCTGGCGCGCGCCGGCGCGCAGGTGGTCCTGACCGGACGCCGCGAAGAACAGCTACGCAAGGCCGCGGCCGAGGTTGCCACCGCCGCGGCGGGCGCCGAGGCGGTGACCGTCGTCTGCGACTTGGCCACGGCCGACGGGGCCGGTGCGCTGTGCGAGGCGATCCCGGAGACGGACATCCTCGTCAACAATCTTGGTGTCTTCGGACCGGTGCCCGCGCTCGAGATCACCGATGAGCAGTGGCGGACGTACTTCGACACCAATGTGCTCAGCGCCGTACGACTCATCCGGAGTTATCTGCCCGGAATGAAGCAACGCGGTTGGGGACGCGTCCAGAACATCGCCAGCGACTCGGCCCTCGTCATCCCTGTCGAAATGATCCACTACGGCGTGTCCAAGACCGCCCTGCTCAGTGTCGCCCGCGGCTTCGCCAAGGAGGCCGCGGGCAGCGGCGTCACTGTGAATTCGGTCATCGCGGGGCCCACGCACACGCCGGGCGTCGAGGACTTCGTCTACGACCTGGTGGGCCGCGACCGCCCCTGGGAGGAAGCGCAGCGGGAGTTCATGCGGCTGCACCGGCCGCAGTCACTGCTCGGGCGCCTGATCGAGCCTGAAGAGATCGCCCACCTGGTCGTCTACCTCAGTTCGCCCCAGGCTTCGGCGACTACGGGCGCCGCGGTCAGGGTCGACGGCGGATACGTGGACTTCATCGTGCCCTGACACCGCGTAGGCCGGGACTGCGACCGGCCACCAGCGAAGAGGTGCGTGGCGGGCAGCGTTGGTCGACCGCCACTTCGCCGGCTCAGGACCGCGTGCAGTGGTCCGCCCTGTGGCGGCCAGCGGCGTGTGCTTGATCTCCGCATGCCGGATCAGGCCAAGCTCATCGAGGCATGAGAGCCCGCGATCCGGCGGAGCTGCAGTGGAACGGACAACGAGCCGACATGCCGCATGACAATGAGCAGATCCGGAGCTTGGTCGAGCGGTGGGCCGCGGCGGTACACACCGGCGACCTGAACGGCGTCATGGCGTCGTTCGAGATCGTGTCCCTTGACATCACCGCCGGGGACGACGTCGCCTATGCCCATGCCTTGCTGCGCTGCGGGACTCCTCAGGAGCTCGTCGCGCAACCGGAGAACCGCCTACGGCTCACTTTGGGACTGCGCAAGGAGCAGGATCGATGGGTTGTCGCGCACGAGCACCATTCCTTCCCCGACGCCACCAGCGGGGACGTGCAGCCGACCGGCTGACAGTCAACGCCCGCTCACGAGTGCTGAGATGGCCTGTTGCGCTTGAGGACTCGGTCTGTGCGTGATGAGTCGTCAGGCGAGGCGGGGCATGCCTCGCCGCGAGCCACACTCTCTGCGGGGAGCAGCCGGCGCCGGTGGACCTCGCTCACGGACGGCGGCCCCGTGTCGTTGCCGTCGGCCGGGGCGTGTCCGGTCAGTCCGCCTCTGCGGCTGCGACTGCCGCTGCGGGTCCGGGTGCCGGTTCCTCCGGGGTGCACGTGACCTCGTCGCGGGGCGTGTAGTGGGTCTTGAAGTCTTCGCGCTTGACTTCCCGCCCGTCCTGCACGAAGACCCGGCCGACGGAGACGTCGAAGCCTTCGAGCGGCGTCTGGACCTCGCATTTCGGGCCGCTGCCCGTGCGCGTGGCCGGCTGCGTGATCTTGGTGCGGGGCCCCTTGGTCGCACGTATCTCGTCGTACTTCTTCGTACCGAGGAACGAGATGGTCACCGAGGTGCCGGTGGATTCGGCCTTGATGTAGAGGGCGTGGCCGGAGTCGTTGAGCCAGCGCAGGTCGAGGGTGCCCCACGCGACCGTGGCTTCGCGGCCTTCGGGGTAGCGCTCGATGTAGAAGGAGTGGGCGCCGTACTCCACGGGCTTGACTCCCGCGAAGAACATGGCGTTGAACATGGTGGTCGCGACTGCGGAGACGCCGCCGCCGGGAGACTTCACGTACTGGCCGTCGTTGATCATGATGCCGTCGACGAAGCCGTTCTCCTTGGTGCGCTGGCCCACCGTTCGGTTGAAGCTCCACTCCTGTCCGGGGAGGACGACCGAGCCGTTGATGAGTTCCACGGCACGGCCGATGTTGGTGCTGCGGTAGGGGGCGGCCGGGAAGTTGACAGTGAAGGAGGAGACCTTCTCCTTGATGCCGAGCCGCTGTGCCGATTCGCTCGTGAGCTGCGGCTGGACCGGTACGGTTGCGATCTCACCGGTGCGGGCCGCGCCGGAGCGTGTCAGCAGCGGTACGACGGCCTTGCCGAGTGCCTTGTCGGTGACCGGCAGCCCCACACGTCCCTCCTGCGCCACCACGACGCGGTCGTCGCCGTCGAGCCGGAGGATGGCGTCGCGCGGGCTCTGGGCGGCTTGCTGTACTGGGCCGGAGACGGCGGGGTCGGCCAGCAGACCCTTGGAGTCGAGGGCCGGCACGAGGCGGTTTTGGCCCTCGGGTTTCATCGTCAGATGCCTGCCGAGCGCGGCAGGGCCGATGGATATGCGCTTCTCCGCGAGGGAGAGGGTGACGGGGCCGGACATAGCGGGCTGGGCGAACTCCCTCATGGCCCTCTGGGTCTCGTGCGGGCCGATCCTCGGCTCGGTCTGCTTCACCGGCATCACGACGGTGCCGGCATTCGGCGTGCGGAGGTAGCCGTCACGAATGGTGTCCGGAGCCTTGTCTGCGATCAGAGCGACGCCGGTAACGGGAACTACAGCCTTCGCCTGGCCCTTGTCGAACGATATCGCCCCGTCGCGGACCTGCCGCTTCGCGGCCGCGGCGATGCGGTCGGTCTCGGCCCGGGTCTTCTGCTCGTCCATCCGTATCGCCGGCTCGACGTCCTGGCCTTCGGAGGCGAAGAGCCTGCCGATCACGGTAACCGGGTCGGATCCTTCGCTCGCGGCACGATCGGCGGTCGCGGCAGTGTCGAGGGACAGCCCGAGCGCGTCGGGGTCCGCCTTCTCGATGCGGTCACCGATCTTCATCGTGACCGGGGCCGCGAAGGCCTGCCCGAGCTTACGGTCCAGGTCCCGCTGCGCCGCCGCTTTGCTCATCCCGCCGATGTCGACTCCGCGCACTCGTGTGCCCTCGGCGATGTCGTCGCCGGCCACGAGCCCGGTGACGTAGAGACCGCCCAGCCCGAGCACGACAGCCCCGCCTGTGATGGACAGAGCGATCCGCCAGTCGCCCATTCCGCTGAGTGCGCTACGCATATCTCTCCCTCTGGCGCCGACCGGCCGGACGGGCGCTTGGGGCCGCAAGGCAGCCAGGTGTGCATGGACTCCCCAAAAAATAGATCACTACAGGTGAAATATGGACAGGATGTAATTGTTCTCACGAAGCAGAGCGGCACAGCCTCGGGCAGTGCCTATGAGGCCGCCCCATCGCCGGCGTCCCCGCGGCCCGACTTCGCCGCATCGCCGCACTAACGCTCGAAGTGCTGCTCACCGGACTTCTCGCACGGCCCTCACGCTGAGTCGCGACTGCACGCACGCGCGGCGCGGGCCTCGGCGTCGGCCGCGACCGAGGGTGCGCCCGCGACCGAGGGTGCGGGAGGTCGACGTGCCGGTACCGGCCGCTGCGGCAGGCCTGGACGAGCACACCGGGGTACGTGCAGCGATACTGCGCGGTACTCGCCGCTGTCGTGAAGCCAGGAGGCAGCCCGCAGCTTGGTCGTGTCGTGCACCGCGGGCTCCATGCAGCACCTCACCACGCTGTCCGCTCGCCGCGACCGTGACCGGCAGGCGCTCGCTGCCGCCGCTGCCGGTCTTCTCGGCGCAGCGACCGACCACCGGCGGCACCAGTATCCGAAGCACGTCACCCGTCGGAAGGGCGAAGAGGAGACCCCGGAGCTCCGGGCGGCTCGAGGGCGCCGAGTAGCGTGCCCAACACGGCGATGACTGCTGTGATCACAAGATCCCCCTGGTTTCTTCGCACTTGAATACTGGAAGCCACCGTCCTCGATGCTGTTACGAGATCGCGTCGGCGGCGCGGCGGCTTCTCTGTCAGGCCGCGACCCATGAGCTGCGGGACACCGTGTACAAGAGGTGCCGACGCCGGGGACTGCAACGCGCCCCGGTGTGGGCGATTGCCCCGGCGTGAGCAGCCGTAGACAGCGGCCTCGGTCGCAGCGACCTATTGCCAGAGCGATGGACACGGGTGATCGCTGGTTGTCCCACGCTGCGGAGACCTCGGGGCCGCTTGGAGCCAGTGCGGCCGTCGGGGAGGTCTGGGCGGTCGGCGGCGACGGCACTCCGGCTCGCCGGCCTGCCCCGCAGCGAAATCTTTCCACGGGGACGGGCTCCCGACGTCGACAGCCAACTTGCCCACCCGGAGAAGCAACGAAGTGGCCGACGACAGGCGCCGCGTTGACAGAAGTCTGTGTGGTGAGAGGGTAGAAGAGGTACAAATCCACCTACCCTCTCCGCGGCAAAAGCGACAGCAGGGGGCCGGCTTCCGCGTGTGGTGTCGCCGATCGCACATCCGGAACAACCCGTATCGGCCACGCGAAACTCCGCATGCCGGCCAGACCCTCTTCTAGCATCACCGCCACCGGGCTCCGGCGCGCTGTTAAGCCCCGAGCTTGTCGGTATCGGTGGCCGCGGCGACCGAGGCTCCAGCAGGAGTACCGGTCGAGGTGGGGACGCATTCCCGTCCGAATTGCCTTCCGCAAGACCAGGTGAGGACACATCATGACCCACCAACACACGGAGGATTCAGCGGATCGTACGGCCCGCGGCCTGGGATGGTTCAGCACCGCCCTCGGTCTGGCGCAGATCACAGCGCCCCGGGCGCTCAGCCGGTTGAGCGGGGTCGACGACTCCCCTGACGCCCGGGCCGTGATGCCCCTGATCGGAGCGCGGGAGCTTGGACACGGCGCCCTGCTGCTGGGCAGCCGCAGGCCCGCCCCCTGGGTCTGGACCCGTGTCGCCGGCGACGCCCTCGACCTGACGCTGCTGGGACGGGTGCTGCGTACCCGCACGGGCGACAGGCAGCGCCGCGCGGCGTTCACGACGGCTGCGGTCGCCGGCATCACCGCGGTAGACCTCTTCACCGCGCTCCGGTCAGTCCGTAGAGGCGGTGGGAGGAGAAGCGAGAGCATGCACACAAATGCTTCCATCACGGTCAACCGGCCGCGGAACGAGGTGTACCGGTACTGGCACGCCTTCGAGAACCTGCCCTCTTTCATGTTGCACCTCAAGGAGGTGCGGACCGAAGGTGACGGTCTTTCGCATTGGGTCGCCGCAGCCCCCCTGAAGAAGAAAGTCGAGTGGGACGCCGAGGTCGTCGAGGACCTCACGGGCGAACTGATCTCATGGCGCTCGCTCAAGGGCTCCGACGTGGACAACGCCGGTTCCGTCCGCTTCGGCGACGCACCCGGCGGCCGCGGCACCGAAGTGCGGGTGTCACTCGACTTCACCCCGCCGGCAGGCAAGGCCGGAACGGCCGTCGCCAGGCTTCTCGGTGAGCACCCCGAGCAGCAAATGCGTGATGATTTGCGCCGGTTCAAGCAGGTCATGGAGGTCGGCGAGGTTGTCCGCTCCGAGGCCAGCCCGGAGGGGCCGCACACTGGGCGACTGGCCAAGCAGTACCCGGCACAACCGCACGCGTAGGTGGCACAGGACAACAGCCCGGTGCGCCACCGGGTGGGCTGGGCCGGACCGTGACCGGAAAGGAAGCGTTGTGAAAGCCAACTGCTGGATGGGCCGCAATACCGTGGAGGTCATGACGGTTCCCGACCCGGAGATCCTGAACGCGCAGGATGCCATCGTCAAGATCACGTCGACCGCCATCTGCGGATCCGACCTCCATCTGTACGACGGCTACATCCCGACCATGAAGAAGGGCGATGTCCTCGGCCACGAGTTCATGGGCGAGGTCGTAGACACCGGCCCAGAGGTGAAGAGTCTGAAAACCGGCGACCGGGTGGTGGTTCCCTTCCCGATCGCCTGCGGGCACTGCAACGCCTGCGAGCACAAGCTGTACTCGCTCTGCGAGAACTCCAACCCCAACGCGGGTCTGGCAGAGAAGTTCATGGGGTACTCCCCGGCGGCCCTCTTCGGCTACTCCCACATGCTCGGCGGATATCCGGGCGGTCAGGCCGAGTACGCGCGCGTGCCGTTCGCCGACGTCGGGCCCATCAAGATCGAGGACGATCTGCCGGACGATCAGGTGCTGTTCCTCTCCGACATCTTCCCCACCGGATACATGGGTGCGGAGATGTGCGACATCAAGCCGGGTGACACGGTCGCCGTGTGGGGCGCGGGGCCGGTGGGTCAGTTCGCAGTCGCCAGTGCCTATCTGCTGGGAGCCGACCGTGTGATCGTGATCGACCGCTTCCCCTACCGCCTGAAGAGGGCGCGGGACAAGGCGGGGGCCGAGACCATCAACTACGAGGAGATGGACGTCCTCGACACGCTCAAGGAGATGACCGCAGGGCGAGGCCCGGACGCGTGCATAGACGCTGTCGGCATGGAAGCGCACCACTCCACGGGCCCGATCCACGCGTACGACCGCGCCAAGCAGGCCAGCCGGATGGAAACCGACCGGCCGCACGCCCTGCGCGAGGCGATCCTGGCCTGCCGAAACGGCGGCACGGTGTCTGTGATCGGCGTGTACGGCGGGCTGCTGGACAAGTTCCCGATGGGGTCGCTGATGAACCGGTCGCTGACCCTCAAGGCCGGCCAGTGCCACGTCCAGCGTTACCTCCAGCCCCTCCTGGAACGGATCAGGAGCAAGGAGATCGACCCCAGCTTCGTCATCTCGCACCACTTGCCGCTCGAGGAGGCTCCGCACGGCTACGAAATCTTCAAGAACAAGCAGGACGAGTGCAACAAGGTCGTGCTGACAGCCGCCTGACGCGATGGCCCGCCGGGTCGGGTGCCTTCCCCTTCCCCCTGCACTCCCCCGCCTGAAGGATGTTCCGCTGAGGGCCCTGCGGCGAGCCGATACGATCCGCCGCCGCCGTTGGCGGTGAGAAGAGGAGAGCGCGCTGTGGAGCTGCGCCTGGACTAGAACGGGCGTGCGTACGGGTGGTCCTGCCACGCCTTCCCCGTCCGCGGACACTGGGGAACCAGGGCGATGCCGGGCGCGGGGTCGGGGGCAGGCAGGCAAGGTCCGACCAGGGCCGCTTTCTTCGCCGGCGGCCCCGGCGGGAGCAGCGCGTCGAGAGCGCGGCCGAACGTGTCCGCGACGAGGCCGTCGGGGACGGTCACGGGTGCGCCCGCCGAGGCCACCAACACGTGGGCCAGCGCCGCCCCGACCGCCGCCTCCCACCGTGGGCTCCACGCCCCGGACGGCTCGACCGGCGGCGTGCCCTCCCGCTCCTCCGCCGGCGTCTCCCAGTCGACCGTCCGGCGAGCGGAGCCATCGGCGGGGAGTCGGCGTACGGCGTGCGGGGCGAGCCACACCGCCTGCCAGTACGAGCAGTCGTCGATGCGGGTCGCCACGGGCCGACCGCATCGCGCGCATGCCAGGTTCGGACCGTCCCTCCCGTCCACCCCATAGCAGGAGCCGCCGCACCGCTCGGGAATCAGGACAGTGCCGCGGGTGTCACCCGGCGCGACAACGATCGCTCCCGGCGCCCCGAAGGAGAGGGCGTAAACCGGCGCGAAGACGCCGCGGGCTTCCGCTTCGTCCACCTCGATCTCGCTCCACGGCCGCCATGGCGGCCCGGAAGGCTCCGGGTCGACGGCGTACGCCCCCGGTTCCATCAGCGCGGGGAGCAGTTCGTGTCCGTACGTATGGTGGGCATGGACGGGAAGGGCAATCTGCGACACAGGGGCGGTCAGCACGGCCCCGCATCCCGCACACGCGAACACGGCCCGCATTTTCCCCCTCCCCTGGACACGCGAATTGTCCCGGCTCGGCGGGCAACGGCCAACAGCATTTGTCCACCGCCGCGATCACCTTTCCCTGGCCCGGCACGCCGTCCACTTCCGCATGACCGCCCGCAACCGCCTCCCTTGCCCTCGCCTGCCTGTTCGGCCGAGGTGAACACAACGGCAGGACAGCCCGTATGGAAGGTGGGCTCGGGTTCCCGCGGCCCCCGGCGCTGGTGACGCCGTGGAGGAACGGCTGTTGAGGGGCGATGGATGAGGCACGCACGGCGCAGCCTGCAGCGGATCGCGCGGCTGGCTGCCGTCGGCGGACTGCTCTGTGGCGGGCTGATGACGACGAACGCAGTGGCGAGCGGACTGTCCGCCCGGGGAGAGGACCCGGGCGGCACCGTTCGGTCCGCCGACCTGGGCACCACTCTGGTCTCACGGCTCGGCGCATCCCGTACCGCAGGCACCTGGATCGGCAAGGACGGGCGCCCGGTGGTCGCAGTGACCGACTCCGATGCTGCGGCCGAGGTGGGACGGGCGGGGGCACGCGCCAAAGTCGTCCGCCACAGCATGCACCAACTCCGCTCGGCCACCGATGCGCTACGAGCAGCCCCTCGGGTGCCCGGCACTTCATGGGCGGTGGACTACGCTTCCAACACGGTCGTGGTGCACGCCGACAGCACCGTTTCCGCCGTCGAATGGTCACGCATATCCGACCTCGCGGAGCAGATCGGCGGCTTCGTGGACATGCAACGGACCACGGGCTCCTTCACCACCAAGGTCAACGGCGCCGACGCCATCTTTGGGCGCAACGGACGTTGCTCCGCGGGCTTCAACGTGACCGACGGGCGAAGCAACTTCATACTGACAGCCGGCCATTGCGGTCCCCCTGGTACGACCTGGTTCCAGGACCCGCAAGGCACCGAACGAGTCGGCACCACAACGGCCGGCAGTTTCCCCGGCGGCGACTTCTCCCTCGTCCAGTACCAGAACGGTGACGCCTCCGATGCGAGGGGCCTTGTGGGTATCGGGGGTGGCCAGGCGGTACGGATCACCGCGGCGGCCGATCCTGTCGTCGGCCAGGAGGTCTTCCGCAGTGGCAGCACCACGGGGGTGCGCTCAGGCCGGGTAACGGCGTTGAACGCGACGGTGAACTACCCCGAGGGCACGGTGACAGGCCTGATCGAGGCGACGGTCTGCGCCGAGCCCGGGGACAGCGGGGGCCCGCTGTTCGCAGACGGTCTGGCTCTCGGTGTGACCTCCGGCGGCAACGGCGACTGCGCAACCGGTGGTATCACGTACTACCAGCCGGCAACCACGGCGCTGGCAGCCCTCGGAGTGAGTGTGACCGGCGGCCCCAGGGCCGCCGCGGCTGATGAAGGCGGAGACCCCGGGGCAGCCCCGCCACCGGCCGACGCCGGGGGCCTCGTGCCGGGGACAACTGAGGTTCCGACGACGCCGGCCGGAATCGTCAATATCCGAACCCTCACACCCGGCCTTGTTGTCATCGGTGTGAGTCTTCTCGGGCTGACAGTCACCCGCTCGATCCGTTCGGCTCAGGACCGCAGAAGCTTTCGCAGCCACTATTCCCAGAGCTGGAACTGACACCAAAGGGCGGACAATAGATCGGAGCAGAACGGCGAGCGGGCGAGTGACCGGATCTCGTCACTGATCCGTCGAGCAATTCGCCCGGCTCACCAATGCAGTGCCGAGTTCCGGTCCCGGCGGCGCCAAACCCGCCCGCGACCGCCCGTTCTCCCCGTTTCCGGGCCGGACCGCTCTGATCGCGCAGTCGTAGGATTTACGCAGAGGTGCCGGGACGAGGCGCGCAGCTATGAGGGCAGTGACAAAACATACGGTCAGGGAAGGGCGCTTCTGGCATCGCCGGGCCGAGCTGGTCTACGACGACGCCGGTGACGGCCCTCTCGCCGTGTACGCGCACGGCGGGTTCGTCAGTCAGGCCGTCGAGGACCGGATGGGGCTGTGGGACTGGGGGCCGGTCCTGGACGCGGGGAAGCGTCTGGTCCGCTATGACGCCCGGGCGCACGGCCGGTCCACCGGCCAAGCCGTGGACACCGACTACACCTATCCTTCGCTCGCCGACGATTTGCTGGGCCTGCTCGATCACCTGGGCGCCACCGAGCCGGTCGACGCCATGGGCGCGTCGATGGGATGCGCGACGGTACTGCACGCCGCCGTCCGGGCGCCTGAGCGGTTCTCCCGGCTGGTACTGCTCATCCCACCCACTGCGTGGACGACGCGGGAGGCGCATGCGCGGCACAACCTGGCATCCGCTGACACCATTGAACGAGAGGGAGTGACCGCCTGGCTCGCCGCCAAGAGCAGACAGCCTCGCCCGGCAGTCGTAGCCGACGTTCCCGAGTACCCGCCGACGCCCGCCGATCACGTACTGCCGTCCGTCCTGCGCGGCCTGGCACTGTCCGACCTGCCCTCCCCCACGGCAATCGCCGCACTCCGCCGGCCCGGCCTGGTTCTGGCCTGGGCAGATGACCCGGGCCACCCCATGTCGACCGCGCAGACGCTGGCTCAGTCGCTGCCGCACGCCGACCTGTATGTCTCCCGGAGCCGCGCCGACATCGGCACCTGGGGGGAACGCATCGCGAAGTACCTGGCCCAACCGGCGAACCAGTCCCGACCACGGTCACAGCCCCCGCCCCGGCCATGAACGGCAGGAAGCAGCGCCTCCGCGCGAGGTTGCGATGGCCCGGCGCTGCGTGCCACGCCGGCCGAATGCGCAGACATGTGGCACGCCCCCTCCACAGGCTGGCGCGGCGCACGTGAAAGCCCGCCGCGGCGGAGGGGCCAAATCAGATCCGTGGCCCGAGCCCCCTGCCGCGACGGGCTCTGCCCGTACGGGTCGCGGTTCTCTCAGGCTGTGTGGAGAGTCAGGCCGTACCGGCCGAGGATCTCGTTGATCGGCTGGTGCCAGGTTTGACCTCCGCCGCTGCAGTTGCCCCAGCCGCCGGAGGTCACGCCCTGGGCCTGGTCACCACTGATGAACGAGCCACCCGAATCACCCGGCTCGGCGCACACGCTGGTTTTCGTCATCTGATGGACCGCACCCTGGCTGTAGTTGACCGTCTCGTTCTTGGCCAGGACGGTGCCGCAGTGCCAGTGCGTCGTGGAGCCGGAGCGGCATATCGACGCCCCGACGGGGGCCTCGGCAGAGCCCCGGACCAGCTGGTCCGGAACGGTGCCCCAGCCGAGGACTACGGGGACGGTCCACCAGCCGTTGCCGACGCTGACCCAGGCATAGTCGTCACCGGGGAACGACGATCCTCTGAACGACCCGATCGCCGAGCCGTCCCAGCCGCGGACCGCCGCGCCAGGCTGACCGCAGTGCCCGGCCGTGACAAAGCCGCCATGCACGGAGAAGCCGATGGAGCAGCGGACGTTGCCGGTGTAGTACGGATCGCCGCCCACGGTCCCGGCGGCGAAGGTCATCGGCGCCTCGGAGGTCTCCTCGACCTGCACCGGACCTACCTGGCGGGCGCGATCGAGGAATGAGGTGACATCGTTGTCGTCGCGCTGGGAAGCGACGACGTTCACTGTGACCCGGTTGGCTTTCGGGTCGACATGCCAGCTACTGACCCCGTCCGGCGCCGGGAGCGCGTCGATTTTCCTCATCACCGAGTCGAGCTGCTGAGCGCTGTGCGTCACGATCCGGACCGAGGCACCCGTGGCGGCCACGGCGTCGGCCCTCCGCTCGTCGGTAACGGCCACGGCCAGCTTTCCACTGTCCGCGTCGAACCAAGAGCCGCCGAAGGACGAACCCGCGGCGCGCTGTGCCTTTTCCGCCACGGAGGTCGCCGTCCTTTCCGCCGCCAGTCGCGCCTGCGCCTGACTTTTTGTCAGGCCAAGGTCCTTCTGCATGGCGGCGAGGAGGCCGGCGGAAGCCTGCGGCCCGGGAGTGGGGGCGGGGGCGGGAACTGCGGCGGAGGCCGGGGAGAGCCCGACAGCCGCCCAGGTACCCAGGAGGAGGAGTGCGGACAAGCCCGTGCGCATACCTGTCGAGCGTCTCAAGGCGTTGGCCCTTCCGTTGTTCCAGCTTCGTGGGGGATGGAACAGCAAGCACGCGAGAGCGCTCTCAGGAAGCGCCCGCGCCGGAGCGTAGCCGAGGACTGTGAGCAGGTCCATACCAACGAGCGGCCACTGTACGGGAGTTGGCTGATTGCGGTGGGCCGCCCTGTCCTTGTTGGTCAACGCCTGCTCGCCGCAGTGCGTGGCGGCACTTCCTCGGGCAGCCGAAGGCAATTTCCTTCGGCGCCCTTCGTCCCGCCCGCGAGCGCGTCTCGTATGTTGCCGCCTTCTTCGACCGGCATCTGCGGCGCATGCCGCAGCCGCTGCCGGCGGGCCCGACGAGCGACTATCCGGAGGTCAAGTTCCACCCACTAGTGAGACGTCTTCGAGAGCGCTTCGTACGGAGGTCGGACAGCGCGCACCGCCCGGAGCCGGCCCACCCTCATATGATCAAGCGGACCGTAACCGACCACGGAGGCTGAACAACCATGGCCGTCCGGCAAGTTGTCATCGTCACCGGTGGGGGCACGGGCATCGGTGCCGCTACTTCCCGGTTGTTGCGCGGCGCCGGCCACCACGTCGTTGTGTCCGGGCGCCGGCCCGAGCCGTTGCAACGGCTCGCGGAGGAGACCGGCGCCCTCGCGCACCCTTCGGACATCGGTGACCCCGACGCTGTCCGCGGCCTCGTGGAGGCTGCGTTGGCCGCTTACGGTCGGCTGGACGCAGTCGTACTCAACGCGGGCACCGGTCGCAGCGGCGCCGTGGGTGACCTGTCCCTGGAGGACTGGGAAGCTGTCATGCACACCAACCTCACCGGCCCTTTCCTCCTGCTGCGCAGCGCGCTCCCCCACCTGCTGAAGGCGCGCGGTTCGGTCGTCGCCGTCGCCTCGGTGTCCGCGCTGCGCAACGGGGTCGGCAACGCGGCGTACGCGACTTCCAAAGCGGCTCTGCTCCAGCTCTGCCGGTCCCTCACCGTCGACTACGGACCGCACGGGCTGCGAGCCAACACCGTGTGCCCCAGCTGGGTGCGCACCGAGATGGCAGACCGGCGGATGGAGCGATTCGCGGAGGAGGCAGGACTGGGAGAAGGAGGTATCGACGCGGCGTACGGGGAAGCGACGCGGCTGCTTCCCGCGCGCCGCGCGGGCCGGCCGCGGGAGGTGGCCGAGGCGATCGCCTGGCTGCTCTCACCCGCCGCGTCTTTCGTGAACGGCGCGGTGCTCACCGTGGACGGCGGCGCGACGGCGCTCGACCCCGGGACCGTCGCATTCGACTTCCGGGTCGAGCCGCGCGGGGCCACCAGGTGACGTCGCACCACTTGAGGCGCCTGCAGCAGAAGCACCAAGGCCCACAGGCCCTCCGGGATGGTGGGGGCAGACTCTGCGGCCACGTAGTGGCCAATGGAGTCGATCAAGGCCGCCACAGCCGGCCGGGAGCCGCGGCTTCATCCCGGTGCGAGCGTTTCCGCTCAGCCGTTCAGGAACTGCATGAGTTCGGGTGCGTAGCGGTCACCCGAGACGACACCGCGGGGGGCGACAGCCTCGATCGCGGCCAAGTCGGCTGCGGTTATCGTCACTTCGGTGGCGGCTACGTTCTCCTCGAGGTAGCGGCGGCGCTTGGTACCGGGGATCGGCACCGCGCCCTGCCGCAGCACCCAGGCCAGTGCCAGCTGGGAAGGGGTGACACCCTTGCCGGCCGCGAGTCGGCGGACCTGTTCCACCACAGCCATGTTGCGGTTGAAGTTCTCGCCCTGAAAGCGGGGGTCGGTGCGGCGGAAGTCGTCGGCGGCGAAGTTGTCCGGGTTGGTGACGGCCCCGGACAGGAAGCCCCGGCCGAGCGGCGAGTAGGCGACGAGGCCGATGCCGAGTTCCTCCAGGGTGGACAGCACGCCGTCGTCCTCGATGCCGCGCTCGAACAGGCTGTATTCGGTCTGGACGGCGGTGAGCGGGTGGACGGCGTGTGCGCGCCGGATCGTGGCGGGGGCGGCCTCGCACAGGCCGAGGTGGCGGACCTTGCCGGCGGTCACCAGTTCCGCCATGGCACCTACGGTTTCCTCGATGGGCACCTGGGGGTCGACGCGGTGCAGGTAGTACAGGTCGATGTGGTCGGTGCCCAAATGGCGCAGGGAGCGGTCGGCGGAGCGCCGTACGTAGTCGGGGCTGCCGTTGTGACCGAGGAAGGCTCCCGCGTCGCTGAACTCGACCCCGGTCTTGGTGGCGACCACCGCGGCGTCGCGCCGTCCCGCGAGTGCCTTGCCGATGAGCTGCTCGTTGCGGAACGGGCCGTAGCCCTCGGCGGTGTCCAGCATGGTCACCCCCAGCTCCAGGGCACGGTCGATGGTGGCGAGGGACTCGGGCTCGTCGCTCGCCCCGTAGTGTGCGCTCATCCCCATACAGCCGAGGCCCTGAGCGGCAACCCTCAGGCCTCGGTCGCCCAGTGTGCGGATCCGCATGGTGTGCCCCTCAGGTAGGAACTAACTGGATAGATACATAGTGAGTCAGGGCTCCGCACTATGTCAATAACCAGATAGTTAATCGGTAGGGTGGGAGGCATGGCACGGGATTCCAGCGCAACCAGGGCACGCCTCCTCGACGCCGCCTTCACCGAATTCGCCGCGTACGGCATCGCCGGCGCCCGGGTGGACCGGATCGCCGAAGCCGCCCAGGCGAACAAGCGGCTCATCTACGTCTACTTCGGCAACAAGGAGCAACTGTTCGACGCCGTGCTGCAACGTGCGCTGGAAATCGGCGCCGAGACCGTGCCCTTCGATCCCCAGGATCTGCCCGGATACGCAGGCGCCGTCTTCGACCATCTGCACGCCCACCCGGCCCTGATGCGGCTGCTCCTCTGGAAGCAGCTGGAACGGCCGGGCACCACCGAAGTGGAGGCGAAGTCGTACCGCGACAAGATCGCCCTCGTCGCCGAGGCGCAGCGGCGCGGCCACCTCGACCCGGCCCACGACCCCGTCGACATCCTCACCCTGGTCCTGGCCCTGACCCAGGCCTGGTTCGCCGCCGTGGGCGGCCCGGGCACCGACGCGGACGGGGCCTCTTGGCCGGCGGACCGGGCAGCCCGGCACCGCGCCGCGGTGGTGAATGCGGTGCGCCGCATCACCACACCGAACCAGCAGTAGGCCGGGGGGCCCGACCCCCATCCGGCCTCACGCATGTGGGGGTCCTCGAAATCGGACGGAGCCCGCACGCGGCCACCGGCCGCTCATACAGCCCGACTGCGGCCCGCCCGGGACAGGACCCACAGCGCGCAGGCGCAGATGAGGGCGAAGCCGATGGCGGCGCCCGTAGTGGCACGGAGCGTACCCACCTGGAC
The DNA here is from genome assembly GCF_040682335.1 of Streptomyces sp. NPDC051219. Lineage (NCBI taxonomy): Bacteria > Bacillati > Actinomycetota > Actinomycetes > Kitasatosporales > Streptomycetaceae > Streptomyces > Streptomyces sp. NPDC051219. The sequence continues at coordinate 74,032 of NZ_JBFBAS010000026.1, forward strand.
CGACGCCACGCCGACCACGACCACCGGCACCGAGAAGCCGGCATAGGCGGCGGTGAAGAGCGCGGAGGTCACGCCCACGCGCTGCTCCGCCGGGGCGATACGGTTCACGGTCGCCTGCCAATGCCGCTCAGCAGCGCGAAGTCCCGGGCCCGCCGCCCGGCCGTCACGACCACGTCGTCCTCCCGGTCTGCCCAAGGTGGGAAGGCGTCCGGCCAGCAGGGCAGGGCGCTGAGGCTCCGGGCCAGCATCTCCGTCCCGGTCAGATGCCGCAAACCGCCGCATGCGTCTCATACATGATGAAGCGCCGATTCAATGACGAGGTCCGTAAAGTCTCGAGCACGCTCAGGCGGTTCGGCGGGCGGATTCGACGGCTGGGGCGCCTGGCGACCTCCGTGGCCGGTCTCGCGCCGGTGGTGACCGCGATCATGCGGTCGGGCGGCCGGGGCTGGTCCTGCCCCGTCCTCGTGCTGCTCGGGGCGGGTCTGGCGCTGCTGTGGGTCTTCGTACGCGTCGAGATACGGCGCAGTGTGTCGCAGTGCGCAGACTGGCCGAGGATCTTCCACCGGTCGGAAGCAGGCTCGAGCTGATGGTCGCTGCATTGCGCCCATGGCACTACGAGCCCTGGATATGGGTGGACCTTACGAGCGCCTGAGCGGAGCTACCCGCTCCCCCGCACCTTTCGAGGCGTCGGGCTCGACCACCTCCCGACATGCACATGATGCCGTCAGGAGACGCCGCAGGTCGTATGCCCATCGGGGGGCGGGGGGCGGGGGGCGGGGGGCGAGTGGCGCGATTCGGAGAGACGCGACGGATGCGGCGATCGGGACGACCAGCCGGCGGGCGCCGACGCTCAAGGACGTTCCCATGGCGGCCGGGTCTGCCTTTACGGCGGGGGCTATTCGATGCGGTGCCTGGGCCGCCGATGGCGCCTGACGACCACGTAACCCACGGTCAGGGCCGCCGAGGTGGCGGCGAGACCGAGTCCCACGGCCGTCTCGGTGTCGCTGGGCCCATGGCTTCCGCCGATGCCGCCCTGGGCACCGCGCGTGGGGAGTGGGAGCGGTGTGTCGATGACGAGCTGCGTGGGTGAGGTGTCTCTGTTGATGTTGATGTCGATGTCTCGGCCTTCGTCCCGGTCCCGGCGATCGTCCCGGTCCCGGTCCTCGTCCCGGTCCCTCCGTTCGTCCCGATCCCTGCCTTCGTCCCGGTCCCGGCCTTGGCCTCCGTCCCCGCCCTCGCCCTGGCCCTGGCCCCGGCCTTGGCCTCCGTCCCCGCCCTGGTCCCGGCCTTGGCCTCCGTCCCCGCCTTCGCCCTGGCCCCGGCCTTGGCCTCCGTCCCCGCCCTCGCCCCGGTCGCGGCCTTCGTCTCCGTTCCCGCCCTCGCCTCCGTCCCCGCCGTCGTCTCCGTCCCTCCTGGGCAGGGCGTCGCAGGCGATGCCGTCGTTCAGGCGGCCCTGGTCGTCGTCGAGCTGGTTCGGATCGCCGGAGTTTCGGTTGAACTCGTCCTGCGCGTCCTCCTGGAAGGTGAAGTCGCGGCAGTCGAGGTTGTCTTGCGCGTACGCCACACCGGACAGCGGCGCGGCCGCGGCTATGGCTATACCTATGGCAATCGCAGTAGCGCGGAAGCTCACGGAAACCTCCTCCTTTTAGTCGTTCGACCATGCGAATCGAACGTAAAGCCAGGGCCACTCCACGGCGATCGGCACTAGGCCGAACGCCGCGCCGCAGCGCTGAGGAGAAGAACGGGCTCACCTCTGATCCATCAGTCCACTCCCTGTGCGCGCCCGCAGTGGCCTGCGCCTCCCTGCCGGTTGGAGCCCTGTGGCTGGGGGGCGGGCCGGCCGCCGGTGCACGACCGCAAGGGTGACGCCGGCACGGTGCGGTGAGTGATCAGCAATCGCCCCATCCCGTCGGCCCGTGGGGCCGTCGGGGAGAGCCGGGCGCCTGCTCGTGGTCCCCCGAGCAGGTCAAGATCACAGGGGAGCCGGATCGTTATGCTCAAGTTTCGCTCAGATGTGATGACGGGGTGCTCGCGGCCTCTCTAGCTTCCTTTCAGCCGACGATGTTGGAGCAAGAGGGCGATGAGCGGAGTACTGGTGACCGAGGGCTAGCAGGGCACGGTCCCGGGTGCGGCCGGCTGATCGCACTGAGCGACGCCACATGCACTTCGGCGTATCGCACGCGCCGCTGGACATTGAGCCGGCCCGCGCCGGGAGGGCGGTCACGATTGCACGTCCGGGTCGGGCATGCCGACGCCGGCCCGCGCACGCACCCTTCGTCCGGCTGGACTTCCCGTCGGAGATCCTGCACCACTGATTACCTTCAACCACGTTCCCTACTGAGGAAGTTCACCATCATGATCTCCAGGACCGGTGCGGCCGCAGCCGTCGTCGTTCTCGCCGTGACCGCCACCGCGTGCACGGGTGGAAGTGAAGACAAGGCCACGATAGCCATCGGCATCAAGTTCGATCAGCCGGGTCTCGCCCTGAAGACGCCGGATGGTAAGTACACGGGTTTCGACGTGGATGTCGCGACGTATGTCGCCAAGGAGCTCGGCTACAAGCCGGACCAGATCAAGTTCACGGAGGTCACCAGCTCCGACCGTGAGGTGATGATCCAATACGGGTACGTGGACTTCGTCGTCGCGAGTTACTCGATCAACGACAAGCGCAAGGCGAAGGTCGACTTCGCGGGCCCGTACTTCCTGGCCCACCAGGACCTGCTGATCCGCACCGGCGACAAGAGCATCACCAAGGCCGAGGACGTCAACGAGAAGACGCTGTGCTCGGTCACCGGCTCCACCTCTGCCCAGAACGTCAAGGACAAGCTGGCGCCGAAGGCCAACCTCATGGAGCTCGACGGCTACTCCGAATGCCTGGACGCCTTGGAGGACACCCGCCTCGACGCCCTGACCACCGACAACTCCATCCTGGCGGGCTACGCGGCGCAGGAGGAGCACCGGGGCAAGTTCCAGCTCGCGGGTCTGAGCCTGAGCGACGAGCACTACGGCATCGGCCTGGAGAAGGGCGACAAGGAGCTCCAGACCGACATCAACACTGCGCTGAAGAAGATGGTCGCGGACGGCTCCTGGAAGAAGTTCGTGCAGGCGAACTTCGGCGCGGCGCACTACCGGAACGAGCCTGCCCCGGAGATCACCGAAGGCAGCTGAGGTTTCCGGCCGCCCGACCACTGACTCCGGCGGGCCCACCGGCTCGCCCAGGACGCAGGACAGGAGCAGTCGGCCCGGTCCGCCACTGAACCGCCCGTCGCGAGAACGGGATTGGCAGGACTCGCTGTCGCCGAGGGTTCCGGCCCTGCCGGCGCCCGATGGGGGCGGTTTGACGCGCACGGGACGGGATGGTGCGGCCTCCTGCGTGGTGGGCGGCGCTGCTTGACCTTCGAACACCTTATGGTGCTAGAAAGGTCAATATGGCCAACCCTTTCGGCCGATTCCGGAACGCATCGGTTCGGTCACGCACCGATAAGCGTCCCTGGACCGTCGCCGGGCAGGTCTTCGCCCTGCAAGTGGCCGTGGTGGTCCTGCTCGTGGCGGGCGCGGTGCTGGCGCTTGTGCTGCAGTCCCGGCACGACACCGGCACGGAGGCCAAACGCCGTTCGGTCGCCGTCGCGGAGACGTTCGCGAATTCCCCCGGGCTCCTGGCGGCTCTGAACGCTCCTGACCCCTCCAAGGTGCTCCAGCCGCGCACCGAGGCGGGTCGCAAGGCCGCGGGTGTCGACTTCATCGTGGTGATGGACACGAACGGGATCCGCTACACGCATCCCCAGCCGGACCGGATCGGGCAACGGTTCGTCGGCACCATCGAGCCCTCAGTGGACGGACGCGTACACACCGAGAGCGTCGACGGCCCGCTGGGCCACGAGGTACAGGCCGTCGTCCCCGTTTTCGACCGCGAGGGCGAGGTCGCGGCTCTGGTGTCCGCCGGCCTGAAGGTCGAGAACGTGACGAGCGTGGTGGACCGGCAGCTGCCGATCATCTTCGGCGCCGGAGCTGCAGGGCTGGCCCTGGCCACGGGTGGGACGGCGCTGGTGGCCAGACGGCTTCGGCGGCAGACCCACCGCCTGGGCCCGGCCGAGATGACCCGCATGTACGAGCATCACGACGCGGTGCTGCACGCCGTTCGTGAAGGTGTGCTCATCGTCGACGTCGACGGTCTCCTGCTGCTGGCGAACGACGAGGCCAGGCGGCTTCTCGATCTGCCGCTCGACGCCGAGGGACGGCACATCTCGGAGCTGCCCGGCCTTGACCCCGGCACAGCGGAGCTGCTGACCTCGGGCCGCGTGGCCACGGACGAGGTACTCCTGTCCGGCGAGAGGCTGCTTGTGGTGAACCAGCGGTCGACGGAACGTCACGGTGGCCCCAAGGGGACGGTCGCGACCTTGCGCGACTCCACCGAACTGCGGGCGCTGTACGGCAGGGCGGAGGTAGCCCGCGAGCGGCTGAAGCTCCTGTACGACGCCGGTCTGGGCATCGGCACCACGCTCGATGTGGTGCGTACGGCGGAGGAACTGGCGAAGGTCGCGGTCCCCCGGTTCGCCGACTACGTCACCGTCGATCTGGCTGACCCGGTACTGCACGGGGAGGAGCCGGCCGACGGCGGCGCCGACATGCGCCGCGTCGCCGTCCACGGCATCCGGGACAACCATCCCCTCTACGAGCAGGGCCGGCTGATCGACTTCATCCCCTCCACCCCGCAGGCACGGGGCTTCGGCACCGGACGGTCGGAGCTGGTGCCCAGCCTTTCCGCCGCGCCGGGCTGGCGTGCCCAGGACCCGGAGCGGACACAGCTGGTCGTCGAGTACGGCATCCATTCGCTCATCACGGTGCCTCTCCAGGCCCGGGGCGTCATCCTCGGCATGGCCAATTTCTGGCGATCGGAGAAGCCCCAGCCGTTCGAGCAGGACGACCTGTCCATGGCCGAGGAACTGGTCGCCCGGGCGGCGGTCAGCATCGACAACGCCCGCAGGTACACCCGCGAGCACGCCCTGGCGGTGACGTTGCAACGCAGTCTGCTGCCGCGGACCCTGCCCGAACAGAGCGCCGTCGAGGTCGCGCACCGCTATCTGCCCGCTCAGTCGGGGGTGAGCGGCGACTGGTTCGATGTGATTCCCCTTCCTGGCAGTCGTGTGGCGCTGGTGGTCGGGGATGTCGTCGGACACGGACTGCACGCGGCGGCCACGATGGGGCGGCTGCGTACGGCGGTGCACAACTTCTCCACGCTCGACCTGCCGCCCGACGAGATCCTCGGCCACCTGGACGATCTGGTCGGCCGCATCGACCAGGAGGAGGGCTGGGCGGCCGACGGCGCGGGGATCACGGGCGCCACGTGCCTGTACGCGATCTACGATCCCGTATCCCGCCGCTGCAGCGTTGCGCGGGCGGGGCATCCCGTGCCCGCGCTCGTTCATCCCGACGGCAGCGTCACGTTCCCCGACCTGCCGGCCGGGCCGCCGCTGGGCCTGGGCGGGATGCCGTTCCAGGCCGCCGAACTCGAGCTTGCAGACGGTGCGCAACTCGTCCTCTACACCGACGGACTCATCGAGGACCGGACCCGGGACATCGACGTGGGGATCGAGCTACTGCGCCAGGCCTTGGCCTCGCACCCCGACCGGTCGCCGGAAGAGAGCTGTCAAGCGGTGCTCGATGCGCTCCTTCCCGGCCGCCCGAAAGACGACGTGGCGCTGCTCATCGCCCGCACCCAGGCGATGCCGGCCGACTGTGTCGCCGAATGGGAGGTGCCGTTCGACCCCGCGGCCGTGGCAGGGATGCGCGCGGCCGTGGCCGGGAAGCTGGACGACTGGGAGCTGTCCGAACTCGCGTTCAGTATGGAGCTGGTGCTCAGTGAGCTGATCACCAACGCCATCCGTTACGGTTCCCCACCGATCCGCATGCGCCTGCTGCGCGACCGCACGTTGACCTGCGAGGTGGCCGACGGCAGCAGCACCTCGCCCCATCTGCGCCACGCGGCCACCATGGATGAGGGAGGCCGCGGTCTGTTCCTCGTCTCGCAGATGGCCGAACGCTGGGGCACGCGGTACACCGACCAAGGGAAGATCATCTGGGCGGAGCTCCCGCTGCCCGGAGCCGACGGATGCAAGGACGGGATGGCCTTGTTCGACGTCCTGGACGCGGAACTCTAGCCGGTCTTCCCTACTGGGCGGAAACATCACGGTTCGGTTGAGCCCTCACTCCGCCATAAGCAACTGCTTAGCATGGTGGCCCTCCCGAGGAGAACGCCGCGGTTCCCAACGCCCGTGGCTTACCCCGGGGAGGAAAGGCACTGCGTCCGCGCAGCTCACGCATGGCATCTCGCCATGCTGTGCTCGCACGCCCCGTCCAACCGGAGGGCCCATGCACACCAGTTCCGTCCCCCGCAGCGTTCACCCCGTAACCGCCACCAACGGCATCGGGACGGGTACCGGCACCGCCCGCGCGGAAGCCTCTCCCCTCCAGCTCTTCGACCGGGCCTGCCGGCGACTTCTGGGGCGCGGCGAGGAATTCGCCGACACCGTGGTGGAGAAGATCCGTGCCGAAGTGCCGTACTACGCCGACCCGGTGCTCTCGCCGCCCGACGTGCGGCGGTCCGTGGGCAGCGGCATCCGCCACGCGCTGGAAGCCGGTCTGGATCCGAGCAGAATCGTGGACGTCGAGCGGTACACCAGAGAACTCGGCATAAGACGCGCCGAACAGGGCCGCCCGCTCGACGAGGTGCTGCACGCCTACCGGGTCGCCGGCTCCGAAGTATGGAGCGGGATCATCAGCGTGGTGGAGCGGGACGGACTCGGCGACATGCGCCAGCTGGTCCACGTGGCCGAGCTGGTGTGGAAGAGCAACGACCGCGACGCCGTCCTGGTCGCCGACGCCTACCGGCAGGTCGCCAAAGGCGTCGCCAGCCGCCACGGTGAACGCGTCCGGCTGATTCTCGCCGCCCTGCTCGAAACGCGCAACGAACCCGAGTTCACCCGGGACGCGGCGGCGATCCTGGACCTGCCGCTGGACGGACGTTTCGCGGTGGCGGCGGTAGCGGCGACTCCGCCCTACGGCCGTGCGCCGGAGTCGGTCCCCGAGGTTCGCGGCATCCGGATCCTGCGCCACACCTGCGGACCCCGCCATCTTCTCGTCGCCCACCTGGGCGACCGCTCCCTGGACGTACTCGCCGACGGCCTGCACGCCGGTCCGGGGCTTCGTATCGGGATCAGCCCGGTCGTCCGGGGCCTGGAGAGCCTGGCGCGAGCGCGTGACATGGCGGGTCTCGCCCTTCGTACCTGCCGGGTGGACGGTGAGATCGCCCGGCTCGACTCGCGCCTGCCCGACGGGCTCCTGATCTCGCGGCCCGACCTGTCCGCCGAACTGGCCCACCGGGTCCTGCGACCCATGTACGACCTGGAACCCGCCGACCGGGACACCCTGTTCGACACCCTTGGAGTCTGGATCGAGAGCGGCGGCTCGGCCGTCCAGACCGCCCGGCGCATGCTCTGCCATCGCAATACCGTGCTCAACCGTCTGCGCCGCTTCGAACAGATCACCGGCCTCGCCCTGACCCGTCCGCGCGATCTGGTGCAACTCACCCTCGCCTTCGACGCCCACCGCCTGCTGGGACCAGCCGCCGCATTCGGCTCCACGGGCGAACCGAACCGCCGGACGGCCACCTGAACCCGCCTGACTTCGCCCTGGCCGACGACCTGGGGCGGCCCGCATGGATGGGCATCAGCACACTCACGCGTGCCCGGTGTTGGGAGCGGTCAACGGCCCGTGCAACGCCCATGGACGGGCCGTGACCCGCGTGCTCAGGTAAGCCTCGCGTCAGAGGTGATCCGTCGCATCCCCGCTCCCCGTCCCCCGCCAGGAGACCGTCATGCCCCAAGCGCTCGCCCCCCGGCTTCATCATCGACCAGGGCCCCATCGCCCGGGCGTGTCCTTCGCCGTGGTCAACGGACTGACCTTCGGCGTGCATCTGCTGCTCGTCTGCTCCGCCCCCGACTTCATGGCCAGCCGCATCTGGGGAAAAACCAGCGTCGGTGTGCTGGCACTCCTCTTCCAGGGGTCCCTGCTGCTGTGGTCGGCGGCGCGGTACGACCGCCGTGCCGGCGGCCACTCCGCCGAGCAGGAGCAGGAGCAGGAGTACCGATGAATCCTGACATCCCGCTCGCCGCGTCCGGCGTCCTGGACAGGGACACGCGCGCCCTGGTTCTCGTGGGCTTTCTGATGTTCGTCGTCCCTATTCTCTTCATCTGCGTTCTCAGCGGCCCGGCCAGAGACCGGGTCGACGATTTCTACACAGCGGGTCGCACGATGACGCCCCTACGTGGGGCTCTCGTGTTGTCCGGCGTCTACCTGTCCGCCGCCACGGTTCTCGGCACCACGGGCAGCGTGGCTGTTTTCGGCTACGACGGTCTGTTCATCGCCCTGTGCACCGTGCTCTCACTCGGCGTACTCCTGTTGCTGGCCGGCCCTCTACACGAGCGCGGCGGCTACACGCTGGGCGACATGTTCGCGCTGCGGACTCCAGGTCCCGCGGTGAGAATCGCTGTCGCCGCCGTGACCCTGAGCGCGTGCGTCCCTTATCTGGTCGTGCAGCTCTCCGGTGCGGGGGTGACCACCACACTGCTGCTGGGAGTGTCCGGTCCGGGTGCCGAACAGGCGGCCATCATCATGATCGGCGCACTGGTCGTCTGTGCCACGGTCTTCGGAGGAATGCGTGGCACGATCGCGATTCAGTTGATCAAAGCCGTGGTCCTGCTCTGCGCTGCCCTGGCGGTCACCGCTGTGCTGTTCCATCGTTTCGGCTGGAGCACCGACTCCCTGATCCAGGCCGCCGGCCAGGGCAGCGGCCGCCCCGCCGCCTATATGCACCCCGGCCTCCGGTTCGCCGACAGCACCGACCCCGAAGGCACGATCGACTTCGTCGGCCTGATGGTCACCATCGTGCTGGGTGTGGCGTGCCTGCCCCACGTCGCCATGCAACTCAACACCGCTCCTGACGCGGCCGTCGCGCGCCGTACGGTGCGCCACACCATCGGCATCGTCGGCGCCTTCTGCCTCACCACAGCTCTGATGGGCTTCGCGGCCGCCGCGTTGGTCGGCGCCCCGGCGATCACGGCTGCGGATCCCGGGGGCAACAGCACCCTGCTGATGCTGACCGGCGAACTGGCCGGCGGCTCCTCCACGCACACGGCCGGGGCACTCCTCGTCGTCCTCGTGTCCTCCGCGGTGTTCCTCACCACGCTGGCAGTCGTGGCGAGCATTACCCTGGCGGCTGCGGCGGCGGTCGCCCACGACCTGTACACGCATGTCCTGCGCCGCGGGCGGACGACCGAGGGCCGGGAAGTGGCGGCCGCACGTTGGGCGTCCGCCGGGGTCGGGGTGCTGAGCATCTGCCTGGCGGTCTGGGTCCAGGGATGGAACGTCCTGTTCCTGTCGGCTCTCGCTCTGGCGGTGGCAGCCTCCTGCCTGCTGCCGGCGCTCGTGTACTCCCTCTTCTGGCGCGACTACAACCGAACCGGACTGCTCTGGACGCTGTACGGAGGCCTGGTCTGCGCCGTCGGGCTGCAGATCTCCGGCCCGGCATTCTCCGGAAGCCCTGGGGCGCTCCTCCCCGACTGGAACCTCGACTGGTTTCCCCTCCAGACGGTCGTCCTCATCTCCATGCCCGCCGCCTTCCTGCTCGGCCGCCTGGGCAGTGCCGTGGGGAAAGGGCGGGAGTTGGTGGGCGCGGGGTCACAAAGCCGGCCAACGAGTCCATGACCGCGAGTTCGGCGTCACTCCTCGCCGGCGCGCGCGGCCGGGGGCCGGGCGGCCGGGCGCGCCGGCGGCTTGATCCATATGCTGGTCAGGCCTTCGGGGGATTGTGACGCCCGGCGCGTGGGGGTACGGGTTACGGGTGGTACGAGCTAGGGATGCCCAGGCAACCCGTCACGCAGCGGAGGAACCCGGCCAACGGTGCGCCGCCCTACGCCCGGCGGAACCGGATCCGCACGGCGTCGCGCCAGGCACTGCGCGGGACGAACCGCCCGCCCGGCCGGGAACCGGACGAAGGCGTGGCGCCGGTGGCGGCCGAACCGCCAGTGGCTCCGGCCCTGCGGACGGCTGCCGCGTACGCATGGCGGATCCTCGTGGTGGGAGCCGCCGTATACGCCGCCTTCACCGTGCTGGGACGCTTCCATGAGATCGCCGTGGCCGTGTTCCTCGGCCTGGTCGTCACCGCGATGCTCAGGCCGGTGGCGGATCTGCTGACCCGGCTGGTCCCACGGCCGATGGCCGTCGCTGTGACGCTGATCGGCAGCATGTTCCTCGTACTCGGAATTCTGGCCCTGATCGGTGAGGTAGTGGCCGCCGAACGGTCCGGTCTGCTACGCGAGTTCCGCGAGGGCATCGGCAGGATCGAACGCTGGCTGGAGGAACCGCCCTTCCGGCTGAACCCGGAGGCGCTCTCAGACGTCCAGTCACGGATCGGACGGTTTCTGTCGGACCACCGGTCCACCCTGATCAGTACGGCTCTCAGCGGCGCAGGCCGGCTGGTGGAGGTACTGACGGTCCTCGCCCTGGCTCTGTTCTGTTCGGTCTTCTTCATCCACTCCGGTGACCGGCAGTGGAGCTGGTTCTGCGCCCAGCTGCCGGTGGCCGTCCGGGGCCGGGTGGCCATCACCGGCCGCGCGGCGTGGCGGACTTTCACGGGTTACACGCACGGCATCGTGCTGGTGGCGGCGACCAACGCCATTCTGGTCGGCGTGGCCCTCTTCGCTCTCGGAGTCCCCCTGGCCGTGCCCCTGGCACTCCTGGAGTTCTTCGCCGCCTTCATTCCGCTGATCGGCTCGCCCGTCGCTCTCGCGGTCGCCGCGGTGGTGGCCCTGGCGTCGAAGGGGCCCATCGTGGCGGCGATCGTCGTCGCACTGATTGTGATCATCGGTCAGATCGAGGGACACATCCTCCACCCGATCGTGATGAGCTGGGCTGTCCGCCTGCACCCCGTGGTCGTCGCGCTCTCCGTCATCGGCGGCGCCATCGCCGCCGGGGTGGTGGGCGCGGTCGTGGCCGTACCGCTCGTGTCCGTCCTCTGGTCGGCACGTCAGGCCCTTCGCCGGCCGCGGCAGTCCGAGGCGTCCGAACAGGTCGCGGACGGCGGGTCCGAACCGGCCCGCCCACAGAGCGGGGCCTGACCGCGGCCAACAGATGGTGCTCAGGCCGCGCGTACACGGTCGAGGAGCTCCCGGGCGCTCCGGAGGTGGCGATGGCCGGGCTCCAGCACGCGGCACGCGGCCTCGATGAGTTCTGCCAGCGCGCCGGCGGCCTGGTCCGTCTGGCCCGCTGTGGCCGGGGCACGGGTCCACTCCAGGCGGGTGTGGATCGCGTGGGGGTGGCCGGCGCCGAGGATTCTGGTGCGATCGGCCGCCAGCCGCGCAAAATCCTCCACGGCCTCGTCGTTGCGGCCGGCCTGGGCGGCGAAGGACGCCAAACTGCTCCGGATTGCGAGTGTGTGCGGGTCCTCGGGGCCGAGTATCACGAGAGCGTCGTCGAGCAGGTTCCGCATCTGAGAGCCTGCCTGATGCGAGGATCGTGGCGAAAGGGAACGGCTCGCCTGCACTCCGCGTCGGACCACCGGCGGGAGAGCCGGATGGTGACCGCCAGGTGCAGCACCTCACGCTGTACACGCCAGGCGTCACGGTCGGAACCCGTAAGCCGGCTTTCCTCCCGTGCGTCGTAGCGGCGATGTTCCTCGGACCGCGTGACTCCTCCCCGCCTTGAAGGGCCGGGGCTTCTCGCTATGCCAGTTGGGCTTGGCGACGGACCAGCCCGGCCCGTAGGACGTTGAGAGCCCCGACTGTGTCGGCGTGCGCGGTGTGGCCACACGCCTGGCAGTGGAACTTCTCCTGTGTGGGCCGGTTCTCCTTCGCGGTGTGCCCGCATTCGGGACAACCGCCGGGAGGTGTTGCGGGGGTCCACGGCCATCACTTCCCGCCCGGCGCTTTCAGCCTTGGCGTGCAGGATCGCAAGGAACACCCCCCAGCCGGCATCAGCGATCGAACGGTTCAGCCCGGCCTTTGCGGCTGCCCCGTTGGGCAGGTACGCACCCGGCTTATCGGGGTCCGGCTTGGGCTCGGGGGCCTTGACCATGTTGCGGATCTTGAGATCTTCGTGCGCGATGAAATCGTGCGCGCGGACCAGGCCGAGTGCGGTCTTGTGGGCGTTGGTCGAGCCGCTGGCGGCGCACCTTGCGGTGCAGCCCGGCGACCTTCTCCACCGCGCGTTGGTGGCCCGCGGTGCGGTCCTTGGCCTTGCGGCGTGGGAAGCGTGACAGTGCCTGCTGCGCGGCCTCCAGCTTCGCGGCAACACGGCGTCCGTGACGCGGGTTCGCCACGAACGCGCCGTTGGAGTCGGCGAGGAAGCGGGCTATGCCCAGGTCGATGCCCACCACGCTGCCGGTCGCGGGCAGCGGCTCGGGCTGTTCCTGCTCGGCGGTCAGCACAAGGAACCACGTGCGGCCCTCCCGCTTCGCACTGACCGTCTTGACCTTGCCGACCACCGGCCGGTGCTGGTTGACCTTGACATGACCGACGCCCTGCAGGCGCACGCGGGTGACAGGGCCGTGCGGGGTGGAGTCCCAGCGGCAGCCGTCGCCGTCTTTGGGGAACTCCACCGTGTCGAACCAGTTCACCCCGCGAAAGCGTGGATAGCCAGGCGCCTCGCCGGACTTGACCCGGCGGAAGAACGCCGCGAACGCCTTGTCGAGACGGCGAAGAGTGGCCTGCTGGCTTGAGAAGGACCAGCGGCCTTGACACTCCGGGTCGAACGCCCGGATGTCCTTGAGCTGCGCCGACTGCATCCCGTACCTGATGCTCGTCTTCGAGGGATGGCGGTAGGCATCCCGGCGTTCCTGCAATGCCCCGTTGTAGAGGGAGCAGTGATCCCGCAGCATCTCGCCGAGCGCCCGGCCCTGCCGGACGGTGGGCCGCATGAGGAACTTGTACGCACGGATCACCTGGCCCCCCTTTCGGTCAGTCCGATCAACCTAGCTGGCGCCACTGACAGCGCAGAGCACTCCGGCGCTCCACGCCTCCGGGCCAGGGACCACATTCCCGCCCGGCCTGAAGGCCGGGGTTCCCCGCGAAGATCAGGGACGGGCGCCGAAGGCCCCGGGTGAGGTTCAGCCCGCCCTCACCCGTCCACGCGGGTCCACCCCTGCCCCCGCCGGCTGTGGCGCTCGGAAGCGGGCTGTCGCTCAAGTCGCAGCATTCGCACAGTCCGCTGCGTCTCCCTTTCGAACGCACGGTAGGAGGCAAGCCGGTCCCACTCGGGGTCGGTCACTCCCGGCAGCATCGCGCCGCGCATGCGCCACTCCTCGAGCAGCTGCGCGTACAGCGGCGTCTGCGCTGGCTGTTCCCGGGCCCACGGGGCGGAGGGCCATGAGTATGCCTGCGCTTGCTGAGCCGTGGCATCGGCGTCCGTATCGACATATCGGCCGGCGGCCGTCGCGGTGTCCGAGGCCGACGGACCCCGAACGCCGGACGCTTGAGGAGCAGAACGGCGCACCAGAGCTCGAGGTGCGACCCCAGCGGAAGAATCCATAACTGTCGAAACGATTACCCGCACCCGGCGGACACTGGTTTGTGGGGTGCCAGTCCCTTGGATGCTCCGATTGCCTGTGCGACACACCGCTGCTTGAGGGTTGGCGACCGGTTTTCCCCCGGCTCTCTTTCACCCGTACGGGTTCCGCCCGCCGATCCGCTTCGTCCTCCCACGTACATCGGGTACCGGAACGCAGGAAGGGACCGCGCCGCACCTCCACCTTCACCTTCACCTTCACCCGACTGGGATGATGAGCGTATGACTCTCTCTCCTGGCGCCGCATCCGCGCTGTGGCCGTGCTGCTGGCCGGCGCGGCCCTCGGTTTCTGGATCGTCTTCGGATCTCCCCACCAGTGGGAGGGAGGCCTGCGGCTGCTGCGTCTCGCTCTGGGGATGACGGCGCTGGGTCTGATCAGCGGCAGTGCCTGGCTGATGTTCCCGGACGGCCCCAGGGACGACGAGGAGTTGACCACCCGACAGGACTCCACCGCAGGGACGGGTCCCGGGCCCCTGGACGTCTGACCCACCCGCGCGCCCATGGGGCTCACAGCACCTCGGGCCTGTCCGGCGGCTCGTTTGTCTCTCTGCCGGCCCGGCGGAGAACGCTGACCCTGCCATTGGGCTCGAGGTAGGCACACCGGACGTCCGAGATGTCCTCGATCCCGTGAAGACGCAGTTGAACCATGACCTCGTCCCGGGTCCCGTCGACGGGGACCTGATCCCCCGGGAACCGACGCTGCGGGTGTACGTGCTGGACGACTACGGCGCGGGGTACCTCAATGCTGACCTGAAGGGGTTGGTACGCAAGCTCTATTCCCGGTCCTGACCCCTCGGCGGGACCGGTGAGTGCTTCGCCGGCCGGCACTTCTCCGACCGCCCAACGCCCGCACAGGGCAACGGCACGGCACCGTGCTCCCGGCCGGCGCGGGAGGGGCGTCGATGGGCCAGTCCCGATCAGCCGTAGCCATGCGTGTCATGCCCTTACAACCGTGCCGAGTCCGGACGTGGGCGCCTGGCCGGCAGTGCGAGCCCGCCCAGACGGCGCCAGTTCAGGCGGGGCCGGGCTCGGGGGACACCCGGCCGTACCCGTGGGACCCGCACCCGCAGGGCCCCCGGCCGGATCGTGCAGCGCACGGGAGTTGGCACCGTGAGTGCCTCTCCGTCAATGCCGACCTGCACCTCTCGGGCGTCGGCGTCCACGACGACCCCCCGGGTGGTGACGGTGGTGAGGCCGGGGGCGCGTTCGCCGCGCAGCAGGTCGGCCGCCTGGGCCGCGCTGTCGACCGTGACGCTCACCAGCCCGAGCAGGCCTGAGTCCAGCCGGTCCCGGCGGCCCAGTCCGGCCCGGTCCCCGAGCCGGTAGGCGTTGTTGCTCACCAGCACGGCCTGGGGGCGGTCGATCGTGATGCCCGCCGCCCGGACGGCCAGCCGGGGGCCGAGCCGGTGCGTCAGAATGTCCGGAAGCAGCTGCAGGGCGGTATGCACCTTGTCGTCGCGGTACGCGTCGCTCTGGACCAAGGCGGCGTACGCGCCGAACGACGCGTTGTTGACGAAGACCCGGTCGCCGATGAAGCCGAGGTCGACATGCAGCTCGACGCCGTCCGTCAGGGCGTCGAGGGATGCCGCGGGATCGTCCCGGTCGAGCCCGAGGTCCATCGCGAAGTGGTTCCGTGTCCCTGCCGGGATCACCAGGAACGGGATGCCGTGTTCGGCCGCCACGCCCGCGACCAGCGCCTGGGTGCCGTCGCCACCGGCCACACCGAGCAGATCCGCGCCGTCGGCAACCGCCTTCCGCGCGAGTGCGGCGACGTCGGTCCGCCGGTCCGGGTCGAGGAGTACGACGTTGGCGCCGAGGGCCTCCGCCTTCTCCCGCAGGCCGAAGCGCTCCACTTTGCCGCCGCCCGAGCGGGGGTTCATGACGAGGACCGGATGCTCGGGCGGCGGCACGAGGTGGGCGTGTGGGGTTGTGGGGACGACGTCGCCGGCGAGAGCGGCCCACCCGGCCCCGACCGCAAGCGCGGCCAGGGCCAGGCAGGCCAGTAGTTCTCCGAGCAGACCCGCGGCGATCTGGAGCACGAGCACCACTACCGGGGCTGCCGCGGCCAGGGCGACGGCGCCCGCCCGTACCAGGCCCCTACGCGTCAGCGCCCACCACACAGCGGCGGCGGTGACGGCCGTACCGGCCGCTCCCATCGCCAGGAGCGCGACCCCTCTGAGACCCGCCACCACGGCGAGGGCGATCACCGCCGCAGCGGCCGCCGCGATGGCCAGACGCGCGGTCCAGCGTTGGGCGCGCGCACCCTGTCCGACCCTGCTGTCCGCCATGGCACCTCCCGGCCCCTGTCCGCATGCCGGTGACCGCTCGTCCTACAGCCATTGCACAACCCCGCGCCGCGGTTGTCCTCCCGGCCTGACCGGGCGGGTCCGGTCGGACCGGGAGGCCCGCTCGGCCCCGCGCCCCGGGCTTCCGGCCGCTCTGGGCCGGCACAGGTCCGCGCGTGGCGATCATGAGCGGATGCTGTGAGCATGACCCTGTGCGTACGTCTCCGACGAGCTCAACCCACCCCCGCGACCAGAGCGACAGGCGGAGGGAGCCGGAGCAGCGGACGAACGAGGGTAGATGCCATGCCACCTCCCCCTGCGGTTCCAGCCGCCGAAGACGGCGGTGAGGAACCCGCACCCCAGCGCCGGCCCGGGTCGCCGCCGCACCCGAGCGGCGACCCGCTCCTTGCGGCGAAGTTCGCGGTGCCCGCCGTGCCTCCCACCTTCGTCGCCAGACAGCGCCTGCTGGACCGTCTCACCGAGGGCGCGCAGGGCCCGCTGACCGTCATCACCGGACCGGCCGGCGCCGGCAAGACCACCCTGGCCGCCTCGTGGCACGAGGCGAGGATGGCGCCCGGCCCCGTCGTCTGGCTCACCGTCGAGGGCGACGACAATGCGCCCGGCATGTTCTGGGCCTACGTCCTGGGTGCGTTCCGTTTCCACCAGGTGCCGCTGCCCGACGGCGTCGGCAGCCCCTCGACGCGCGGCGACGTGGACCACTCCCTGCTGGTCCGGCTCGCCTCCGAACTGGCCGGTCTGTCCCGCCCCGTCGTCCTGGTGCTCGACGGGCTCGAACGGCTCGCCGCCCGGGACGTGGCCGCCGGTCTCGAGTTCGTACTCGCCCATGCGGGACCTCTGCTGCGTCTCGTCGTGACCAGCCGGGTCGATCCGCCGCTCCCGCTGCACCGCTACCGGGCGGAGGGCCGTATGTGCGAGATCCGCGGCTCCGAACTCGCGTTCACACCGGGCGAAGCGCACCAGTTGATGCACCACCATGGACTGACCGCTTCGGAGCAGGGCGTCGACACCCTCACCAGTCGTACCGAGGGCTGGGCCGCGGGACTGCGGCTGTGTGCCCTGGCCATGCAACGGGTCGATGACGCCGAGCAGTTCACCCGGTCGTTCGCCGCCTCGCGCAGCGCCGTCGCGGACTATCTGATGGCCGAGGTGCTCGACGCCCAGCCCGCCGCCACCCAGGATCTCCTCATCCGGACCAGCATTCTCGGCCACATCCATCCGCACCTCGCCAACGCCCTGACAGGACGCGAGGACGCGGAGTGGATCCTGGCCGGCCTCGCCCGCGCGAACGCCTTCGTCGAGCCGATCGGCGGCACTCCCTGGTACCGCTGCCATCCCCTGTTCGCCGAGGTACTGCGCGCTCACTTGCGAAGCCGCCGGCCGGGGCTCGTGCACCGCCTGCACCAGCGGGCGGCGCGCTGGTCGGCCGACCACGACCGGCTGACCGAGGCGTTCGAGCACGCGGCCGCGGCGGACGACTGGGCGTATGCCACCACCCTCCTCGTGGACCGCATGGTAACCGGGCGGCTCCTCACCGGCCCGGACAGTCACCGGCTGCAGCGGCTGTTCAGCGAGATGCCATCCGATCTCCCCGGCAGTCCTCCGGCGCTCGCCGCGGCTGCCTGCGCGCTGGCCCGTGGCGATACCGCGGCAGGCCGCGGCCACCTCGAGCGGGCCCACCGGGACCAGCGCGCCGCCGCGGCTCGTGAGGTCACGCCCGAGAACCGGCTGACGTACACGCTGCTGCGGTTCCTCACCACCGGCCGGACTGACGACGGCGAGGGGGTGGCGGCCGACGGTTGCGCCCCGTACGAGGCCTTCGACCGGCTGACACGGACCCTCATGGGACACGTGCCGCCGGCCAAGCTCGAGAGGCATCCCGAGATCGAGGCGCTGCGCTGCTACGCCCGGGCCCGTGCGCTCCTCGGCACCGGCCACCGCGCCGAGGCGAGAGGGGCGTTCCTCGCGGCCCTCTCCGTCGCCACGAGCGCCTCGGCCCAGACGGTCAGGTACCACTGCCTGGGCGCCCTGGCCCTGTCCGAGGCCGTGGACGGGATGCTGCGAGAAGCCGAGACCCACGCCACGCAGGGGCTCGCAGCGGCGGAAGAATACGGCGTTCCGCTGCCGAACCGCTCCGGCATGTGCCGAGTCGCGCTGGCCACCGTCGCCTCCGGCCGTGGAGACCTGGCAAGGGTGCGGCGCCATCTTCGGGAGGCCACCGCTTCCTGGTCCCCCGACGACCCGCTGGCGGCTGCCGAGACCGCCGTTCTGCGCTCCCGTGCGGAGCTGGCGAACGGCCGCACCGGAGCGGCCCTGAGCGTGCTGGACGACATACCCGCGTCCCGCGACGACCCGCTCACGGGCGAGGAGGCAGCACGTCGGCTCGCCGTGGCCCGCTCCACCGCCCACCTCGCCCGGGGCGACCCGGTGGCCGCACTCTCCGCACTGCACGGCGCGAGTCCCGGCGGAGCCGCGTACGCCGTCGCCCTGGCATCCGCCCAGCTGGCCGGTGGAGATGCCGAGGGGGCCCGCCGTCTGCTCACCGGCCTGCACCGCGACCCCGGGGCCGGGCCCGCCGACCGGGTGCGCGCCCTGCTGGTGCTGACCCGCGCAGCGGCACAGGACGACGACCTCGCCGGGGCCTCGGCGTTCCTCGGCCAGGCTCTTGCCACAGCTCAACCGCAGCTTCTGCGCGGCCCCTTCCTGGAGACCGGGCCCTGGCTGCGGCAGATGCTCGCACGGGTGCCGGAGGTCGCCGCCGTGCACCCCTGGCTCACCGGACGGCCCGGCTCCGTCAACGGCCACTCCACTGTCCCGGCCCGCGACGGCCGCCCGGTGCTCGTCGAGCACCTCAGCCGCCGGGAACGCGACGTTCTGCGCTGTGCCGCACAGACGATGTCGACGGAGGAGATCGCGGAGGAGCTGTATGTGTCGGTCAACACCGTCAAGACGCACCTGAAGAGCATTTACCGCAAGCTGTCCGTCTCCCGTCGCAGTGAGGCCGTCCGTTGGGCACGGGAGACTGATCTGCTGTGACGTACGACCGGCGTTATGACGCACGAGGGCAGGGCCCGGACGGTTCCCTACCGCCAGGTCACCTCATCCGGGTGATGCGTACGCGCCGGCCGGCCCGCAGCATACAGGGAGAGGCCCCAAGCCAACGGGGAGTGCTCGCATGCGATACGAGTTCCGCGTCACCGGCCGACTGTCGACGGCCGTCACCGATGCGTTCCCCGAACTGGACAGAGCCGCGGTGCCCGAGGAGACGGCTCTGTTCGGCACGATCACCGACGAGGCACATCTGTACGGGGTGCTGGTCCGCTTCCAGGACATGGGCCTGCATGTCCTGGAGATGCGCCGACTGCCGGACTGAACCCCCGGTGCGGCAGCGCGAGGAGGCACCGTCATGACCACGCCCGCCCCCACGGTCGGGCCGACCCCCCAGGAGCGGGCGGCCTACGGCAAGGCGGCCCGGAGCCGGGTACCACGGTCCCGTCATGCCGCCTTCGACCCGCCGCACGACCGGGCCGATCCGGTCACCGTCATCGAACGCCAGTCCGCAGACCGGGTCGCCGAGCTCGTACCGATCCGCTACGGCAGGATGCTGGAATCGCCCTTCCGCTTCTACCGCGGCGCTGCCGCCATCATGGCCGCGGACCTGGGCGCCATGGCGCACACCGGCATCGAGGCCCAGCTCTGCGGGGACGCGCATCTGCTGAACTTCCGGCTGCTCGCTTCTCCCGAACGGCATCTCGTCTTCGACATCAACGACTTCGACGAGACCCTGCCGGGGCCCTGGGAGTGGGACGTCAAACGGCTGAGCGCGAGCCTCGCCATCGCGGGTCGTGCCAACGACTTCTCCGCCAAGCAACGCGCCGCCGCCGTCCGCCGCACCGTCCAGGCGTACCGGGAAGCCGTCCGGCGCTTCGCCGGCATGCGCAACCTCGATGTCTGGTACGCCCAGTCGGACGCCGAGAAACTCGCCGAGGTCTTCCGTGACCAGCTGGACAAAGCCACGCGCGAGCGCTTCGCCCAGGCGATGGCCGCCGCCCGGACCAGGGACAGCCTCCAGGCCTTCACCAAGCTGACCACGCTCGTCGACGGCAGCCGACGGTTCGCTCCCGATCCACCGCTGATCGTGCCCCTGACCGATCTGCTCCCCGCCGTCGAGCGCGACCAGCTGGTAGAGCAGATCCGCAGGCTCATCGCGGGCTACGGACGCAGTCTCTCCTCCGAACGCCGACACCTGCTCCAGCAGTTCCAACTGGTCGACATCGCCCGCAAGGTGGTCGGCGTCGGCAGCGTCGGCACCCGCTGCTGGATCCTGCTGCTGCTCGGCAGGGATGATTCAGACCCCCTCATCCTCCAGGCCAAGGAGGCGGGCCCATCCGTGCTCGAGCCCTACTCCGGTGCCGCGGCGTACGAGAACGAGGGTGAGCGGGTCGTCTCCGGGCAGCGGCTCATGCAGGCCGCGAGCGACATCTTCCTCGGCTGGCAGCGTGCCACGGGCATCGACGACCGGCAGCGTGATTTCTACGTCCGGCAGTTGCGGGACTGGAAGGGAATCGGCAGACCGGAGCTGTGGAGTCCGGCGCAACTCGAGGTGTTCGGCGTCCTGTGCGGCCAGACCCTCGCGCGTGCGCACGCCCGTTCCGGCGACCGGATCGCCATCGCTGCGTACCTCGGCAGCAGCGATGTTTTCGACCGGGCCATCGCCGAGTTCGCGGAGGCGTACGCCGACCAGAACGAAAAGGACTTCCAGGCGCTGGGTGAGGCTGTGCGTGCCGGACGTGTCACCGCCGATTCGGCCTGATCCGGGCCCGTCGGCCTGCCGCAGACGCAGGCCGACGCTGCCGCGGCCGTCCGTTCAGTCGCCGGGGCGTTCCTCGCCGTCGGCCGCCCGGCCCCCGGATCCCTCGGGCGGACCGGCCCGGACCTCGGAATCGGGCCGGCCCTCCCGCAGTCCCGGCCGTTCCGTCGCGGCCCTCTCGTACCAGTCCCCGTACCGCTCGGAGAGCCACACGGCCGACATGCCGTGCAGCAGAATGCTCAGCGCCACAGTGCACGCCACCACTCGGCCCATCAGCTGGGCGCCGGGGACGTGCTCCTCCACCACGAGCAGGCCCAGGACGAGAGAAGCAAGGCCCCGGGGCCCGAACCACCCGACGTAGGCCACCGTGGGCATCCGCAGCCCGCTCCCGGCCAACGCGAGCGCCACCACTACCAGCCGCAAGACGGTGACACTGAGCAGCGCGTAGGTGATGATCCGCCAGTCCAGGTGCTGGAGCGCCGGGCCGAGCAGTACAGCGCCGAACACCAGGAAACTCAGGGCAGTCAGCAGCCCCGCGACGTTCTCGGCGAAGTCGAGCGGCGGTTCGTCTTCCGCCTTCTCGTCGGCCGCGCCCCTGCGCATGAAGTAGGCGAAGGCGAACCCGGCTGCCCACGCGGCGATGAACCCGCTGCCCCCCGTGAGGTGGGCGAGTGTGTACGCCGCCCCGGCAACGGCCAGGGGCATGACCTGGCTCCACTCGCGGGTGATCCAGCCGGCCGCTCTCGACAGGTGCAGCAGCCGCCCGCCGCCTCCGCCCACGGCCAGGCCCAGCAGCGTACTGAGCACCAGCGAGCGCCAGAGGATGCCCGTCACGCCCTCCTCCGAGGCCTCGGTACCGGGCAGTGCGGCGAGGATGAGCAGGAACAGCGGCAGCACCAGGCCGTCATTGAGCCCGGCCTCGACATTGAGCCCGTGGCGCACCAGAGCCGGGACACGGCGGTTGGTCATGGCGGTTCTGGACACCGCGACGTCGGTCGGGGCCAGGATGACGGCGATGAGTGCCAGTTGCCACCCCGCCAGGCCCGGCAGCAGCGACCGGCCGAGGAGCCATTCGGCCGCGATCGTGAGCGGCAGCGCGATCACCAGCAACCGGAGGGGGAGGAAGCCGCCACGGTGCAGGTCCCGGCCGCGGACGGCCATCGCGTCCGTGAACAGCACCACGGTCAGCGCAGCCTCGACCAAGGTGAGGACCGGTCCCCTGTCGCGCTCGAGGTCCAGGATGTCGAGCCCGGCCGGACCGATGAGCACGCCGCAAGCGGTGAATGCCAGCGACGCGGTGACGACGGTGCGCGACAGCCGCCGCGATACCAGCGCGTACCCCGCGGTGACGGCCGCCACCGCCGCACCCGTCCAAGCCCCGCCGCCGCTCATGGGGTCCCCTTCTTGCTGCTTCCGGTCACGTCTCCTCTGCCCAACATGCATCACCGACCAGTACACGAGACGTCACGGCCCGCTCATCGTGATGCCATCCGTCGCCCATACCCGGCACCGACACGGCGGCGTGGGCCGCCGGGCAGGTGCCCTCGCCGGCGGTGCGTTTATCACCCCTGCCGGGTGAGGATTTCCCCGGAAGCCCGGCGGAGACTGACGGCGAACGGACATCTGCGTCCGTAGCGGAGAAAGGGCAGGAGGACGGCGATGGACGGCACTTCTTACCTGGCGTACGACTATCCGGTGCTGGGCGCTTTCTGGACAGTGATGTGGATATTCCTCTGGGTCATGTGGCTGCTGCTGCTGTTCCGGGTCATCGTCGACATCTTCCGTGACCACAAAATGAACGGGTGGGTCAAGGCCGCGTGGCTGCTGTTCCTGGTCCTGATTCCATTCCTTGGTGTCCTTGTCTATGTGATCGCGCGCGGCAGGGAAATGGGCAAGCGCGAGATCGAGCATGCGCAGGCACAGCAGGAGGCATTCAAGGCGTACATGACTGCGGGGACCTCTGCCGCAACCGGGGACGATCTGGTCAAACTGTCCGAGCTCAAGGCCCGGGGAGACCTGACAGAGGAAGAGTTCCAGCAGGCCAAGCAGAAGATCCTGCGCGGCTGAGGACGCGCGACGGGCCGGCCCGCCGAGGGCGGCCGACCCGGCGAACCGATTGCGGCCCGCTGCGCATTCATCGTCCTGAGTCCCGTCCAGCCCAATGGAGATGAACGGCATGGAGCAGAAAATGCATACACACACCGGACGGCAGGATCATCTGGCAGGAGGGGCGGTGACCTTCGCCGGAGTGCTGCTGGTCATCGTAGGAATTCTCGATGTCCTGCGGGGAATCATGGCCATTGCCCAGGACGACATCTTCGTCCTGACGCCCAGCTATGTCTTCCGGTTCGATGTCACCGGATGGGGCTGGATCCATCTGATTCTCGGCGTGGTGGCCATCCTGGTCGGTCTCGGCCTGCTCAAGGGCGCCCTCTGGGCGCGGATAGCCGGCATCGCTATCGCCGGACTTCTGGTGATCGTCAACTTCTTGTCCCTGCCCTACTACCCGGTCTGGTCGGTCGTCGCGATCGCTCTCTACGTGTTCATCATCTGGGCACTGTGCGCGGTGCATCCGGACCGCACGTGAGCGAAGGAGCCGTCTCGCGATCTCGCCTTCAGGCCGCACGGCGGGACACCGACCGGCGGTGGGCGCGGGCGATGTCCGCGTAGCGCCTGCCACTGCTCTTGATGGTGCGGGTCTGGGTGCGGTAGTCGACATGGACGAGGCCGAATCTCTTGTCGTAGCCGTACGCCCACTCGAAGTTGTCCAGCAGCGACCAGGCGAAGTACCCGGCGAGCGGCACCCCTCTGCGGACCGCCCGCGAGCATGCGGCGAGGTGCCGCTCCAGGTATGCGGTCCGTTCGGGGTCGTGCACCTGGCCGTCGGGACCCACCAGGTCCGGGTACGCGGAGCCGTTCTCGGTGACGAAGAGCTTCTGGGCTCCGTACTGCTGAGTGAGCCGGACCAGCAGGTCTTCCAGGCCGTCCGCGTCGATCTCCCAGTCCATTGCGGTGCGCGGCATGTGCAGCCGGCGGACCCGGCGTACGTGGGGGGCCGGCCCTGCCAGGTCGGCGGTCACCACCATGGGGAAGTAGTAGTTCAGCCCCAGCCAGTCCAGAGGCTCGGCGATGGTGTCCAGGTCGCCGGTACGTTCCGGCAGGTCCACCCCGTAGACCTCCCGCATGTCCGCCGGGAAACCGCGACCGTGGACGGGGTCGAGCCACCAGCGGTTGGTGTGGCCGTCCATCCGTCGGGCGGCGTCCGCGTCCGCCTCGGAGGAGGTGGCGGGCTCGACCGTACTGAGGTTGTTCACGATGCCGACGCGGGCGCCCGGTGACACCGCCCGTATCGCCTGGGTGGCGAGGCCGTGCCCGAGGAGGAGGTGGTACGAGGCGGGTACGGCGGCGGCGATGTCGGTGAGTCCGGGGGCCATCATCCCCTCGAGATGGCCGATCCAGGCGGAGCAGAGCGGTTCGTTGAGGGTGGCCCAGTCCTCGATCCGGTCGCCGAGTGCTCCGGCGACTGCGGAGGCATAGGCGGCGAAGTGCTCGGCGGTCTCGCGCAGCGGCCATCCGCCGCGGTCCTGGAGCACCTGGGGCAGGTCCCAGTGGTAGAGGGTGGCGTGCGGGGTGATGCCGGCTTCCAGGAGGGCGTCGGTGAGGCGTTCGTAGAAGTCGAGGCCGCGGCGGTTGACCGGGCCGTCGCCGCCGGGCACGACGCGCGGCCAGGCGACGGAGAAACGGTAGGCGCTGACTCCCAGTTCCTTCATGAGGGCGATGTCCTCGCGCCATCGGTGGTAATGGTCGCAGGCGAGGTCGCCGGTCTCGTCGCCCGCGATCTTGCCCGGTGTGTGAGAGAACGTGTCCCAGATTGAGGGAGAGCGGCCGTCCTCCGCGACGGCGCCCTCGATCTGGTACGCGGAGGTGGCCACACCCCAGGCGAAGTCCTGGGGAAGGGCGCCGAGGTCGATCGGGTCGGACACGGGGTTCCTTTCCGGATGGGTCTCGGGGGTCACTTGACGGCCCCGGCGGTGAGGCCGGCGACGAGATAGCGCTGGAGGAGCAGGAAGCCCGCGACCACGGGGACGCTCACCACGAGGGACGCGGCCATGACCTGGTTCCAGTAGATGTCGTTCTGCGTGGCGTAACCCTGGAGGCCGACGGCGAGGGTGCGGGTGGTGTCGTTCGTCATCACGGACGCGAAGAGCACCTCGCCCCACGCCGTCATGAAGGCGTAGACGGCGACGGCGACGATGCCGGGGATCGCGGCCGGGACGACGACGCGGAACAGCGCGCCGAGGGGCCCGCAGCCGTCGACCATCGCGGCCTCGTCCAGTTCCCGCGGCACCGAGTCGAAGTAGCCGATGAGCATCCAGATGGAGAACGGCAGCGAGAAGGTGAGGTAGGTGAGGATGAGGCCGCCGCGTGAGCCGTACAGGGCGACCCCGGTGGTGTTGCCGATGTTGACGAAGATCAGGAAGAGCGGCAGCAGGAAGAGGATGCCCGGGAACATCTGGGTGGACAGCACGGTCACGGTGAAGACGCGCTTGCCGCGGAAGCGGTAGCGGCTGACGGCGTAGGCGGCGAAGACCGCGACGGTCACCGAGCAGACCGTCGCCGCGCCCGCCACCAGCAGAGAGTTGAGGAAGTACCGGGCGAGCGGGACGGTCTCCCAGATGTCGAGGTACGGGCGGAAGGTGAGCCCGCTGGGGATCCAGCGGAACTCCCCCGACACGTCCTGAAGCGGCTTCAGTGAGCTGCTGGCCATCACGTACACGGGCAGCAGGACGAATCCGGCGAGCAGGCTGAGGAAGACCCGCCGAGCGCAGAGGAAGGAGCGGGGCGGAGCTGTCGGCGAGCGGCGGACCGGGGTGCGGTCCGGGGCGGCGGTACTAGCCATCGGCGTGCTTCCTTCCGCGCGAGGTGGCCAGCAGATAGCCGGCCGTCACCACGAGGAGGAAGAGCACCAGCAGGACGGACATGGCCGACCCGGTGCCGAAGTTCCAGGTGACGAAGGAGGACTGGTAGATGTGGATGGAGACGAGGTCCGCGGGTTCGGGGGCGGACTTGCCGAAGAGCAGGTACGGCGTGTTGAAGTCGTTGAAGGTCCACAGGAAGAGGACCAGGACGAGCACCTGGTTGACGGGACGCAGTGAGGGCAGGGTGATCCGGCGGATCTGCTGGAGAATTCCGGCGCCGTCGATGGCAGCCGCCTCGTACAGCTCCCTGGGGATGTTCTGCAGCGCTGCCATCACGATCAGGAACGCGAAGGGCCAGGTCTTCCAGACGGCCACGACGACCAGGGCGGTGAAGCTGTTGTCGCCGAGCAGCCAGAAGGTCCGTTCTCCGGTCAGGCCCAACTGGTCGTGGAGGACGTGGTTCACCAGGCCGTTGTCGCGCTGGAACATGAACGCCCAGGTGATCACGGCCGCGTAGACCGGCAGCGCGTATGGCGTGAGGAACACCGCGCGCAGCAGGCCCCGGCCGCGGAAGTTCTCCTGCATGAAGACGGC
Organism: Streptomyces sp. NPDC051219; assembly: GCF_040682335.1. NCBI lineage: Bacteria > Bacillati > Actinomycetota > Actinomycetes > Kitasatosporales > Streptomycetaceae > Streptomyces > Streptomyces sp. NPDC051219. The sequence continues at coordinate 100,275 of NZ_JBFBAS010000026.1, forward strand.
GCCGGCCGTGCCGAGCAGCCAGCAGAGGCCGACGGTGAGCACGCTGAACGCACAGGTGACGAGGAACGAGTGGAGCAGGGCCTCGCCGACCGGGGCGTCGAGGTCCACCGAGACGCGGTAGTTGTCGAGGCCCGACCAGGGGGCCTGGCCCCAGTCCCGGATGTAGAACTGGGTGAGTTCCTTGAAGCTCATCATCACGCCGACGGCTATCGGCACCAGGTGGATGAGGAGTTCGAGGAGGAGGGCGGGCAGCAGCAGGAGGTAGGGCAGTCCGGCGCTGCGCAGCCGGCCGGGACGTCGCGGCCGTCCGGCGGGTTGTGGCCGCCGCGGGTCTGTGGACTTCTCCGCTCCGGACCGCGGTGCACGAGGGCCGGGGGACGGCTCGTTGTCCGCGGCGGTGGTGGCAGGCGTTGCGGTCATGGCGTGCGGTCTCACTTCGGCATCTGCTGCTGGGCCTTGGTCAGGGCCTCCTTGACCGAGGCGTCGGTGACCGGCCGTCCGGCGGCGGCCGCGGCGAACAGCTCCTTGATGGCGGTGCCCACGGCGGTCTCGAACTGCGACTCGGCGGGCACCTGGGGCAGTGGTGCGGCGCTCCTGGCGAGAGTGTCGCGGAGCACGGCGAGGTCGGGAGTGGCGAACGCGGGGTCCTGCTGGGCGGCCTTGACCGGCGGGATGGAGCCGTAGGTCTTGTTGAGGAGCTTGTTCTCCTCGTCGCTGGTCATGAACTCCACGAACTTCAGGGCTCCGTCGATGTTCTTGGTGTTCTTGAAGACGGCCATGTTGATGCCGGCGACCATGGAATTGACGTTCCGGCCGGTGCCCGGAGTGCCGGAGGGGACGGGTACGGGTGCCACTCCCCAGTCGTCGTCACTCATGCCGTGGGCCTTGAAGGTGGTGGCGGCGCTCTGCCAGAGGACCATGGCCGTCTTGTTCCTGGCGAAGTCCTGGAGGGACTGGTTCTGCGCGTACTCGGCGTTGCCGGGCGCGATGATCTTGTCCTTGGCCATGAAGTCGACGTACTGCTTCACGGCGGCGACGGCGCCGGGGCTGTCGAAGGCCGGTTTGCCGGATGCGTCGAAGAAGTCGGTGCCGTGCTGCTTGGCCAGGACGAAGGCCTGGTGGATGTTGTTGGAGGTGTTCGCGCCCTCGGCGCCGAGGGCCCATGTCCCGTTCCTGGACAGCTTCTTACCGGTGACCACCAGCTCGTCCCAGGTGGCGGGCGGCTTGGCGACGCCCGCGTCCTTGAACATCTGCTTGTTGTAGTAGAGGGCGTACGCCATGGAGTACAGCGGTACGGCGGCCGGGTCCTGGCCCGGCACACCGGCCGAGCCGAGAGCCGATTCCACGAACCGGTCCTTGCCCCCGATACTGCCGAAGTTGCCCGCGTCCCAGGGCAGCAGAGCTCCGGTGGCCTGGAGCGAGGCGGACCAGGTGTTGCCGATGTTGAGAACGTCGGGGCCCTGTCCGGAGGTGGTGGCGGCGAGGATACGGTTGAGCAGGTCCGACCAGGGGATGACCTCGAGTTTGACCTTGATGCCGGTCCTCTCCTCGAACTTCTTCAGCTCGGGGGTGAGGATCTTCTTGTCCGCCTCGATGTTCGGTCCCTGGTTGGAGGCCCAGTACGTGAGCGTTCCGGGCGAGCTGTTGTCCCCGCCCTTGGGATCGCTGCCGCCTCCGCAGCCGGTGACTGCGGCGAGGGCGGTGACTGCGGCGACGACGGCTGCGGCTCTGGTTCTGCGCATGGCGCGGGGCCCCTTTCCGGACTGGCCGCCGAGGCTCTGTTCGGTCCCTGAACAACCTCACGGCTTAATTTAGAGTGTGAGTTAAGAGGTGAGAGAAGGTCGCGTCAAGGGCTGGCGCAAGGGTATGTTGCGTACGGAAGGGAGCCACATGGCCAAGCCGAACCGACGTACCGTGCGCGACCTGCGGCGCGGGAGCCGGAGCGCCGTACTGCAACAGTTGTATTTCGGCGGGCCGCAGAGCCGCCAGGAGCTTGGGCCGGCCACCGGCCTCAGTTCGGGTTCCGTCAGCAACGTCGTCGCCGAACTCCTCGGCGAGGGCCTCCTCGAGGAGGCCGGTGTCGTCGACTCCGACGGCGGCCGGCCCCGTACCCTGCTGCGCCTGGCCCCGGGCAGTGGCTGCCTGATCGGGGTCGACGTCGGCGAAACCCGGGTCAGGGTCGAGCTCTTCGACCTCGCTCTTACCGAACTCGCCCGCTCCGAGCGTCCGTTGCCGCCGCGGACGTACGACGTAGCTCGCGTCGTTGACGACATCCGGCATGGAATCGCCGGTGTGCTGGCCGCCGCGGACGTCCCCCCGGACCGACTGCTCGGCGTCGGAGTCGGTGTCCCCGGCATCGTCGACCGCAGCTCCGCCCAAGGCGCCGTGGTGCACGGCCAGACCATGGGCTGGGACGCGGTACCGCTGGAGTCGCTGCTGCGCACCTCTGTCGAACTCCCCTCCTCCACCCCTTACTTCATCGACAACGGCGCCCGGACGCTCGGCCAGGCGGAGATGTGGTTCGGCGGCGGACGCGGCGCCCGCGACGCGGTGATCGTGCTGTTCGGGTCGGGCGTCGGCGCCTGCATCGTCACCGACGGAACGCTCTACGGCGGGGCACGCAGCAGCGCGGCGGAGTGGGGCCACACCACCGTCGCCGTACGCGGCCGCACCTGTCGCTGCGGCGCCCGCGGCTGCCTGGAGGCCTACGTCGGCGCCGAGGCCATGCTCGCCCGCTGGCGTGAGGCGGGCGGGCCCGGGGACGGCGACTCGGACGAGGAGGCCGGCATCGCGGCTCTGATCGCGGCAGCGTTCCCCGGCGAGGACGGCACCCCCGACCGCACTGCGCTGGACCTGCTGGACGAGACCGCCGAGTACCTCGGAGCGGGCATTTCGGATCTGGTCAACCTCTGCGCTCCGGAGCGCATCCTCATCGGCGGGTGGGCGGGACTACAGCTCGGCCCTCACCTGCTGCCCGCCGTACGGCGGTACGCGGCGGCGTACTCCCTGCGCCACCCCGTCGAGCGCACCGTCATCGAACTGGGCAGGCTCGGCCTGGACGCGGTCACGGTGGGCGCGGCCACTCTCCCGCTGGCGGACTTCTTCGCGTACGGTGGACGGCGCCCTGCGGACGGCCCGGACGTCTCCACCCCGGACACCGAGGCGCCGGCCGCGCTGACCGGCCGCAGGCTGGCGGTCACGGGGGAGGCCCCCGGCTGACCACCGCAGGCCCGAGGCCCGTCGCATCGTGGGGCAGTGGCGCTCCGCAGGGCTCATCGATCCCGCTGGACCGATTCTACCTCTGATCTTGGCCAGTGCTCCGCCCTTCAGGGCGGGGGTGAAGGCCGTCCTTGGCCCGGAGGCGCGGAGCGCCGGAGTGCTCTGCGTCT
>NZ_JBFBAS010000027.1:0-100189 GCF_040682335.1 Streptomyces sp. NPDC051219
CACCCGCGCCCCCCCGGCCGGGGGGCCCCCGCTTCTCGTCATGTCCGTCAACCGGCCGTCAACCGGCCGTCGACCGACCGTCAGCCCTGGCCGCTGCCAAGGGCCTTGCGGTCGCTGCGAGGGAGCGCCGGGCGCGCGGGGCGCTCGGGCGGGGCGGCTTCGATGCGCAGAGCCAGCGCGGGGCACCGGCTCACGGCCCGCTGCGCGCGTCCCTGGAGATGCATCGGCACCGCCGCGTCCGCGAGCGCCGGGTAGCCGTCGGGACCGAGCCGGATCAGCTCCGGGACGATGTCCGCGCACAGCCCGTGGCCCTTGCACAGTGTCCAGTCCACGGCGATCTTCTCGCCGGTGGGGATGCCCTCCTCCTCGTAACCCGGGGCGGGCAGGGGCAGTACGCCCGTCGTCTCGCGACCGCAGCCGCCTGCCAGCACATGCGCGGCCAGGTCGTCGGTGAAGGCGGAGAGGGTCGACATGAAGAAGCGCACGGAGCCGTCGGGGTGCTTGCACGCGCCGCGGCCGCGGACCGCCTGCATGACCTCGCGCAGGGCCTCCAGCGCGGCCTGGCCGCCACCGTTCAGTACGTCCGACAGACCCCCGGCGGCGGCCGGCAGGCCGAGGCGGCAGGGGCCGCACTGACCCGCTGTCTCGGCCGCCAGCCAGTTCGCGACGCGCTGCGCCTCGCCGAGCGGGCAGGTCTCCGGGCCGATCGGCAGGATCGCGCCCGCACCCAGCGCGCCCCCGACGGAGGAGAAGGACTCGCGGGAGATGACCGCGCCGTGCGCGGAGACCGCGTCGATCCAGTTGCCGTGGTAGCCACCGGTCAGCACGCCCTGCGGCAGCGGCGGCGCGCCGGCCAGCTGGAGCACATAACGCAGCGGGACGCCGGTGGGCACCTCGACGACCATCGGGCGGGCGACCGCGCCGGAGATGGTGAGCAGAACGGTGCCGGGCTCGCCCGGCAGGCCGGTGTTGCCGTAGCGCTCGGTGCCGATCCGGGCGGCGACGGCCAGCTGCGCGAACGTCTCGGCGTTGGACAGCAGTGTCGGCAGGCCGCCCACGCCGGCCTCGGAGGCGCGCTCGCGGCGGCCGGGAGGCAGCGCGGGGCCGCCGTTCACGGCGCGGATCAGCGACGAGGCCTCGCCCGACACCATCCGCTCTGGGGTGCGCACCACCCGGGCGCGCAGCTGGTTCCCGCGCCGGGTCGGGCGGTCGGAGAGACCGCGCTCGGCCAGGGCGGCGCGAATGGAGGCCTCGGTGGAGTTACGGGTGACGCCGACGATCAGCGTCCGGGCGCCGAGTGCCTCGGCGGCGAGCAGGGCTCCGTCCAGGATCAGGTGCGGGGCCCGGTTGAGCATCACGGTGTCCTTGCGGCACGGCGGCTCCCCTTCGCTGCCGTTGACCACCACGACCGGACGGACTCCACGGCGGATCGCGGCCTTGGCCACGGCGCGAAGCTTCTGGCCGAACGGGAAGCCTGCGCCGCCGCGGCCGCGCAGGGATATCGCCTCGGCGAGCTGGGCCAGGCGCTCCCCGGTCACAGGCTCGAGCGGGCCGTGCACCTTGAGATGCATCGAGAGATCGAGCCGCTCGACGAGGTCGAAGCCGGTCGTCAGCTGGGGGAGGCCGACGACGCGGACTTCGGGCACATCGGGAAGGGGGGCGTTCAAGGTCGTTCTCCTGCGGGTGCGTGCCAGGGTTCACCGGCCGTGGGCGGCTGGAAGGGGCCTGACAGAGGTTCTGTGTCGTCCGGAGCGCGGACGGGTGCGGGCGGGGGAGGAGACGGTGCGGGCCAGCGCCCGCCCTGGGGCCGTGGGGTGTAGTCGGGTGCGGAGGGTACGACGGGCAGCTCCTCGGTCATCGGAATGCGCTCGGCCAGCGGTATCTGCCCGGTGCTGTCCACCCGCGGGATCTGCCCGGTGCTGTCCACCCGCGGGATCTGCCCCGTGCTCGCCGCCGCGGAGACGGCGCGGTAGGCCGCCGAGATCCCGGTGTCGACGCCCGCGGCGAGCCCGGCCGGGGGACGCGGCGGGGCCTCGTACAGCGGTGGCATCGGCGTCGGCATGCGCTCCAGCGGCGGCATCGCGGCGCGTTCCGCGCGCGGCGCGGCGGGCTGCGGGGAAATCGGCCACAGGGGCGCCTCCTCCGCTACGTCGTCGGGCTTGAACAGGGCGGTCACGCGCTCCGCCAGGCCCCGCTGCACCGACGCCGGCAGCATGCGTACGGCGACCACGGCGCCGACTCCCACCAGGCAGAGGGAGTACATGACCATCACCCAGGTCGCGGCGGGGCGGCCCGCGTACAGACCGTGCATCAGTGCGGCGCACCACGCGGGGTAGGCGGCCATGTGGAAGGCGCGCCAGCGGCCTGCTACCCGGCCAGGGGCGGCGAAGGCGCGGCGCAGTGCGCCGGTGGTGGCGGCTACGACCATCAGGTAGCCGGCCAGCGAGCCGAGACCGATCAGTCCGGCAGTGCTGGTGACTCCCAGTCCGAACGGGATCAGGGCACCGAGCAGCGCCACGTGTCCGAGAGACACCTTGACCGAAGCGTGCAGCAGCATGAAGCCGAGCGAGGCGATCGCGGTCGTCCGGTGGATGCCCTGGGCCACCAGCCGGTGGCGGGGGGAAAGCAGCAGCCGGTCGGTGGCGAGCAGTCCCCACGCGACCGAGGCGGTGAGTGACACCAGGGAGAGCACGCCGGTGGTGAAGTCCAGCGCGGCGCGGAAATCGTCGCTCCCGACGACGGCGATCAAGGGTATGAGCAACGGCACCGCGACCGATATCGCGACGCGGGGAGTGAAGCTCACTGCGGGTAGTGCGGGTGTTGAGCGGGGCTTGCGACGAGGGTTCATGGGTGCGACTCCGAATGCTCCGGGAAAGCGGTCCCGAATCGGCATGCTAGGTCGAGCCATACCAAGCAGTACGAGGTTTGAGCTTTTGCAGAGGAGTCAAGGGACACATGTGCTCGGGGGTTGCCCCGATAGAGTCCGATACGCGGGGTAACCAGGGCCGACATTCCACTGCGCGACTACTCCGTGCAGCCGCTCCGGGCGCTGCGGTACCCTGGCGCCATGCGTGCCGTACGCCTTCTGCTTAGCGAGCCGCGCTGATCAGTCCTGACCGGTGATCACCTGGTCGGAATCGGCGCGGCGTCCCCTCCTGTGCGAGGGGATTTTTCATTTGGTTGTGGTCTTGGTTGGGGTCACAACCCGCCGGCAGAGACGATCGATGGAGCTTTAAGGATCATGAGCGAGACGAATTCCGCTGCTACAGAGGTGGCCGCAGCGCACCGCTACACGGCAGCCATGGCCGCCGACATCGAGGCACGCTGGCAGGACTTCTGGGACGCCGCGGGCACGTACGAGGCGCCCAACCCCACCGGCGACCTCGCGGGGGATCCCGAGGCCGACGCCCGGCCCAAGAAGTTCGTCATGGACATGTTCCCGTACCCCTCGGGCTCGGGACTGCACGTCGGCCACCCGCTGGGCTACATCGCCACCGACGTCTTCGCCCGCCACCAGCGGATGACCGGCCACAACGTCCTGCACACGCTGGGCTTCGACGCCTTCGGCCTGCCGGCCGAGCAGCACGCGGTCCAGACCGGCGAGCACCCGCGGGTCACCACCGAGGCGGCCATGAGCAACATGAAGGCCCAGCTGCGCCGGCTGGGCCTGGGCCACGACAAGCGCCGGTCCTTCGCCACGATCGACCCGGACTACTACAAGTGGACCCAGTGGATCTTCGTGCAGATCTTCAACTCCTGGTACGACGAGGAGGCGAGGCGCGCGCGGCCGATCGACGAACTGGTGGCGCAGTTCCAGAGCGGCGAGCGCGCTGTTCCCGGCGGGCGCGCGTGGAGCGGGCTGAGCGCGGTCGAGCGTGCCGAGGTCCTGGGCGAGTACCGCCTGGCGTACGCCTCCGACGCGCCGGTCAACTGGTGCCCGGGCCTGGGCACCGTACTGGCCAACGAGGAGGTCACCGCGGACGGCCGCTCCGAGCGCGGCAACTTCCCCGTCTTCAAGGCCAAGCTGCGCCAGTGGAACATGCGCATCACCGCCTACGCGGACCGGCTGCTGGAGGACCTGGAGGCGCTGGACTGGCCCGAGGCCATCAAGCTGCAGCAGCGCAACTGGATCGGGCGGAGCGAGGGCGCGCGTGTCCACTTCCCGGTCGAGGGCCACGACGGCGCGCGGATCACGGTGTTCACCACCCGCCCGGACACCCTGTTCGGCGCCACCTACATGGTGCTGGCACCCGAGAACGGTCTGATCGACTCGATCCTGCCGGCCGAGTGGCCGGCGGACACCAAGGACGCCTGGACCGGCGGTGCCGCCACCCCGGCCGACGCCGTCGCCGCGTACCGCAAGCAGGCCCAGACGAAGAGTGATGTGGAGCGGCAGACCGAGCACAAGGACAAGACCGGTGTCTTCACCGGCGCCTACGCCCGGAACCCGGTCACCGGCGGCCGGGTCCCGGTCTTCGTCGCCGACTACGTCCTGATGGGCTACGGCACCGGCGCCATCATGGCCGTCCCTGGCCAGGACGAGCGTGACTGGGAGTTCGCGGAGGCCTTCGAACTGCCCATCATCCGTACCGTCCAGCCCCCGGAGGGCTGGGACGGCGAGGCCTTCACCGGGCAGGGCCCGGCGATCAACTCCTCCAACGACGAGATCTCGCTGGACGGCCTGGGGGTCGCCGAGGCCAAGGCGAAGATCACCGAGTGGCTCTCCGCCCGCGGCATCGGCGAAGGCACGGTCAACTTCCGGCTGCGTGACTGGCTGTTCAGCCGCCAGCGCTACTGGGGCGAGCCCTTCCCGATCGTGTACGACGACGACGGCGTCGCGCACGCCCTGCCCGAGTCGATGCTGCCGCTGGAGCTGCCGGAGATCGAGGACTACTCGCCGCGCACCTTCGACCCGAACGACGCCGACACCTCTCCGGAGACCCCGCTGTCCCGCAACGAGGACTGGGTCGAGGTCGAACTGGACCTGGGCGACGGCAGGGGTGTGCGACGCTACCGCCGCGAGACCAACACCATGCCGAACTGGGCCGGTTCGTGCTGGTACGAGCTGCGCTATCTGGACCCGCACAACAGCGAGAAGCTGGTCGACCCCGAGGTCGAGCGGTACTGGATGGGACCCCGCGAGGGACAGCCGCACGGCGGCGTCGACCTGTACGTCGGCGGTGCCGAGCACGCCGTACTGCACCTGCTGTACGCGCGGTTCTGGTCCAAGGTGCTGTACGACCTGGGGCACGTCTCCTCGGCCGAGCCGTTCCACAAGCTGTACAACCAGGGCATGATCCAGGCGTACGTCTACCGGGACAGCCGGGGCTTCCCGGTGACGGCCACCGAGGTCGAGGAGCGCGACGGAAAGTTCTTCTTCGAGGGTGAGCCGGTCAAGCGCGAGCTGGGCAAGATGGGCAAGTCCCTGAAGAACGCTGTCACTCCGGACGAGATCTGCACCGAGTACGGCGCGGACACGCTGCGGCTGTACGAGATGGCGATGGGCCCGCTGGACGTCTCCCGTCCGTGGGACACCCGCGCGGTCGTCGGGCAGTACCGGCTGCTGCAGCGGCTGTGGCGCAACGTCGTCGACGAGGCGACGGGTGAGGTCGGTGTCGTGGACACCGAGCCCGACGAGGCCACCCTGCGTGCCCTGCACAAGGCCATCGACGGCGCCGGACAGGACCTGGCGGGGCTGCGCTTCAACACCGCCATCGCCAAGATCACCGAGCTGAACAACTTCCTGACCAAGACGGGCGGCCCGGTCTCCCGGAGCGTCGCGGAGCAGCTGGTCCTGCTGATCACGCCGCTGGCCCCGCACATCGCCGAGGAGCTGTGGCACAAGCTGGGCCACACCGACTCGGTGGTCCACCAGGACTTCCCGGTGGCCGACCCGGCATACGTCGTGGACGAGACCGTGACCTGTGTCGTACAGGTCAAGGGCAAGGTCAAGGCGCGGCTGGAGGTGTCCCCGACCATCGGCGAAGACGAGCTGGAGCGGCTGGCGGTGGCCGACGAGGCCGTCGTCGCCGCGCTGGGCGGCGCGGGGATCCGCAAGGTGATCGTGCGGGCGCCGAAGCTGGTCAACATCGTTCCCGCGTAACCACGCGGCATCGGTCTGTCGCAATCGCGCGGCATGCGCAATCGCGCGGCATGGTTTCCGTAACCGCGTGACGACGGTCTCCATGACCGCCGGCGTCGGTCTCCTGTGCCCGCGCGACCCCGCGGGTACGTGGTCGCCGCGCATGGGTGCTTTCCCCTACGGGCAGGTTGGGGGTTCTGATGGAACCCCCGGCCTGCCCGTTCCGTTTACGGTGGAGGGGACGAGAACCGACATCGAAGGGGCGCTCATGGAAGCCGCGATCCTCATCCTGACGCTGCTCTTCGTAGCCTTCGTCGGCCTGGGGGTGTACGTGAGTGTCAAGGCGGTCGCAGCCGCCAAGCGCGGTGTGGACCGGACGATCAGCCAGGCGCGCCGCACGGTCGAGGAGACGACACTGCGGGCCAAGAGCTATGGGCAGGGTGGTCTGGCGGGAGAGCTCGCCCAGCTGCGGCTCTCACTGCGTACGTCGATGAGGTCCACTCAGAGCGCCCTGAACGAGGGTGTGCGGCAGGACGCCTCGCTTTCGGAGTCGATCGGCCTGTTCCAGCGGCTCAGCGCACATGGGCACGAACTGGACGACGAACTCAAGCACCTGGAGCGGGATCCGGACCGGGCACGGGTCGCCGAGCGGATGCCCGATCTGCGCGAGCGCACGGAGCGGATCACGCATGCCGCGGACTCGCTGCGGTGGGCGGCGCGGGACCGGGCGCGGCAGTTCGCCGACGACGACCTGACGGCACTCAGCGCGCAGATCGAGGTGGAGTCGGGGGCGCTGCGGGACTGGTCGAAGAGCTCCTGGCCAGAGCCGGCACCGGCGGACGAATCGCCGGCCGCGGGGGCGGGGTCGCGCGCCGGGTCCGGGTCGGGGTCCGGGTCCGGACCCGCAACGGGGCCCGCACCGGCACCCGTTACGCCGACCCTGGCCGACCCGCAGGCGCTCACGGGGGCGGAGCCCCTGCGGCAGGCCGAGTACCCGTGGCAGAAGACGGCCCGCCCGGAGAGCACGACTTGACCGGCACTCGCGGCCTCCCGGACCCGCCTGACCCTTCTGGAGCGTTACTGATCAGTTGGGTCGGGGCCGCACTGCCGTCCGGCCCTCGTGGCGGGTAACCTCCCGGTCATGTCCCGCCATGTCGCGATCGTCACCGATTCCACGGCCTACCTGCCGCCGCAGACGATGGAGCGGCACGGCATCACCTCCGTGCCGCTGACCGTTGTCCTCGGTGGTGAGGCCCTCGAAGAGGGCACCGAGATCTCGGCCCGCTCCCTGGCCCTGCAGAAGCGCCGGTCCGTCACCACGTCGCGGCCGAGCCCCGAAGTCTTTGCTCAGGCCTACCGGGCCGCGGCGGAGGCCGGTGCGACGGGCATCGTCTCACTGCATCTGTCGGCCGAGTTCTCCGGGACGTACGACGCCGCGGTGCTCGCGTCGCGGACCGCTCCGGTGCCGGTGCGGGTGGTGGACACCGGCATGGTCGCGATGGCGCTGGGTTTCTGCGCGCTCGCGGCGGCGGAGACGGCGGAGGCCGGTGGCACGGTCGACGAGGCGGTGGCCGCCGCGGAGAAGCGCGCCGCGGGTACGTCCGCGTACTTCTACGTGGACACCCTGGACTACCTGCGGCGCGGCGGCAGGATCGGCGCCGCGCAGGCGCTGCTGGGTTCCGCGCTGGCGGTCAAGCCGCTGCTCCAGCTGGACGGCGGCCGGATCGAGATGCTGGAGAAGGTGCGCACCGCGTCGAAGGCGATCGCCCGGCTGGAGGAGCTCGCGGTCGAGCGGGCGGGGGCGAGCAGCGTGGACATCGCCGTCCATCACCTGGCGGCCCCGGAGCGCGCGCAGCGGCTCGCGGCACGGCTGGGAGACCGGGTGCCGGGGCTGGCCGATCTGCATGTGAGCGAGGTGGGTGCGGTGATCGGGGCACACACGGGGCCGGGGCTGCTGGGAGCGGTGATCTCGCCGCGCTGACGGGAATGCCGTCCCCCTTGCCCGGTCACTTGTGAGGGTGGCTCAGTTATCCACAACTGCAGCGTTTTCCACTGAAACTGGGTCTGCTCGGCAGGATCCGGCGGAGAGGCCTACTGTCTCGTGGCATGGCTCTCCGATCACACACCGTAACCAGTGGCCCGGGCCGCGCCCCCGCCTCGGACGGCCGGGCCCGCCACCGCCGCAGTATGCGGCGCCGGCACACCACCCAGGCCGCGGCGGCCGCACGCCGTCGCGCGGAAGCCCTGCTGGACGGCGCACCGCGAGCGTCGCCGGCGTGGGCCCGGCCGCCGAGTGGGGCCGGGCCGAGCGGCCGCTTACCGGTGGTTGCGTGTGGCGCGGGGGTGCTGGGGGCTTCGTCCGGTGGTGGGGCTTCGTCCGGCGGTGCGGCTTCGCCGAGTCCCGTGGTCCGGCCGGGGGATGCGGGGCGGCGGGATCGGGCGCGGCTGGCCGTGCGGGAGCGGCTTCCGCTGTGGATGCAGGTGCGGTGCGGCCTCGAACCGAAAAGCCTCGCCGCTCTGGCCGTCGTCCTCGTGGCGGCCGCGGTCTTTGCCGCCCAGCACTTCTGGGTGGGGCGGCCCGAGCCGGTGCGTGCTCCCGAGCGCGTGACGGCAGGATCCGCGGTGCTCCCACGGCCATCGCCGTCACCAGGGGCCGCGCCCGGCCCGCCGGCCGGGCTCGTCGTCGTCGACGTGAGCGGCAAGGTCCGCGCGCCGGGTATCCAGCGGCTGCCGGCCGGCTCCCGTGTCGCCGACGCTCTACGGGCCGCCGGGGGCGTCCGGCCCGATACGGACACCACGGGGCTCAACCGGGCACGGGTGCTCAACGACGGCGAGCAGGTCGTGGTGGGGGGACCGCAGCCGCCATCGGCCGTGGCACAGGGAGGCGGTGTGCCGGCCGCCGGTCCGGTCAGCCTCAACTCGGCTTCGGTGGAGCAGCTCGACACGCTGCCGGGGGTCGGTCCGGTGCTGGCACAGCACATCATCGACTACCGCACCGAGCACGGGGGCTTCCGCTCTGTCGACGAACTCCGGCAGGTGGACGGGATCGGCGACGGCCGGTTCGCGGATCTTCACAAGCTCGTCCAGCCATGAGCAGCCACCCGAGCGGAGCCCCGGGCCGCGTTACGAGCCGGGCTCCAGGCCGCGTTGTGAGCCCAGCCGGGGGCCGGGTCCGGAGGCGCGTCAGGTCTCGTCCGGTCGTGCATATGTCCTCCGCGCACCGGCTGGGCGCCTCCGATCCGCGCCAGGACGGCCCTGCCGATCTGCGCCTGGTACCGCCCGCGCTGGCCGCCTGGGCCGCGGCGGCACTGGCCGTGGGCGCCTCCGCGCGCTGGACTACGTCGGCGGTGGTCGTCTGCCTCGCGGCGGCAGGCGCGCTGCTGGCCGTACCGGCGCTTGGCCTTGGGCGGGTTGCGCGCCGCTGGAGCGGCATTGCGGCCATGACCGCCGGGGGGTCGTCCTGGGCCGGGGATCCCGGCCGTGCGCCCGCTGGTGCCTTCCGGACGGGCGACGGCGGCGCCAGGTGGACAGGCAGCCGACCGCCACGGGTGAGGGGGGTCGGGTCCCGGCGGTCACCGAGCCGTGTCGTCGGCGCTCGGGGCGTCCGGGCCCAGGGAGCAGGCGTCGCATGCGGGACCGGGTGGAGGCTGAACACCACGGCGGCTGCCGCCGCTCTGATCTGTGCCGCAGCGGCCGCCACGGCCGCGGCGCTGCAGACCGCGGACCTGCGCCGAGGGCCGGTGCCCGGCCTCGCGGAGGAGCGTGTGCATGTGGTCGCCGAGCTGACGGTCACCTCCGATCCACGCCCCGTCCGGCCGCACGCGCCGGGAGGCGGGGCGGGTCGGCCGGCTGTCGTGCTCGATGCCGTAGTCACCCGCATCACAGCGCCGGACGGCACCGCCACCATCACCCGAACGCCGGTCCTCGTGCTCGCGGACGGGCCGTATTGGCGGCGGCTGCTGCCGTCCACCGGGCTGCGGGTGGCCGGCCGGCTCGTGCCTCCCCTCCCTGGCAGCGACCGGATCGCGGCCGTGCTGCGGGCACCGGCGGGCGTGCCGCCCGACGTCCTCGCACCGCCCACCCTGCTGCAGCGCACGGCCGGCGGGCTGCGGGCTGGGCTGCGGAAGGCCACCGACGGACTCGCACCCGACGCACGTGCGCTGCTGCCAGGGCTCGTCGTCGGTGACACGTCACGGGTCCCGCCCGACCTCCAGGAAGCCTTCGAGGCCACCGATCTGGTGCACCTGCTCGCCGTGTCCGGGTCCAACCTGACCATCGTGCTCGTCCTGCTCATCGGACCGCCCAGTACCGCTCTGCGGGCCGAGCGGCGGGGGCTCGCACCGCGCCTGGGCATATCGCTTCGCACCACCGCACTCTGTGGCGGCGCGCTGACCCTGGCGTTCGTCGTGGTGTGCCGGCCCGAGCCGAGCGTGGTGCGTGCTGCTGCGTGCGGGGCGATCACTCTTCTCGCCATCGGCACCGGCCGCCGCAGATCGCTGGTTCCGGCCCTGGCCGGTGCCGTACTGGTGCTGGTCCTGTACGACCCCTGGCTGGCGCGCAGTTACGGCTTTCTGCTCTCCGTACTGGCCACCGGCGCGCTGCTCACCTTCGCTCCCCGGTGGAGCACCGCCCTTCAGCGGCGCGGGATGCCGCCGAGGGCGGCCGAGGCAGTGGCCGCGGCGGCCGCCGCTCAGGCGGTGTGCGCACCCGTGGTCGTCGTGCTGGCCGCCCGGGTGAGTCTGGTCGCCATCCCCTGCAATCTGCTCGCCGAACTGGCTGCCGGGCCGGCGACGGTGCTCGGGTTCGCCGCGCTGGCGGCCGCTCCGGTGGCGATGCCCGTCGCCGGATTCCTGGCCTGGTGTGCCGGCTGGCCGGCCGGATGGATCGCGCAGGTGGCCCGTACAGGGGCGGCGCTGCCCGGCGCCGAGGTCGCGTGGCCGGGCGGCTGGCGGGGCGGGATGCTCCTGGCCGCGGTGACCGCGGTCGGGGTCTTGGTGGCCCGGCGGCTGCCGCGCAGCCCCTGGATCTGTGGAGCGGCCGCGCTGCTGCTCGTCGTCTCGGTGCTACGGCCCGCGCCGCTCACCGGAGTGATCACCGGCTGGCCACCGCCGGGCTGGCGGTTCGCGATGTGCGATGTCGGGCAGGGAGACGCCTCGGTGCTCGCGGCGGGGGACGGGACCGGCGTCGTGGTCGACGTGGGGCCGGACCCGGTCTCTGTCGACCGCTGCCTGCGGGCTCTGGGCGTCACCCGCATCCCGCTGCTGCTGCTGACGCACTTCCATGCCGACCATGTGACGGGCCTTCCCGGAGTGCTGCGCGGGCGGAGCGTCGGCGAGATCCAGACAACGGTGCGGGACGACCCACCTGATCAGGCCGCGTTCGTACGCAGGACCGCGGCGGCAGCCCGGGTACCCGTCACCCGCGCGGTACCGGGGGAACGCCGTCGGGCCGGCCCACTCGACTGGCAGGTGCTGTGGCCGCCGGCCGCTCCCGAGCCGGTGCCGGAGGGGCCGAACGACACCAGCGTCACGTTGCTCGTCCGCGTGGCGGGGCTCACCCTGTTGCTCCTGGGCGATCTCGAACCTCCCGCTCAGCAGGCCCTGTTACGGGCAAACCAGGCGATTCCGGCCGTGGACGTCCTCAAGGTCGCCCATCACGGCTCGGCCCATCAGGACCCCGGGTTGCTGCGGCGGGCCCGGCCACGGCTGGCGCTGATCCCGGTGGGCGAGGACAACACGTACGGCCACCCCTCACCCCGTACGGTCGCCGCACTGCGCGTCCAGGGAGCTGCGGTACTGCGCACGGACACCGACGGGGCGATCGCGGTGACGGGGGAGGGGCCGGGTCTGCGGGCGCTGACCTCGGGCCGTCGGATCAGTCGAGCCACACACCGTCGCGCATCAACTCCCTCCCGGGCAGCTCGTTCTCCTCCCGCCAGGCCTTGACCGAGTGCGGCTTGACACGCAGGTACACCAGGGTGCCCGGTCGCGCGGCTCCCAGCGGCCGGCTGCGTGCCGGCGCTTGAGTGGTCATGCCCGGCACGCTGTCCATTGCGGGTGCGCCTCGCCTCGGCAGCTGGTCCTAGGACTGAAGGTTCATGGTGGACAGAGGAGGAGCGGGTGAAACTGAGGCATGGACACCACACGGACCGAGGCCTACCTCCGACGGATCGGCGCCGAGCGCCCGGCGCGCGCCAACGCCGCCGCACTGCGCGACCTTCACCTGCGCCACCTGCGGACCGTGCCCTTCGAGAATCTCTCGATCCACCTCGGGGAGGACATCGCTCTGGACCAGAAGCCGGTCCTCGACAAGATCGTGGACGGTCGTCGGGGCGGCTTCTGTTACGAACTCAACAGTGCCTTCGGGGCGTTGCTGGAGGCGCTCGGATATCGCGTCACCCTGCTCCAGGCCCGCGTCCACACTCCGGAGGGCGGGCTGGGCATCCCGTACGACCACCTCGCGCTGAAGGTCGACGCGCCGGACCCGGACGACGGCGCCTGGCTGGTCGATGTGAGGTTCGGCGACCACAGCCACTATCCGATCGCCTTCGGGGAACGTGGCGACCAGGACGATCCCGGAGGCACGTTCCGCATCGTCGAGGCGCCCGAGGGGGATCTCGACGTGCTGCGCGACGGAAAGCCGCAGTACCGTCTCGACCAACGGCCCCGGGTGATCGAGGACTTCGAGGCGGGCGCGTGGTACCACCGCACCTCGCCCGCCTCCCACTTCACGCAGTCCCTCGTCTGCTCCCGGCTCACCGCCGAAGGCCGGATCACGCTCAGCGGCCGCACGTTGGTGACGACGGTCGCCGGCGAGCGGACCGAGGCGGCGGTGGAGGGCGATGCCGGCGTACTGGCGGCGTACCGGGACCACTTCGGCGTGGTGCTCGAGCGGGTGCCGGAGCCGGCGGCAGGTCAGGGGGCTTCCAGCCACCCCTCGAACTCGGCGGCAAAGGCATCCAGCGTCGCGGAGTCGAGCCGGCCGGCCGGGTCCTCGACCACGACCAGCCACTGTGCGGCCTCGGCGTCGTCCTCACCGGCCAGTGCGTCCCGTACGAGCTGAGGCTGTTCGGCCACCCCAAAGCGGCCGGCCAGCTCCTCGGCGACCTCCTCCGCGGCGTCGCGGTCGGGCAGTACCAGTACATGTCTCGCGTTCACCGGACCATTCTCCGGTACGACAAGTAGCGCCCCGCCCAGGGGACGGCCCAGGGGACGGCCCCGGGACTGTCGGCGCGACGTGGGATGCTGGACCGCGATGGCCACCAGGAAGAATTCGACCGACGATCCGCTCGCTCCCCTCACGCTCGCCGTAGGGCAGGAGGACCTGCTGCTGGACCGCGCCGTTCAGCAGGTGGTGGCGGCCGCCCGTGCGGTGGACGCGGACACCGACGTGCGCGACCTCGCCCCCGACCAGCTGCAGCCCGGCTCGCTGGCAGAGCTGACCAGCCCGTCGCTCTTCGCGGAGCGCAAGGTTGTGGTCGTGCGGAACGCGCAGGACCTCTCTGCCGACACGATCAAGGACGTGAAGTCCTACCTCGACGCGCCCGCCGAGGAGATCACACTCGTCCTGCTGCACGCCGGTGGCGCCAAGGGGAAGGGGCTGCTGGACGCGGCACGCAAGGCGGGGGCGCGCGAGGTCGCCTGCCCCAAGATGACCAAGCCGGCGGACCGGCTGGCGTTCGTGCGGTCGGAGTTCCGTGCGCTCGGAAGGTCCGCGACGCCCGAGGCGACCCAGGCCCTGGTCGATGCGATCGGCAGCGATCTGCGGGAGTTGGCGAGTGCGGTCACCCAGCTGGTGGCGGACGTCGAGGGCACGATCGACGAAGCCGTCGTGGGCCGCTACTACACCGGCCGCGCCGAGGCCTCCAGCTTCACCGTGGCCGACCGCGCGGTCGAGGGCCGGGCGGCTGAGGCCCTGGAGGCGCTGCGCTGGTCGCTGGCCACCGGGGTGCCGCCGGTTCTGATCACCAGCGCGCTGGCGCAGGGCGTGCGGGCCATCGGCAAGCTCGCGTCCGCCCCCCGGGGTGCCCGGCCCGGTGACCTGGCCCGGGATCTGGGCATGCCGCCGTGGAAGATCGACCGGGTCCGGCAGCAGATGCGCGGCTGGTCGGCGGACGCGGTGGCGGCGGCGCTCACGGCGGTGGCCGAGGCGGACGCCGGCGTGAAGGGTGGCGGAGACGACCCGGAGTACGCCCTGGAGAAAGCCGTGGTCGCAGTAGCGAGGGCAGCCCGAGCCGGCCGCTGAGACCGGCCCCCGGCCAGATTGCGGCCGCGCCGCAACCCCGACGGTGCCCCGCCACTTCCCGACGGCGCGGCCCGCCCGGCAGTGCACCCGCCCGCACCGGCCGCACCCCACCCAGCGCCGACGCCGAGTCCCCCTGCCGTGCACCCGTCCGTCGCCGCGACCCGGAGCGGGGCGCCCCCGAGCCCCGCCCCGGCGGAGAGCTCCCACCCGCCCCCGCGGGGAGCACCACCCGCCCCGGCCGGGCTGAGCACCTACGCACGCCGAAGGCCCCGGCTCCCGTCCTGGGGAAGGACGGGAGCCGGGGCCTTCGGCTTTGCGCTTGGTGTGCCGCACCCGCGTGGCGAACGCAGGCCGTGTGCGGCACGGGTCGTCGTTCCGGAGCGGTAGAGGGGCCGCTGGGTCCGGGCGGACGGTGGGGCTCAGGGAGCCCCGTGGATCACAGTCGTTCAGGCAGCGAGGCCGGCGACGCGCTTGGCGAGGGCCGACTTCTTGTTGGCAGCGGCGTTCTTGTGGATGACGCCCTTGCTGACAGCCTTGTCGAGCTTCTGCGAGGCTGCGCGAGCGGCCACTGTGGCCTTCTCGACGTCGCCGGCGGCAGCGGCCTCACGGGCCTTGCGGATCGCGGTCTTGAGCGACGACTTGACGGCCTTGTTGCGCAGGCGCGCCTTCTCGTTCGTCTTGTTCCGCTTGATCTGGGACTTGATGTTCGCCACGAAAGAGCCTTCTCAGGTTCGTTGGATTTCTATGAGTACCTCGTACTGAGAGGGCACGAGGCACAGCTGCCCACGGTATCAGTAGCCTCGCGACCGGCCCAAACCGGGCTCAGGGCCGCGGCCGTGGGACCATGGAGCCTACGTATCGATCCGACATCGCCCGAGACGAGACGCCCGGCGTCTCAAGAATCAGGACCCTGCGTGCCCGCGACTCCTACCCACGTGCCCGAGCCGAGCCGTACCGACCCGGCGCTGATCCGCAACTTCTGCATCATCGCGCACATCGACCACGGCAAGTCCACGCTTGCCGACCGGATGCTTCAGCTGACCGGTGTGGTCGACCAGCGGCAGATGCGTGCTCAGTACCTCGACCGTATGGACATCGAGCGCGAGCGCGGCATCACGATCAAGTCCCAGGCGGTGCGTCTGCCCTGGGCGCCCACCACGGGCGAGGGCGAGGGCAAGACCCACATCCTCAACATGATCGACACCCCTGGCCACGTGGACTTCACGTACGAGGTGTCCCGCTCGCTCGCGGCCTGCGAGGGCACGATCCTGCTGGTCGACGCCGCCCAGGGCATCGAGGCGCAGACCCTCGCCAACCTCTACCTGGCCATGGAGAACGACCTCGCCATCGTCCCGGTGCTGAACAAGATCGACCTGCCGGCCGCGCAGCCCGAGAAGTTCTCCGAGGAGCTGGCGAACCTCATCGGCTGCGACCCCTCCGACGTGCTGAAGGTCTCCGCCAAGACCGGTCTCGGCGTGGAAGCCTTGTTGGACCGCGTGGTCCGCGACGTGCCGGCCCCGGTCGGTGTCAAGGAAGCCCCCGCCCGCGCGATGATCTTCGACTCGGTGTACGACTCCTACCGCGGTGTCGTGACGTACGTACGAGTCGTCGACGGCCAGCTCAACAAGCGCGAGCGCATCCGCATGATGTCCACCGGCGCCACGCACGAACTGCTGGAGATCGGCGTCTCCTCCCCGGAGATGACGCCGTCCGACGGCGTCGGTGTGGGTGAGGTCGGCTACATCATCACGGGTGTGAAGGACGTACGTCAGTCCAAGGTCGGCGACACCATCACCACCCTGAACAAGGGCGCCACCGAGGCACTCGGCGGTTACAAGGACCCCAAGCCGATGGTGTTCTCCGGCCTTTATCCGCTGGACGGTTCGGACTACCCGGACCTGCGGGAGGCCCTGGACAAGCTGCAGCTCAACGACGCCGCCCTCGTCTACGAGCCGGAGACCTCCGCCGCCCTCGGCTTCGGCTTCCGCGTCGGCTTCCTCGGCCTGCTCCACCTGGACGTGATCCGCGAGCGCCTGGAGCGCGAGTTCGGGCTCGACCTCATCGCCACCGCCCCCAACGTGGTCTATCGCGTGACCATGGAGGACAAGAGCGAGCACATCGTCACCAACCCGAGCGAGTTCCCCGAGGGCAAGATCTCCGAGGTGTACGAGCCGGTCGTGCGCGCCACGATCCTCGCGCCGAGCGAGTTCATCGGCTCGATCATGGAGCTGTGCCAGACCCGTCGCGGTGTGCTGCTGGGCATGGACTACCTCTCCGAGGACCGCGTCGAGATCCGCTACACGCTGCCCCTGGCGGAGATCGTCTTCGACTTCTTCGACCAGCTGAAGTCCAAGACGCGTGGTTACGCCTCCCTCGACTACGAGCCCACCGGCGAGCAGACCGCCCAGCTCGTCAAGGTCGACATTCTGCTGCACGGCGACAAGGTCGACGCCTTCTCCGCCATCACGCACAAGGACGCGGCATACGCGTACGGCGTGCGGCTCGTCGCCAAGCTCAGGGAGCTCATCCCCCGCCAGGCCTTCGAGGTGCCCATCCAGGCCGCCATCGGCTCGCGGGTCATCGCCCGCGAGACGATTCGCGCCATCCGCAAGGACGTCCTCGCCAAGTGCTACGGCGGTGACATCTCCCGGAAGCGGAAGCTGCTGGAGAAGCAGAAGGAAGGCAAGAAGCGGATGAAGATGGTCGGCTCCGTCGAAGTGCCGCAGGAGGCCTTCATCGCGGTGCTCTCCAGCGACGATTCCGGTGGGGCGAAGGGCAAGAAGTAACAGGAGTGGCCGGGGTGGTACCTGGCTGTTATAGCGAATGGGTCCCTGCGCCGGTGCGCAGGGGCCCGTTCGTTATCAAGCGGCGTCCCGCAGGCTCTTACGCGACGGCCATGTGCGCTCTACTCTGATCACGCTCGAAGGTTACTCGCCAGTTAAACAACCTGCACCAGCCAGTCGTATGCACTGTCGCGGGCCCGGAGGATTTCGTGAGCGACACACAGACCTTGATCGAGAACCGGCCGCCCTCTGTGGCGACCCTCTTCCTCGAGCGCGTGGCGGCGACGCCCGACGCCGAGGCCTACCGCTATCCGGTGCCGGCCGCCTCCGGGCAGGGGCCCGACGACTGGAAGTCGCTGAGCTGGGGGCGGACCGCCGAGCGCGTGTTCGCCATCGCCGCCGGCCTGGTCGACCTGGGAGTCCAGCCGGAGGAGCGCATCGCGCTCGCCTCCAACACCCGGGTCGAATGGATCCTCGCCGACCTGGGCGTGATGTGCGCGGGCGCCGCGACCACCACGGTCTACCCCAGCACCAACGCCGAGGAGTGCGCGTACATCCTCGCGGACTCCGACAGCCGGGTACTTGTCGCCGAGGACGCCGGCCAGCTCGCCAAGGCCCGTGAGAAGCGAGCCGACCTGCCGAAACTCGCCCACGTCGTCGTGATCGACCCGGCCGGCGTGGAGCCGGTGGAGGGGGAGCCGGACGGGTGGGTGCTCTCGCTCGCCGATCTGGAGGCACGAGGCAACGAGTACCTGGCCAAGCACCCGGAAGCCGTCCGGGACCGGGTCAAGGCCATCACCGCCGACCAGCTCGCCACCCTGATCTACACCTCGGGCACCACCGGCCGTCCCAAGGGCGTGCGGCTGCCGCACGACAACTGGTCCTACATGGCGAAGGCCACCGTGGCGACCGGCCTGATCACCAAGGACGACGTCCAGTACCTCTGGCTGCCGCTCGCGCACGTCTTCGGCAAGGTGCTGACCTCCGGGCAGATCGAGGTCGGCCACGTCACCGCCGTCGACGGCCGGGTCGACAAGATCATCGAGAACCTGCCGGTGGTCCAGCCGACGTACATGGCGGCCGTGCCGCGCATCTTCGAAAAGGTCTACAACGGGGTCGCGGCCAAGGCGCGCGCCGCCGGAGGCGCCAAGTACAAGATCTTCCTGTGGGCCGCCGAGGTCGCCCGCGACTACGCGAAGGTCTCCCAGGACAACTTCCGCCGCACCGGAACGGCCTCCGCCTCCTTCGGGCTCAGCACCAAGCACAAGGTCGCCGACGCCCTCGTCTACTCCAAGCTGCGGGACGCCTTCGGCGGCCGGCTGCGCGCCGCCGTCTCCGGTTCCGCCGCGCTCGCGCCCGACATCGGCTACTTCTTCTCCGGTGCCGGAATCCACATCCTGGAGGGCTACGGTCTGACGGAGTCGAGCGCCGCGTCGTTCATCAACCCGGGCGAGGCGTACCGCACCGGCACGGTCGGCAAGCCGCTCCCCGGCACCGAGGTGCGGATCGCGGACGACGGCGAGATCCTGCTGCGCGGTCCCGGCATCATGGACGGCTACCACGGGCTGCCCGAGACGACCGCCGAGGTCCTGGAGTCCGACGGCTGGTTCCACACCGGCGACATCGGGGAGCTGTCGGCGGACGGCTATCTGCGGATCACCGACCGCAAGAAGGACCTGATCAAGACGTCGGGCGGCAAGTACATCTCGCCGGCCGAGGTCGAGGGTCAGTTCAAGGCGGTGTGCCCGTTCGTCTCCAATATCCTGGTGCACGGCGCGGACCGGAACTTCTGCACCGCGCTGATCGCACTCGACGAGGCGGCCATCCTGGGCTGGGCCACGGACCACGGCCTCGACGGCAAGCCGTATGCCGACGTGGTGGCCACCAAGGAGGCCGAGGAGCTGATCGAGGGCTATGTGCAGCGGCTCAACGAGGGCCTGCAGCGCTGGCAGACGATCAAGAAGTTCAAGCTGCTGCCGCGCGACCTGGACATCGAGCACGGCGAGCTGACGCCGAGCCTGAAGCTGAAGCGTCCGGTCGTCGAGCGTGAGTACAAGCACCTCATCGACGAGATGTACGCGGGTACGCGCGAGGCGTAATGCGCACCCTGACGCGGGCGGGGCCACCGGTCCCGCCCGCGTCACGTCCGGCACGGTAGGGGGGTTTCCCCGCGTGCTGGACAATAGGGGCATGCCTTCTGCCCTGCCTGACGGTGAGCCCATGCCCCACGACGGGGCGCTGCCGCGGCATGCCCTGCAGGGTGCGCACGACCGGCCACTCGGCTTCTACCTGCATGTGCCGTACTGCGCCACGCGCTGCGGCTACTGCGACTTCAACACGTACACCGCCACCGAGCTGCGCGGCTCGGGCGGTGTTCTGGCCTCCCGTGACAACTACGCCGACACCCTCGTCGACGAGGTCCGCCTCGCCCGGAAGGTGCTCGGCGACGACCCGCGGCAAGTACGGACGGTCTTTGTCGGGGGCGGCACCCCGACCCTGCTGGCCGCGGACGATCTCGTCCGGATGCTGGCGGCGATCCGCGACGAGTTCGGACTCGCGGACGATGCGGAGATCACGACCGAGGCGAACCCGGAGTCGGTCGGCCCCGCCTACCTGGAGGCCTTGCGGGCCGGCGGCTTCAACCGCGTCTCCTTCGGCATGCAGAGCGCGAAGCAGCACGTGCTGAAGATCCTGGACCGTACGCACACGCCCGGGCGGCCGGAGGCGTGCGTCACCGAGGCCCGGGCAGCGGGCTTCGAGCATGTGAACCTCGATCTGATCTACGGCACGCCCGGCGAGAGCGACGACGACTGGCGGGCGTCCCTGGAGGCGGCGATCGGGGCGGGCCCCGACCATGTCAGCGCGTACGCGCTGATCGTGGAGGAGGGGACGCAGCTCGCGCGCCGGATCCGCCGCGGCGAGGTGCCCATGACCGACGACGACGTGCACGCCGACCGCTACCTGATCGCCGAGGAGGCGCTGTCCGGCGCGGGTTTCCACTGGTACGAGGTCTCGAACTGGGCGACGTCCTCCGCCGGGCGGTGCCTGCACAACGAGCTGTACTGGCGCGGGGCGGACTGGTGGGGCGCGGGGCCGGGCGCGCACAGCCACGTGGGCGGCGTGCGGTGGTGGAACGTCAAGCACCCCGGCGCGTACGCGCAGGCGCTGGCGGAGGGCCGGTCACCGGGCGCGGGCCGTGAGGTGCTGCCCGCGGAGGACCGCCGCGTGGAACGGATCCTGCTGGAACTGCGGCTCCGCGAAGGCTGCCCGTTGTCGCTGCTGGCTCCGGCGGGTGCGGTCGCGGCGGAACGCGCTCTCGCGGACGGGCTGCTGGAACCGGGCCCGTACGAAGAGGGCCGCGCGGTCCTCACCCTCCGGGGACGGCTGCTGGCCGACGGAGTGGTCCGCGACCTGGTGGACTGACGTCTCGGCGCCGCGCCTGCCGTGCTGACGTGCCCGCGGCTCCGCCCGGTGCCGCGCTACACGGCCGGTGCGGTGACGAAGTCGATCAGCTCTTCGACCCGGCCCAGCAGCGCCGGCTCCACGTCCCGGTAGCTGTTCACCGACGACAGGATGCGCTGCCACGCCGCCCCCGTGTTCGGCGGCCAGCCAAGCGCGCGGCAGATGCCCGTCTTCCAGTCCTCGCCGCGCGGGACCGTCGGCCAGCCGGCGATGCCCACCGAGGACGGCTTCACTGCCTCCCACACGTCGATGTACGGGTGCCCGACCACCAGCACGTCCGCGCCTGTGACCCGTGCCGCGATACGCGACTCCTTCGAGCCCGGCACGAGGTGGTCCACCAGCACGCCCAGCCGCGCGTCCGGGGCCGGGCCGAACTCGGCGACGATCGCGGGGAGATCGTCGATGCCCTCCAGGTACTCGACCACCACGCCCTCGATACGCAGGTCGTCGCCCCAGACCCGCTCCACGAGTTCGGCGTCGTGACGGCCTTCGACGTAGATGCGGCCCGCCCGCGCCACCCGCGCACGTGCCCCCGGGACCGCGATCGAGCCGGAAGCGGTCCGGGCCGGTGTGCGTGGGGCCGGGGCCGCGCCCACGGGTCGTACGAGCGTGACGGTCCGGCCCTCCAGCAGGAAGCCGCGCGGTTCCATCGGGAAGACCCGGTGCTTCCCGAAGCGGTCCTCCAGGGTGACCGTCACTCCCTGGGCGGTCTTCTCGCACCGGATCACCGCACCGCAGTAGCCGGTGGTGATCTCCTCGACGACGAGACCCGGTTCGGCGGGTACCTCGGGAGCGGGGGCGGTCTTCTTCCAGGGCGGGGTCAGGTCCGGCCCGTACTGTCGGCTGCGCATTCGACCGACAGTAAAAGAAGAGGACGGTCAGCGCGGCGACACGCCGAAACGCGTGGCCAGAGCCTCACGCTGACGGCGAACGAAACGGGCATCCACCACGGAACCGTGCCCCGGTACGTAGAGCGCGTCCTCGCCGCCCAGGTCCAGCAGCCGGTCCAGCGCGGCCGGCCAGCGGGACGGCACCGCGTCCGGACCGGCCTGGGGCTCACCCGATTCCTCCACCAGATCGCCGCAGAACACGATCTCCGGTGAGCCGGGAGTGCCCGGCACCAGCACCACCAGATCATGGTGGCTGTGACCGGGGCCGACATTGGCGAGCAGGACCTGCAGACCGCCCAGTGACAGCGTCCACTCGCCGCACACCGAATGCTGCGGCCGGACCAGCACATCGGTCGCTTCCACGGCGTCGTCCCGCGGCAGTCCCTCGCGTACCGCCGTCTCGCAGATCTCGTCGCGCTCCGCGGCGAGCACGGCGTCCAGACCGACCGCGCCGTAGACCTCCACCCCGGAGAACGCGGCCGCCCCCAGGACGTGGTCGAAATGGGGGTGGGTGAGTGCGAGGTGCGTCACTCTGCGCCCCAGTATTCGCTGCGCCTGGGTCCGCAGTTCGGCCCCCTCCCGGAGGGACGAACCCGCGTCCACCATGAGGACCGAGTCGTCCCCCGCCACCAGGCCGGCGGTGCAGTCCCAGACGGGCAAACGGCGCCGTCCGACCCCCGCCGCAAGCCGCTCCCAGCCCAGCTCTTCCCAACCGACGTCCATACCGCGACGCTAGTCCAACGGCCGGGGGCCGCGCCTGCTGAGCTGGGCGGTCGCACGGTAGCGTGACGGGCCGCCCTTGCTAGGGGCGCACCTCCCCGCCGTACACTGACCGGGGGACTGCTGGCACTCGAACGCAGCGAGTGCCAAGCCCGGATACCGAGGAAACAAGCTGGAGGTGTGCGCGATGCTCAGCGAACGCAGACTCGAGGTGCTGCGCGCCATCGTCCAGGACTATGTCGGCACCGAGGAGCCCGTCGGCTCCAAGGCGCTCACCGAGCGGCACGCCCTCGGCGTGTCACCGGCCACCGTGCGCAACGACATGGCGGCCCTGGAGGACGAGGGCTACATCGCCCAGCCGCACACCAGTGCCGGTCGCATTCCGACCGACAAGGGCTACCGGCTGTTCGTCGACAAGCTGGCCGGGGTCAAGCCGTTGTCCTCGCCGGAGCGGCGGGCCATCCAGAACTTCCTTGACGGGGCGGTCGACCTCGACGACGTCGTCGGCCGGACCGTGCGGCTGCTGGCCCAGCTGACCCGGCAGGTCGCCGTTGTCCAGTACCCCTCGCTGACGCGCTCGACGGTGCGGCACGTCGAACTGCTGTCGCTGGCCCCGGCACGGCTGATGCTGGTGCTGATCACCGACACGGGACGGGTCGAGCAGCGCATGGTCGACTGCCCGGCGCCGTTCGGCGAAGCGTCACTGGCCGACCTGCGGGCCCGGCTCAACAGCCGGGTCGTCGGCCGCCGCTTCGCGGACGTGCCCCAGCTGGTGCAGGACCTGCCGGACTCCTTCGAGCAGGAGGACCGCGGCACGGTCTCGACCGTGCTTGCCACGCTCCTCGAAACACTCGTCGAGGAGACGGAGGAGCGGCTGATGATCGGCGGCACCGCCAATCTCACCCGCTTCGGCCACGATTTTCCCCTGACGATCAGGCCGGTGCTGGAGGCGCTCGAGGAGCAGGTCGTGCTCCTCAAGCTGCTCGGCGAGGCCAAGGACTCGGGAATGACCGTACGTATCGGGCATGAGAATGCCCACGAAGGGCTGACGTCCACATCGGTCGTCGCCGTCGGCTACGGTTCGGGCGACGAGGCAGTCGCCAAACTCGGCGTGGTCGGACCGACCCGCATGGACTACCCCGGAACGATGGGAGCGGTACGCGCAGTGGCACGTTACGTCGGACAGATCCTGGCGGAGTCGTAAGTGGCCACGGACTACTACGCCGTACTCGGCGTGCGCCGGGACGCTTCGCAGGACGAGATCAAGAAGGCGTTCCGCCGGCTTGCGCGCGAGCTGCATCCGGACGTGAACCCCGATCCCAAGACGCAGGAGCGTTTCAAGGAGATCAACGCGGCATACGAGGTGCTGTCGGACCCGCAGAAGAAGCAGGTCTACGACCTCGGCGGCGACCCGCTGTCCGCCTCCGGCGGCGGTGGCGCGGGCGGCTTCGGAGCGGGCGGCTTCGGCAACTTCTCCGACATCATGGACGCCTTCTTCGGTACGGCGTCCCAGCGCGGCCCGCGCTCCCGTACCCGGCGCGGCCAGGACGCGATGATCCGGCTCGAGGTCGAGCTGGACGAGGCGGCCTTCGGTACGACCAAGGACATCCAGGTCGACACGGCGGTCGTCTGTACGACCTGCTCGGGTGAGGGCGCGGCCCCCGGCACCTCCGCCCAGACCTGTGACATGTGCCGTGGACGCGGCGAGGTCTCCCAGGTCACCCGGTCCTTCCTGGGCCAGGTCATGACCTCGCGGCCGTGCCCGCAGTGCCAGGGCTTCGGAACGGTCGTGCCGACTCCGTGCCCCGAGTGCGCGGGCGACGGGCGCGTCCGCTCCCGCCGCACGCTCACCGTCAAGATCCCGGCGGGCGTCGACAACGGCACGCGCATCCAGCTCGCGGGTGAGGGCGAGGTCGGCCCCGGCGGCGGGCCCGCCGGCGACCTGTACGTGGAGATCCACGAGCTGCCGCACTCGGTCTTCCAGCGGCGTGGCGACGACCTGCACTGCACGGTGACCATCCCGATGACGGCGGCGGCGCTGGGCACGAAGTGCCCGCTCGAGACGCTGGACGGGATGGAGGAGATCGACATCCGGCCGGGCACGCAGTCGGGTCAGTCGATTCCGCTGCACCAGCGCGGTGTCACGCATCTGCGCGGCGGCGGGCGTGGCGATCTGATCGTGCACGTCGAGGTGACCACCCCCGGCAAGCTGGACCCGCAGCAGGAGGAGCTGCTGCGGCAGCTGGCGGTACTGCGCGGTGAGGAGCGGCCTCTGGGTCAGTTCCAGCCGGGGCAGCAGGGGCTTTTCTCGCGCCTGAAGGATGCGTTCAACGGGCGGTAGCAAGGCGGCCGGCGCGCGCTGAGCACTGGACTATGCCAGGCGAAATGCTCGATTCGGAGCTGTGCGGGGGACGTGGCACCATGCGGTCATGTCCTCCGCACTGACCGATCTCTGCCGGTATCCGATCGTGCAGGCCCCCATGGCGGGCGGTGCTTCCTGTCCTCAGCTCGCGGCCGCCGTTTCAGAGGCGGGCGGACTCGGTTTCCTGGCAGCCGGGTACAAGACGGCGGACGGCATGTACCAGGAGATCAAGCAGCTGCGGGGGCTCACCAACCAGCCCTACGGGGTCAACCTCTTCATGCCGCAGCCGAACTACGCGGATCCCGCCGCCGTCGAGGTCTACCGCAGCCAGCTGGCCGGCGAGGCCTCCTGGTACGACACCCCGCTCGGTGACACCGACTCGTGCGGGGACAGCGAGGACGGCTACGACGCCAAGCTGGCCACCCTCCTCGAGGACCCCGTACCGGTGGTCTCCTTCACCTTCGGATGCCCGGCCCGCGCGGTGCTCGACGCGTTCGCCGCGGCCGGCACCGTCACCGTGGTCACGGTGACCTCGGCGGAAGAAGCGAAGACCGCCCAGTGGCAGGGCGCCGCGGCGCTGTGCGTACAGGGCATCGAGGCCGGCGGCCATCAGTCGACGCACCGGGACGACCCGCAGACGGACGGGTCCGGCTTCGGACTGCTGTCACTGGTGTCGCTGGTGCGCGAGAGCGTGCAGCTGCCGATCATCGCCGCGGGCGCGCTGATGCGCGGCTCGCAGATCGCGGCCGTGCTGGCGGCGGGCGCGGAGGCCGCCCAGCTCGGCACGGCGTTTCTCGTCTGTCCCGAGTCCGGAGCGAATGTGCTGCACAAACAGGCCCTGACCAACCCGCTGTTCGTACGGACGGAACTGACCCGGGCCTTCTCCGGCAGGCCCGCCCGCGGTCTGGTGAACCGGTTCATGCGCGAGCACGGTCCGTACGCCCCGGCCGCCTACCCCCAGGTGCACCACCTCACCACCGGGCTGCGCAAGGCCGCCGCCAAGGCGGGCGACGCGCAGGGCATGGCGCTGTGGGCGGGGCAGGGTCACCGCATGGCCAGAGAGCTGCCCGCCGGACAGCTGGTGGAGGTGCTTGCCGCGGAACTGGGCGAGGCGCAGGCCGCCTTGACGCTGCGGAGCGCGTCATGACCGCCCCGGTGTTCGTGGTCGACCAGGTCCCCGGCGGTCCGGAGTTCGTGCTGGACGGGCCCGAAGGACGGCACGCCGTCTCGGTCAAGCGGCTGCGCGTCGGGGAGGACGTCGTGCTGACGGACGGCCGTGGCCTCTGGGCCGAAGGCATCGTGCGGGCCGCGGAGGGCAAGGACCGGCTCGTCGTGACGGACCTGCACACGATCAACGAGGAGCCCGGCCCTGAGCCGCACATCACCGTCGTGCAGGCCCTGCCCAAGGGCGACCGCGGAGAGCTGGCCGTCGAGACCATGACGGAGACCGGCGTGGACGCGATCGTGCCCTGGCAGGCCTCGCGCTGCATCACGCAGTGGAAGGGCGACCGGGGCGCCAAGTCCCTCGCCAAGTGGCGCAGTACGGTCCGCGAGGCCGGCAAGCAGTCGCGGCGGGTGCGTTTTCCCGAGGTCTCGGATGCGATGACGACCAAGCAGGTGGCGGCGCTCCTGGCGACCGCGGACTTCGCGGCGGTCCTGCACGAGGAGGGCAGCGAGCCGCTGGCGACCGCCGTCCTGCCCGGCCAGGGTTCGATCGTGCTCGTTGTGGGCCCCGAGGGCGGAGTGTCCCCGGAGGAGCTGGCGGCCTTCGCGGAGGCGGGCGCGAAGCCGTACCGCCTGGGCCGGAGTGTGCTGCGCACCTCCACGGCCGGTACGGCGGCGACGGCGCTGCTGCTGGGTCGTACGGGCCGCTGGAGCTAGGGACCTGCCGGCCCGAAAGGATCGCCCGGACAGAGCACCAGGGCTTGGAGGGCCACAGCCCTGAGTGTCGCCCACCGATCCGCCGAACCACGAGAGCGATTCCCGGCAGTGGTCGCCGTACGGGCGTGATCGCTGGGGGCACGGCCCCACCGTACGGCGGCGGCACGGAGGCGAGCGGGCCGGATAGCATGGGCTTTCAATGATCGACACTGTCCGATCGACGCTCCGAGGAGGCCCGGGCATGGCGGGTGAACCGCAGGCGGACTGCCTGTTCTGCAAGGTCGTCACGGGGGAGGTCCCGGCGACCGTGGTGCGGGAGACCGAATCCACCGTCGCCTTCCGCGACATCAACCCGCAGGCGCCGACGCACGTCCTGGTCGTTCCCCGGGTGCACTATCCGGACGCCGCCTCGCTCGCCGCTGCCGAGCCGCAGATCGCCGCCGACCTGATGGTCGCCGCCGGTGAGGTCGCCGCGCAGGAGAAGGTCGACGTCACCGGGTTCCGTATCGTCTTCAACACCGGCGCCGGCGCGGGTCAGACCGTCTTCCACGCGCATGCCCATGTGCTCGGCGGCCGGGGCCTCAACTGGCCTCCGGGATAACCACCTTGTCCGTACGAGAACTGGTGGTGCTCGGCACCGCGAGCCAAGTCCCGACCCGGCACCGCAACCACAACGGCTACCTGCTGCGCTGGGACGGCGAGGGCATCCTCTTCGACCCCGGAGAGGGCACCCAACGGCAGATGCTGCGCGCCGGGGTGGCCGCGCACGACATCCACCGGATCTGCGTCACGCACTTCCACGGCGACCACTCGCTGGGTCTCGCCGGCGTGATCCAGCGCATCAACCTCGACCGGGTTCCGCATCCCGTCGCCGCCCACTACCCGGCGAGCGGGCAGCACTACTTCGAGCGGCTGCGGTACGCGACGGCCTACCGCGAGACCGTGCTGCTGGACGAGGTGCCGGTCGCGGCCGACGGGGTGCTGGCCGCCACACCCGCGTACACCCTCGAAGCGCGCAGGCTCTCCCACCCGGTCGAGTCCTTCGGGTACCGGCTGACCGAGCCCGACGGGCGCCGTATGCTGCCCGAGCGGCTCGCCGCGCTCGGCGTCAGGGGGCCGGACGTCGGGCGGCTCCAGCGGGAGGGCGTCCTGGACGGAGTCACCCTGGAGCAGGTGAGCGAGGTGCGGACGGGGCAGCGATTCGCCTTCGTCATGGACACGCGGCTGTGCGAAGGTGTGCACGCGCTCGCCGAGGGCTGCGACATGCTGGTGATCGAGTCGACGTTCCTCGACGAGGACGGACAACTGGCGGTCGACCACGGCCATCTCACGGTGGGGCAGGCCGCGCGGGCGGCCCGGGACGCGGGCGTACGGCATCTCGTCCTGACACACTTCTCGCAGCGGTACAGCGACCCCGACCTCTTCGAGCGGCAGGCGCGCGTCGCGGGCTTCGAGGGGGAACTGACCGTCGCCCGTGACCTGCTGCGTGTACCCCTCCCCAAACGTCACCAGTGAACCAGTGAGCGAGACCCCCGTGCCCCTCCCCAAGGCAGAACTCCACCTTCACATCGAAGGCACTCTCGAACCCGAACTGGCCTTCGCACTGGCCCGGCGCAACGGCGTCGAGCTCCCGTACGCCGACAGCACACAGCTGCGCAAGGCGTATCTCTTCGAGGATCTGCAGTCCTTTCTGGACCTGTACTACGGGCTGATGGCCGTACTGCGCACAGAGCGCGACTTCACCGAACTCGCCGAGGCGTATCTCGCGCGCGCCGCCGAACAGGGCGTACGGCACGCCGAGATCTTCTTCGACCCGCAGGCGCACACCGCACGGGGCATTCCGATCGGTACGGTGGTCGAGGGCCTGGCCCGCGCGCTGGAGAGCAGTGAGGAGAAGCATGGCGTCTCCACTCAGCTGATCATGTGCTTCCTGCGGGACCAGTCCGCCGAGTCCGCGATGAGCACGCTGGACGCCGCGAAGCCGTACCTCCACCGGATCGCGGGCGTCGGCCTGGACTCGGCGGAGGCCGGCCACCCGCCGTCGAAGTTCCACGAGGTGTACGAGGCGGCGGCGGCGCTGGGGCTGCGCCGGGTGGCCCATGCGGGCGAGGAGGGGCCGCCCGACTACATCTGGCAGGCCCTGGACGTCCTCGGTGTGGAGCGGATCGACCACGGGCTGCGTTCGATGGAGGACCGGGAGCTGGTGGAGCGGCTGGTCGAGGACCGGGTGCCGCTCACGCTGTGTCCGGTGTCGAACGTACGGCTGCGCGCCATCGACACGCTGGAGGAGCACCCGCTGCCGGCCATGATGGAGGCCGGCCTGCTGGTCACCGTCAACTCAGACGACCCCGCCTACTTCGGCGGCTACGTCGGCGAGACCTTCCACGCCGTCCACGAGGCGCTCGGGCTCGGCAACGAGGAACTGCGCGCGCTGGCCCGCAACTCCTTCCTGGCGGCGTTCCTCGACCACGACGAGGAACGCCGGGCGCGCTACCTCGCCGAGGTCGAGGCGTACGACTTCGGCTGACCGGCGGACCGACGGGTGGCCCGACCCGCCGGCTGACGGGAGGGCCGGGCGGCCGGGCGGTGCCCGGCCGGCGGCCGGCCGAGGGGCCGGGACAGCACCAGCCGCAGCGGCCGGCGTGCCACCGCGATCTCCATGACCTCCAGTTCGGGGGCGCCGACGCGGGGCACCGCGCCGGACGCGGCGCCCGTCGCCGCGGCCACCACGGCGGCCGGCGCTCCGCCGCGGCGGCGGACGGAGCCGGGGACGAGCGGGCGGCCGGCCGTGTGCAGTGCGACCGCCGTCATCGGGGCGGCCACCAGGAGCAGGGCCGCACCCAGCACCAGCCCCATCACCGGGAAGCCGGCCAGTTCGGAGAGCAGACTGCCGGTCACCGGGCCGCAGGCCACGCCCAGTGAGGACGCCGATCCCACCAGCACCGCCCACCGGCCGCGCGGGTCCAGGGAAGCGGCCAGGCCGATGAGGTAGGAGAGCACCACGGGGTAGAAGGCGTTCCACAGGATCTCGCCCGCCGCGAAGGACACCAGCCCGTCGGCCGACGAACTGACCGCGACACAGCAGGCGATGACCGCCGTGCCCACCCCGATGGGCACCGCCCGGCCCAGCCGCGCGCCCAGGACGCCGGCCCCCGTGACACCCACCAGGCCCGCGCCCAGCGCCACCGCGAAGACCGCGCCGAGGGCCACCTCCGACAGCCCGGCCTGCTGCAGCCCGATCCGCCCGCTCACCCCCCAAAGTGCGTTCTGAGCCATCGACCAGCAGAGCATCGCGCCGGCCAGGACCAGTCCGGAGCGGCGGTAGGGCAGCCGGCCGCGGGCCGTGGCGGCGGGACCGCCCCGGTACGGTCCGGGCAGCCGCCCGGCCGCCGGCCACACCAGGGCCGCGACCACCGCGATCGCGGCGAACGGCAGCCCGTGACCGGAGCTGAGCCGAGGCATCGTCAGGTAGAGCGCTCCCGCGGTCGCGGACACTGCCAGCAGCCCCAGCGCGGAAGCCCGGTGGGGGTCGCGCTGTGCGGCGATGCCGGAGGCGGCGACCGCAGTCGCGGTACCCGACCCGAAGCCGCCCAGTGCCGCGCCCGCGACCACCAGCGGCACCCATGAGGTCAGCGCCGCGCTTCCGTACCCGGCCATCGCCAGCAGCAGGCCGAGGCGGGCCAGGTGCAGGGCTCCGTACCGCTCCACGCGCGAGGCGAGCGCGAAGCCCGCCGTGGCCGAACAGAGCAGCAGGGTGGAGCCGACGAGGCCGGCCTGGGAGGGGGTGAGCCCGAGACTGTCGTCGAGGCGGCCGACGACCGTGGGCAGGAGGTAGGCGGCGAGGTAGCCGGCGGTGAAGACGGCTACCAGCGGCCAGACCGCGTCGGGGCGCGGGAGGGGGCGCGAATGCGGGCGTGAGAACACGGACGTTCCTGAGGGCATGCGTGATGAACAGGGGAAACCCGGAAAAGGGGGAGAAGCGGCTGCCGATGACAGGAACGCGGCCCAAGTTCTATCAAGCGCACGGAGTTGAGGAAAGGGGAGAGTCGGCCGTGACATGAGTCACAATTTGTTTGGGTCGGTTGCGCGAGGGTAGGGCTGGCCACTTTGGTCACCAGGAACGGGGACACGCCGTGATCACTCTTGATGGACAGGAGCCGGACCGCACCACCCTGGACCCCCTCGGCGGGCTGCGCGCCCCCGAGGATCCCGACTGCGACGTCTTCCTGACCGGCACGGTCTTCCTCGACATCATCTTCACCGGCCTCGACAGCGCCCCGGTCCGCGGTACCGAGTCCTGGGCGCGCGGCATGGGATCGAGTCCCGGCGGGGTCGCCAACATGGCCACGGCCCTGTCCCGGCTGGGGCTGCGCACCTCGCTGGCCGCGGCCTTCGGCGACGACCACTACGGCGAGTACTGCTGGGACGCCCTGGAGCAGGGTGAGGGCATCGACCTGGCCCGGTCACGCATCGTCCCGGGCTGGCACTCGCCGGTCACCGTCTCCATGGCGTACGAGGGCGAGCGCACCATGGTCTCGCACGGCCACGAGGCCCCGCCGCCGCCCGGCTCCGGACCCTTCCCGGACTGCCCGCCCCGGGCGAGGGCCGCGGTCGCCTCGCTCGCGCCCGGCCGCCCGGAGGAGTGGGTCGCCTCCGCCGCCCGCCGCGGCGCCCGGGTCTTCGCCGACGTCGGCTGGGACGAGACCGGCCGCTGGGACCTCGCGGGCCTGGCCGACCTCGAGCACTGCGAGGCATTCCTGCCCAACGCGGAGGAGGCGATGCGCTACACCCGCACCGACTGCCCGCGCGCCGCCGCCCGGACGCTGGCCGACAGGGTGCCGCTCGCCGTGGTCACGCTGGGTGCGGAGGGCGCGTACGCCGTGGACGGGGCGACCGGGGAGATCGCCGAGGTGCCCGCGATCCTCGTGGAGGCCCTCGATCCCACGGGCGCGGGTGACGTCTTCGTGGCGGGGTTCCTGACCGGGACGCTGGCCGACTGGCCGCTCGCCGATCGGCTGGCCTTCGCGGGGCTCACCGCGGCCCTGTCGGTGCAGGAATTCGGCGGCTCGCTGTCGGCGCCCGGCTGGGCCGAGGTGGCCGCCTGGTGGCAGCGGGCGCGAGCCGTCCACGGCAGGGACCCGGAGGCCCTGCGGCGCTATGCCTTCCTGGAGGACCTGCTGCCGGCCGACGGCAGGCCGTGGCCGCTGCGCAGGGCGGTACCGACGATCGGATTCCGGCACCCTGTGTAACCGTTCCACCGGCGTCCCCCGCGTGAAAACCCCTCGGTGTTGTCCGTGGCGCGTCGTATTCTTGGTACTCCAGAGGTTCCCGAGCGGCGAGAACCCTGCAACGGGAGGTATGTGCAGGCCACAGAGCCGGCCCATGACTCAGACACCGACAGACCACAGCCCCGCGCAGGGGCAGGCACGAGCCCATTTCACCGTCCCCGCCAAGCACCCGATGGTGACGGTCCTCGGCTCGGGTGACGCCCTGTTGCGCGTGATCGAGAAGGCGTTCCCGGCCACCGACATCCACGTCCGGGGAAACCAGGTCAGCGCGACCGGTGAAGCGGCCGAAGTAGCCCTGATCCAGCGCCTGTTCGACGAGATGATGCTGGTGCTCCGCACCGGGCAGCCGATGACGGAGGACGCAGTGGAACGGTCGATCGCCATGCTCCGGGCAGCGAACGGCAATGGCGAGGCCGCGCAGGAGACCCCTGCCGAGGTGCTCACACAGAACATCCTCTCCAGCCGCGGCCGCACCATCCGTCCCAAGACCCTGAACCAGAAGCGGTACGTCGACGCGATCGACAAGCACACGATCGTCTTCGGGATCGGTCCCGCCGGCACCGGAAAGACCTATCTCGCCATGGCCAAGGCGGTCCAGGCCCTGCAGTCCAAGCAGGTCACCCGGATCATCCTGACCAGGCCCGCCGTCGAGGCGGGCGAGCGGCTCGGCTTCCTGCCCGGCACGCTCTACGAGAAGATCGACCCGTACCTGCGGCCGCTCTACGACGCGCTGCACGACATGGTCGACCCCGACTCGATCCCGCGGCTCATGGCGGCGGGCACCATCGAGGTCGCACCGCTGGCCTACATGCGAGGCCGGACGCTCAACGACGCGTTCATCATCCTCGACGAAGCACAGAACACGAGTGCCGAGCAGATGAAGATGTTCCTCACCAGGCTCGGCTTCGATTCGAAGATCGTCGTCACGGGTGACGTCACACAGGTCGACCTGCCGGGCGGTACGAAGAGCGGTCTGCGCCAGGTCCAGGGAATCCTCGAAGGCGTCGAGGACGTCCATTTCTCCCGGCTCACCTCTCATGATGTCGTCCGGCACAAGCTCGTCGGCCGTATCGTCGACGCGTACGAGCAGTACGACAGCCTGAACGGCCTGTGACATCCAACGAGAGCAGACAAGCCAGCACCATGTCGATCGACGTCAACAACGAGTCCGGAACCGAGGTCGACGAGCGGGCGATCCTCGACATCGCGCGCTATGCGCTCACTCGAATGCGTATCCACCCGCTCTCCGAGCTGTCGGTGATCGTCGTGGACGAGGGCGCCATGGAGCAGCTGCACATCCAGTGGATGGACCTGCCCGGCCCCACGGATGTCATGTCCTTCCCGATGGACGAGCTGCGTCCGCCGGCCAAGGACGACGAGGAGCCCCCGCAGGGGCTCCTCGGTGACATCGTGCTCTGCCCGGAGGTCGCCAAGAAGCAGGGCGAGGAAGCGGAGACCCAGCACTCCATGGACGAGGAGCTCCAGCTCCTGACCGTCCACGGGGTGCTGCACCTTCTCGGTTACGACCACGAGGAGCCGGACGAGAAGGCCGAGATGTTCGGCCTGCAGGCGGCGATCGTCGACGGCTGGCGGGCCGAGCACGGCCTGACCGGGCCCTCCCCGGCGCCCACCGTCTCGTGAGCCCGCAACTGATCGTTGGTGCGGTTCTCCTCGTCGTCGTCGCCTGGCTCGCGGC
This sequence comes from Streptomyces sp. NPDC051219, assembly GCF_040682335.1. Classification (NCBI taxonomy): domain Bacteria; kingdom Bacillati; phylum Actinomycetota; class Actinomycetes; order Kitasatosporales; family Streptomycetaceae; genus Streptomyces; species Streptomyces sp. NPDC051219. The sequence continues at coordinate 33,409 of NZ_JBFBAS010000027.1, forward strand.
GTGCGCGGAGGCGGGCATCGCCCGCGTCTCGAGCTTCCGGGCCGAGGAGGCGGTACGGGCCGGGCGACGCGGCGCCGCGAAGCTCGCGCAGGTCGCGGCCGATCCCACCCGCTACCTCAACGTGGCCCTGCTGGTACGGGTCGCCAGCGAGATGGCGGCCGGCGTACTGGTGACCTACGTATGCCTCAAGGAGTTCGAGGAGACCTGGACGGCGCTGCTCGTCGCCATCGGTGTGATGGTTCTCGTCTCGTACGTGGCAGTGGGGGTGTCCCCGCGGACGATCGGCCGCCAGCACCCGCTGAACACCGCCACGGCGGCCGCGCACGTACTCCTTCCGCTCGCCAGGATCATGGGCCCGATCCCGCAGCTGCTGATCCTCCTGGGCAACGCCCTGACGCCCGGCAAGGGCTTCCGCAAGGGCCCGTTCGCCAGCGAGGCCGAGCTCCGGGCGATGGTGGACCTCGCCGAGCAGGAATCGCTGATCGAGGACGACGAGCGCCGGATGGTGCACTCCGTCTTCGAGCTGGGCGACACGCTGGTCCGCGAGGTCATGGTGCCGAGGACGGACCTGGTCTGCATCGAGCGCTACAAGACGATCCGGCAGGCGCTGACGCTCGCGCTGCGGTCGGGTTTCTCCCGCATCCCCGTCACCGGTGAGAACGAGGACGATGTCGTCGGCATCGTTTACCTCAAGGACCTGGTGCGCAGGACGCACATCAACCGCGACGCCGAGGCCGAGGCCGTCTCCACGGCGATGCGGCCCGCGGCGTTCGTCCCGGACACCAAGAACGCGGGCGACCTGCTGCGCGAGATGCAGCAGGACCGCAACCACGTCGCCGTCGTCATCGACGAGTACGGCGGCACCGCCGGCATCGTCACGATCGAGGACATCCTCGAGGAGATCGTCGGCGAGATCACCGACGAGTACGACCGTGAACTCCCGCCGGTGGAGGAGCTGGGCGACGAGCGCTACCGCGTCACCGCGCGCCTCGACATCGGCGACCTGGGCGAGCTGTACGGCCTGGACGAGCTCGACGACGAGGACGTGGAGACGGTCGGCGGACTGCTGGCGAAGGCGCTGGGCAAGGTCCCGATCGCGGGCGCTTCGGCGGCGGTCGACCTCCCCGACGGCCGTTCCCTGCGTCTGACGGCGGAGTCCCCGGCCGGCCGCCGCAACAAGATCGTCACGGTGCTGGTGGAGCCGGCCGGATGACCCCCGCGGCGCTGAGGACGTTCTGCCTCGGTCTGAACGGCACGGCCGAGGAGTTCCCGTTCACGCCGGAACACTCCGTGTTCAAGGTGTGCGGGAAGATGTTCGCCCTCAGCGCGCTGGAGGAGGAGCCGCTGACCGTCTCCCTGAAGTGCGACCCGGACCTCGCGGTCCAGCTGCGTGCGGAGCACCCCGCGATCGTGCCGGGATGGCACCTGAACAAGCGGCACTGGAACACGGTGACACTGGACGGATCACTCCCGGACCGGACGGTCCGGGAGATGATCGAGGACTCCTACGACCTGGTGGTGGCGGGCCTCCCGAAGGCGGAACGGCTCCGCCTGGACCGCCCCTAGGGCCCTGTCCGGGCGGTGTCCCGCGCTCACCCGCGGCGGGTGCGAAGGCCCACGGCCACCAGCGCCGCGAGACAAGCGGAGCTTGCGAGCGGACTCGACGGCCACGAAGGCGGCCAGCAGGGACATACCGACATCTCCGTGTCCCCGCAGATACTCGACTCGGTCGTGCTGCACACACCGCTGCCCCAGGCGGACACCTCGGCGAAGCTGGAGCGGCTGGCCTCGCCGGTGGGGCGGCGCGGTGCGATGTACCCGGTCGGGGGCTGATCCGTCCAGGGGGTGTCACGGCCGCGGCGGACCGCTCCTTATGCTCGGCACATGACCCAGAGCACCGAGATCGGCCCCGAGGACCGCAAGATCATCACGCTGGCACGCAGCGCCCGCGCCCGCAACGCAGTGCCCGAAGGCGCGGCGGTGCGCGACGAGACCGGCCGTACCTACGTCGCCGGTACCGTCGGCCTGAACTCGCTGAAGCTCAGCGCGCTGCAGACGGCGGTGGCCATGGCGGTGGCGAGCGGCGCCAAGTCGCTCGAGGCGGCGGCCGTGGTGAGCGACGCCGCCACGCCCTCGGACGCCGACCGCGCGGCGGTCCGGGACCTGGGCGGCCCCGACACCCCCGTGCTGCTGGCCGGTCCGGACGGCACGCTCAAGGTGACGGTCACCGCGGGCTGACGGCCGGCTGTGCGCGCGTGTCGCGGTCGGAGCCCGGCAGTCGGAGGGGCAGGCCGTGCCCGCCGCCCGGCGACGGCTCCCCGACCCGGTCGCGACCGCGCCGGCCCGGCGAGCGGGAGCGCCGGTGGGCCGCTGGTCGGAGCCCGTCCGGGGATCGGGGAGAATAGGGCGCATGAGCGCTCCTTCCTCGTCCACACCCGGACCCGACGCGACCACGCACCGCGCGGGCTTCGCGTGCTTCGTCGGCCGGCCCAACGCGGGCAAGTCGACCCTGACCAACGCACTGGTGGGGACGAAGGTCGCGATCACCTCCAACCGGCCGCAGACCACCCGGCACACCGTGCGCGGCATCGTGCACAGGCCCGACGCGCAGCTCGTGCTCGTGGACACCCCCGGTCTGCACAAGCCGCGCACGCTGCTGGGCGAGCGGCTCAACGATGTCGTACGGACCACCTGGGCCGAGGTCGACGTCATCGGCTTCTGCCTGCCCGCCGACCAGAAGCTCGGCCCGGGTGACAAGTTCATCGCCAAGGAGCTCGCGGGGATCAAGAAGACCCCCAAGATCGCGATCGTCACCAAGACCGACCTCGTCGACTCCAAGCAGCTCGCCGAGCAGCTCATCGCGGTCGACCGGCTCGCCGGTGAGCTGGGCTTCGAGTGGGCGGAGATCGTCCCGGTCTCGGCCGTCGGCGACAAGCAGGTCTCCCTGCTGGCCGACCTGATCGCCCCGCTGCTTCCGGAGAGCCCGCCGCTCTACCCGGAGGGTGACCTCACCGACGAGCCCGAGATGGTCATGGTGGCCGAGCTGATCCGCGAGGCCGCTCTCGAAGGCGTACGGGACGAGCTGCCGCACTCCATCGCCGTCGTCGTGGAGGAAATGCTCCCGCGCGAGAACCGCCCGGCCGACAAGCCGCTGCTGGACATCCACGCGAACGTCTACATCGAGCGCCCCAGCCAGAAGGGCATCATCATCGGCCCGAAGGGCTCCCGGCTGAAGGAGGTCGGGATGAAGTCGCGCAAGCACATCGAGGCCCTGCTCGGCACCCCCGTCTTCCTCGACCTGCACGTCAAGGTGGCCAAGGACTGGCAGCGGGACCCGAAGCAGCTGCGCAAGCTCGGCTTCTGACCGGCCGGGCCACCGCCTGCCGGAGGGGATCCATGGCGCGTGTCACTTAAGCCACGCCTCGGATGCGGTGCACCAGGACCGCGCCCGCCCACGTCTGCCAGCACGCCAGCAGGCCGGTGGCGGCGGCGATCAGCACGCCGGACCACAGCACGAACGGCTTGCGGCGGCCCGTACGGTCCGACCAGATCCCGGCCACGACGACCGTGGCCAGCAGCATCACCGCGTTGACGGCGGTCAGGATCAGCACACCGGGAGGATCTGGATCGGCCATCCCGGGCCGACCCGTTCGGTGGGCTCCGCCAGGGCGGCGGCGGCACCGTCCTCAGTCGCGGAGGCCACGCAGTGCCTCGCGCAGCCAGTGGTACGAGGCCTTCGGTGTACGAGCGAGCGTGTCGTAGTCGACGTGGACCAGCCCGAAGCGCTGTGCATAGCCCTCGGCCCACTCGAAGTTGTCGAGCAGGGACCAGACGAAGTAACCGCGGACGTCGGCGCCCGCCGCCATCGCCCGGTGCAGAGCACGCAGGTGGCCGTCGAGGTAGGTGATCCGCTCCTGGTCGTCGACGCCGTCGTAACTGCAGCCGTTCTCGGTGACGACCACGGGCGGCAGCCGGTCGCCGTACCGCTGCCGGAGCAGGGTGAGCTGCTCGGACAGGCCCTCGGGGACGACCGGCCAGCCGAAGGCGGTACGTGGCCTGCCCTCGATCTCCCTGACCGAAAAGGGGAGTTCGGCGGGCAGTTCGATGCCTGCGAACTCGCCGGTGCCCGTGCCGGGCGCGCCGATCAGCATCGGCTGGTAGTAGTTGACCCCGTACCGGTCCAGCGGCTCGGAGATCACCTTCAGGTCGGCGTCGACAGGGCCAGGCAGCAGGGCCGCGAGGCTTTCGTCGGGGTAGCGGCCGAGGAGCACCGGGTCGGCGAACAGCCGGTTGGTGAGCATGTCGTAGAAGTCCGCGGCCGCCGTGTCCGCCGCTGCGGGGGACACGGCGCGGACGGGGCTGTGGGAGTTCGCGATGCCGATCTGCGTGGCGCCTCGGGCGCGCAGGGCCTGCACGGCCAGGCCGTGGCCGAGGAGCTGGTGGTGGGCGGCCGGCAGGGCGTCGAAGAGCAGTCGGCGGCCCGGGGCGTGCTCGCCCAGCGCGTAGCCCAGCAGGGTCACTTCGGCCGGTTCGTTGATGGTGAGCCACAGGCCTACGCGGTCGGCGAGCCGGGCGGCGACCGCGTCCGCGTACTCGGCGAAGCGGTACGCGGTGTCGCGGACCAGCCAGCCGCCCCCCTCCTCCAGCGCGAGCGGGGTGTCCCAGTGGAAGAGGGTGGGCGCGGGCAGGACGCCGTGCGCGCACAGCTCGTCGACCAGCCGGTCGTAGAAGTCGAGCCCGGCCCGGTTGACGGGCCCGGTGCCGGCCGGGACCACCCGGGACCAGGAGACCGAGAAGCGGTACGCGCCGACGCCCAGGTCTTCGACGAGCGCGACGTCCTGGCGGTAGCGGCGGTAGTGGTCGGTGGCGACGGCGGCCGTACTGCCGTCCTTGACCCGGCCCGGCTCCGCGGTGAACGCGTCCCAGACCGAGGGTGCCCGGCCTTCCTCGTCGGCCGCGCCCTCGATCTGGTGGGCGGACGTGGACACGCCCCAGAGGAAGTCTTCGGGGAAGGGCGGCAGCGGCGGCCGGGCGGACGGCGGGGACGAGGTCATCCCGGGATCCTCGCGACGGAGCTGACGCAGTGTCAAGGGGCTGCTGAGGCGGGGCACTCGGTCGTCCGACTACGATCATTCGCCATGCCTGCCGATTCCCAGCACCACACCGTCTGCCATTTCTCGCAGGTCCGGCCGGCCGCGTGATCCGGCCGGCCGCAGGTCCGCGCCGCCGTCCGCTCCCGCGTGCCGCCCGGACGGCACGCCCGTACGGCGGTCTCATGATCCGCGGGACGGAACCTACGCCGCCGCGGGCTCCGCGATCAGCGCCGTCGCCACCGGGCGGAAGCCGAGCCGGGCGTAGATACGTGCCACGTCCTCGTCGCCCGCCGACAGGAACACCGTGGTGATGCCCCGCGCCCGCGCGTCCGCCGCCAGGGCTGCGGTCACGGCGAGTGCCAGGCCCCGGCGGCGGGCGGAGGGGAGGGTGCCGACGCCGACGATCTCGGTGACGCCGCCGACCGGGTTGTGCTGGCCCGAGCAGAGCACCACGCCGTTCTCCACCGCCGCGGCCATCACCGTCAGTCCGGCCCTGATCCGCCCGGCGAGCTGCTCCACCGAGCCGTCCCCCGCGCGGGCCAGGGCCTCCGCGGCCAGCTCCGCCGGGCCCGCGAGGCCGACAGCGGTGCCCGGCGCGGCGAAGGCCAGGTGCGGGACGGCCAGTGCGGCCTGCAGGACCGGGTCATCGGCGGCCAGGACACGTACGGACGCGGACGGCACCGCGGCGGGGACGGGGGCGTCATCGGCGAGCACCATCAGCGGGTGCGAGTAGACGGTCAGTCCCGACTCCTCGACCGCCTCGCGCAGTCCCGGAGTCGTCTCGTGCACCCACTCGAAGGCCTCGGGTATGGACAGCTCCCGCTGCCGCGCGCGAACGCGGTCCACGTCCGCCGCGCTCGCCACCCGGCGGTGCCCGAGCGTGGGCCGCGCGTAGAACGGCCAGCCCGGGCCCTCCCGTACGAAGAGGGTCAGCGGTCCGAAGTCCTCGGTGCGGGCGTCGGCGCGCGGGACGGCGTCGTAGAACCGCTCGAGCTGATCCAGCTGATCAAGATTCACGGCCGCCATACAAACACCGCGCGCCCCCGTCACGCACCTTCTTTGAGGACCCGCGTGATCAGCTTCCGCTGCGCCTCCGTGAGGCGCGGGTCCGCGCAGTACACCGTGCGGCCGTCGACCGTGAGCTGGTACGAGAACCCGTCCGGCACCCCGACCGGCGGCGTGTCCCGGCAGTCGGCCATCGCCTCCTCGGCCAGGACATGCCACTCATGGGCGTCGGGCCGCGCCGAGGTGTCCACCTCGGCGCGGCGCTCGATGCCGGCGAAACCTCCGGTGCGCCTTACCTCGATACGCATGGGTCCATTTCTATCCCTCGACGGCGAGGGGGACACCCACCTGGGACCAGGCCTTGCGCAGCGCCTCCTGCTCCGCACCCTCGCCGTAGCGGGTGTGCGCCGCGGCGAGCGTGAGACGGGCGAACTCGGCGAAGGTGGCGTCCACCGGGAGCTCGCCCCCGGTCAGCACGTCGTACCAGATCTGCCCGGCCCGCTCCCAGGCCCGGCCGCCGAGCTCCGTGGCGAGCAGGTAGAAGGCGTGGTTCGGGATACCCGAGTTGATGTGGACACCACCGTTGTCGCGACCGGTGCGAACGTACTCGTCCATGGTCGCGGGCTGCGGGTCCTTGCCGAGTACGTCGTCGTCGTACGCCGTGCCGGGCGCCTTCATGGAGCGGAGCGCGACCCCGCTCACGCTCTCCGCGAGCAGGCCCGCGCCGATCAGCCAGTCCGCCTCGGCGGCCGTCTGGTCCAGCGTGTACTGCTTGATCAGCGAACCGAAGACATCGGAGACCGACTCGTTGAGCGCGCCCGGCTGGCCGAAGTAGGTGAGGTTCGCCGTGTACTGGGTGACGCCGTGGGCCAGCTCGTGCCCGATGACGTCCACGGGCAGGGTGAAGTCGAGAAAGATCTCGCCGTCTCCGTCGCCGAAGACCATCTGCTCGCCGTCCCAGAACGCGTTGCCGTAGTTCTCGTCGTAGTGGACGGTCGCGACGAGCGGCAGGCCGTTGCCGTCGATGGAGTCGCGCGCGTACGCCTTGAGGAAGAGGTCGAAGGTCGCGCCGAGACCGTTGTACGCACGGTTGACAGTGGCGTCCCGGCCGGGCGCATCCCCCTCCCCGCGCACTTTGCGGCCGGGCAGGTCACGGCCGTGCCCGGCGTCGTGGATCGAACGCTGCGGCCGGCCGGCGGCGGCCTCGGTAGGCAGGGCGGCCGCCGGGGCGCCCACGACGGTGGTCAGCCGGCGCCTCGTGCGCTGGGCGGCGTCCGCCACCAGGGTGCGCCGGGCCGGGCCTGCAACTGCGGGATTTTCGGCCCGGGCCAGCTTGTCGAGGAGGTGGGGCGGCACAATCGTGCAGAAGACGGGATGGAAGCAGCGTGAATCGGTCATGGCCCGCAATGTGGCACCGGGTCACGTCTCTGTCACTGGATGCGACCATGATTAGTCAAATAGAGTGGTAGGTCACATTTTGGCCGTTACCTGCATGTGATCCCGCATACTGATACGGCCCCGCGCCGACAGCGCGGCTCGGCTAGGCTGCGGCACATCATGCGTTTCGGGCTGCTTCTCCTTAGCTGCCGCGGCGAGGGCCTGTAGTCGTAGGCCGACCCCCTCCCCGCGGAGTCTGGTGTTGCGGTGATCACGCCCGTCGGCCGTCCCAGCGGACACACGAGGAGCCCTACGCAATGTCTGACATTTCTGTCGGTCGCCCCACGCCCGTCACCACCGCGACCCACACCCAGAAGCCCTCCGGGATGCCGGTCCACAAGTACGGCAAGTACGACGCCGTGGACATCCCCGACCGCACCTGGCCGGACAACCGCATTACCAAGGCGCCCCGCTGGCTCTCCACCGACCTGCGCGACGGCAACCAGGCACTGATCGACCCCATGTCGCCCGCCCGCAAGCGCGAGATGTTCGACCTGCTGGTGCGCATGGGCTACAAGGAGATCGAGGTCGGCTTCCCGTCCTCCGGCGAGACCGACTTCAACTTCGTACGCTCCATCATCGAAGAGGGTGCAATCCCCGAGGACGTGACCATCTCCGTCCTGACCCAGGCCCGCGAAGAGCTGATCGAGCGCACCGTCGAGTCGCTGCGCGGCGCCAACCGCGCCACCGTGCACCTGTACAACGCCACCGCCCCCACCTTCCGCCGGGTCGTCTTCCGCGGCACGAAGGAGCAGGTCAAGCAGATCGCCGTGGACGGCACCCGGCTGGTGATGGAGTACGCGGACAAGATCCTGGGCCCGGAGACCACCTTCGGCTACCAGTACAGCCCGGAGATCTTCACCGACACCGAGCTGGACTTCGCGCTGGAGGTCTGCGAGGCCGTCATGGACGTCTGGCAGCCCGAGGAGGGCCGCGAGATCATCCTGAACCTGCCGGCCACCGTGGAGCGTTCGACGCCGTCCACGCACGCCGACCGGTTCGAGTGGATGTCGCGGAACCTGTCGCGCCGCGAGTACGTGTGCCTGTCCGTCCACCCCCACAACGACCGCGGCACCGCAGTCGCCGCCGCCGAGCTGGCGGTCATGGCCGGCGCGGACCGTATCGAGGGCTGCCTGTTCGGGCAGGGCGAGCGCACCGGCAACGTCGATCTGGTGACGCTGGGGATGAACCTGTTCTCGCAGGGCGTCGACCCGCAGATCGACTTCTCGCAGATCGACGAGATCCGCCGGACCAGCGAGTACTGCAACCAGATGGAAGTCCACCCGCGCCACCCCTACGCGGGCGACCTGGTCTACACCGCCTTCTCCGGCTCCCACCAGGACGCCATCAAGAAGGGCTTCGACGCCATGGAGGCCGACGCGGCCGCCCGGGGCAGGACCGTCGACGACATCGAATGGGCCGTTCCGTATCTGCCCATCGACCCCAAGGACGTCGGCCGCTCCTACGAGGCGGTCATCCGCGTCAACTCGCAGTCCGGCAAGGGCGGTATCGCATACGTCCTGAAGAACGACCACAAGATGGACCTGCCCCGGCGGATGCAGATCGAGTTTTCGAAGATCATCCAGGCCAAGACCGACGCCGAGGGCGGCGAGGTCACGCCCAAGCAGATCTGGTCCGTCTTCCAGGACGAGTACCTGCCCAACCCCGAGAACCCGTGGGGCCGGATCCAGCTGCGCTCGGGCCAGACCATCACGGACAAGGACGGCACCGACACGCTGACCGTCGAGGCGGTCGTGGACGGCACCGAGACCGTGCTGACCGGTACCGGCAACGGTCCGATTTCGGCCTTCTTCGACGCGCTGGCGGCGGTCGGTGTGGACGCCCGCCTGCTGGACTACACCGAACACACGATGAGCGAGGGCGCGAGCGCCCAGGCGGCCTCGTACATCGAGTGCGCGATCGACGGCCGCGTCCTGTGGGGCATCGGCATCGATGCCAACACCACGCGTGCCTCGCTGAAGGCGGTCGTCTCGGCGGTCAACCGCGCGGGCCGCTAGAGGTTCTCCGGCCGCGCCGGCCCGCACGTCCGAGGCCAACTCCAGGACCCCGCACCCCTGATCACGGGGGGCGGGGTTCGGCCATGTCCGCGCCCCCACGGAGGAACCTGATGCCACAGTGCTGACGCCACATCATCGATGTGGCTAACATCACGTCAACGCGGCAACGTTGCCGTGAGGGCACCCCCCGCGCCCGAAGGGCTACGGGGGAGTTACGGAGGTGGAACGTGCTGCCAGCCAGGGGCCCAAGCGGCCGAAAACTGCGCATCTGGGGCATCCGTACCACCTGGACCACCGTTGGTGACGGCGAGTTCTTCTGCCCCGACTGTGGAGGCGACCGCAACTACAGGCGTCGTACCGGACGCAGGCGCCTGACCGCCCTCGGCGTCCCGTTGCTGCCGCGCGGCTGCGCCGGACCGGTCGTCGAGTGCGCCGCCTGCCACGCCCACTTCGGCACCGACGCCCTGGACCACCCCACCACCAACCGCTTCTCCGCGATGCTCCGCGACGCCGTGCACACCGTCGCGCTCGCCGTCCTCGCCGCGGGCGGCACGTCCTCCCGTATGGTCCGCGAGGCCGCCGTCCTCACCGTGCGCTCCGCCGGGTTCGAGGACTGCACCGAGGACCAGCTCACCATGCTGATCGAGGCACTGGCCGCGGACACCGGACGGCTGCCCGGGATGTACGAGGCGTCACCCGAGCCGTGCGGGGCCGCCCTCGCCATCGAACTCCACGAGGCACTCGAACCGCTCGCCCCGCACCTCGCTCCGGCCGGGCGCGAGTCGATCCTGTTGCAGGGCGCCCGGATCGCCCTCGCCGACGGCCCCTACAGCCCGGCCGAGCGTGAGGTGCTCGCCACCGTGGGGACCGCGCTGCAACTGGACGCCGACGACACGGCCCGGCTGTTGCAGGCCGCCGCCCGGCCCGTACTCCCCGGGGAGTAACCGGGGAGTCGCACCGCCCGTGGCAGTAGCCGTGAAGTCCGCCGCGGGCGCGACGAACCGGCCCCCCTCGGACGGGAGTCTGGACAGGACCAGACACCCGCACCGGAGGGGAGGCCCCCGCCATGAGGGCCGCAATGGAACAGGATCACGCCCGCACGCGCGAACCGGATCACGCCCGCTCGCGCGGCCGCCGCCGGGCGCTGCCCTGGCTCGTGGTCGCGGTCTGGGCGATCGCCCTCGCGGTGGCCCTTCCCTTCGCGGGCGAACTCGGCGGCGTGCAACGCGATCACGCCCTCGCTCACTCCATCACCCTCATCGGCGTCCAGTCCTCCGTCGCCGCCCACGTCCTGGTCGCAGACCCCGACCGGCTCGACCGGGACGCGGTCGCCAGGGCGCTCGACGACATCTCCGGCACCTGCCGGGATGCCCGGGCCGATCTGCGTACGACGCTGGAGGTGCTCCGGGCCGACGGCCAGGACACCGACGGGCCGCTGCCGGATCTGGCCGCGCTGGCCGGCCTCGTACGCGCCGCCGAGGCGGCCGGGGCCAAGGTGAACCTGGCCGTGCGTACGCCCGAGGACCGCTTCGCCCCGGCGACCGGCTCCGCCGCGTACCGGATCGTGCAGGAGTCCCTGACCAACGCGGTCCGGCACGGCGGCCCCGGGGTCACGGTCCGGGTGACGGTGGAACCACGCGGAAACGCGCTGCACGTCATGGTCAGCGACGACGGGCAGGGCCCCCAACTCGTGGGACCCGGCTTCGGAATTATCGGCATGCGTGAACGCGCGCGCAGCGCCGGCGGCACACTGGTCGCGGGGCCCCGCCCCGGCGGTGGCTTCGAGGTCTCGGCGCTGTTGCCGTTCCACGACCAGGAGGCCACGCCATGATCCGCGTACTGCTTGCCGACGACCAGACGCTTGTACGGGCCGCGTTCGCCATGCTCGTCGAGTCGGCCCGTGACATGGAGGTCGTCGCGCAGGCGGGGACCGGGCTCGAGGCGGTCGAACTGGCCCGTTCCGAGCGGGCCGATCTCGTCGTCATGGACATCCGCATGCCGGAACTGGACGGCATCGAGGCGACGCGGCTGATCGCGGCGGACGAGGACCTGGCCGGGGTGAAAGTGCTGGTCCTCACCACCTACGACACCGACGAGCACGTGGTCGAGGCGCTGCGCGCGGGCGCGTCGGGCTTCCTGGTCAAGGACACGAAGCCCGCCGAACTCCTGGGCGCCATCAGAACGGTGGCCGCGGGCGAGTCCCTGCTCTCCCCGGGCCCGACGGCCCGCCTGATCGCCCGCGTACTGCGCAGCCCGGAGGTCCCGGTGGCAGGAGGCCCGGACGGGCTCTCGGACCGCGAGCGCCAGGTGCTGGGCCTCGTCGCGCGCGGGCTCAACAACACGGAGATCGCGGAGGCGCTGGGGCTGAGCCCGCTCACCGCGAAGACCCATGTCAGCCGGATCATGGGCAAACTCGGCGCGCGCGACCGTGCTCAGCTGGTGATCATCGCGTACGAGTCCGGGCTGGTGACCCCTGGCGAACTCAGCCCTTGATGCCCGCGATGAAGGAAGCCCAGGCCTTGGCACTGACGACCAGGGCGGGGCCGTGGGGGTTCTTGCTGTCCCGGACGGGGACGACGCCGGGGAAGTCGTAGGCGACCTCGATGCATTCGCCGCCTTCGCCGTTGCTGTAGGTGCTCTTGCGCCAGTGGGCGGCTCTCAGGTCGTACTCGTACATCGTCTGTAGTCCTCAGCCGCCGATTCCAGCAGGGCCAGGGAAGCCTCCGGCGACAACGCGGCCACCCTGAGCAGATCGTAGGCGCGCTGTGCACGCTTCACCACTGCCGGATCGTCGACCAGATTCCCTGCAAATGACGTTTCCGTATAGGCGGTTGGCGGGGCGTCCTCGAACTCCATGAGTTGCAGCATGCCGGCCATGGAGGCGTGGGCGCCTGCTGCACAAGGGACCACCGTCACCAGTACCCTTCGCTCGCGCCCGAGGGCGGCGATGTGCGCCAGTTGCCGGGCCATACCGGCCGGACTGCCCACGGGGACGCGTAGCACGTTCTCATGAAGGATGGCCCAATACTCCGGCCTTGTAGGGCCTTCCAGGATGCGCGCACGCTCCAGCCGGGCGGATACCTTCTCCTCAACGTACGCGTCGTCGACGAACGGGTTGGCTGCGACCGTGACCGCCCGTGCGTATTCAGCCCTTTGCAACAGGCCCGGCACCACCGTAGGCGCGAACATGCAAATCTTCCGCGCGAGCGCCTCCAGTTCGGCGACGGCCGCAAAATACTCCGCGTATCGCGAGTCGTTGATGAGCTTCCGGCACATCCGCTCGAAAATACCGTCGGTTTGCAGGACCTCGTCGATCCGTTCCGCCACGTCGAGCTGCGGCTTCCTGATCGCCTGCTCGAACTGGCCGATGTAGCCGCCCGATACGAAGACCCTGACTCCCAGCTCGGCCTGCGTGAAGCCGGCGGCCTCACGCCTCTGTTTCAGCTCGGCTCCGAAGAATTCCCAAGCGGCCTGCCGCGAACCATTCCCCATGGGTTAACTCCTCCGTGCTGCCGCGCAGTTGTAGTGCCTGCACCCCTGTCGATGGTAGGGAGAAATGCCGACGTTGGAGGCATGAAGAACAGGAATGGGCGAAAGCTGGAGACCGCCGAATCAGCCGTCGCCGAATTGCGGGCCGCGCTCGCCCGTGCGGGCGTCGTCCTTCCCTCCATCGGAGTCGACCCGCTCTCGTACGCCGACGCGGCCGACCGGCCCGCGCTTGTCGAACTGGGCCGCTGCACCGCCGAAACGGCGCTGCTGCTGGCCGCAGCGCTTCCGGGGGAGGCGTGAACGCCGCCGTGGGGTCGTACGCGGTCGACACCCGTACGGGGAGGCTGGGCACGGTCATGGGTCACGTGGGGCCGTACGTACAGCTCCGGCCGATCGGCGGGGGCCGGGAGTGGGACTGCGTACCGGACGCGGTCCGGGAGGCCACGGCGGCCGAGCGGCTGCGCGCGGTGACGGCGTACGTGAATGCCCGCAGCCGCGGCGAGATGCCGTGAGACACGCGGCGCCGTTCCGGGGGCTGCGGCGGAGATCAAACACGCGGAGTTGCACGCCTGTGCCCGGGGTGATGGCCTGAAGAAGCCGTGCGCCGTCCCCGTGCCGCCCGACGGGCAGAGCGCGCCGGACGCAGGAGGCGGGTGGGACCGACGCCGGAGCCCGCGCTGCGGTTCGGCCCGGGCGTGCGGCGGACGGGCCCAGCTGCCGGGAGGCAGGCATGACGACGTCAGTGATACGAACAGTCCCGCTGCCCCCGGGGGAGGAGATCCCGGCGCTCGGGCAGGGCACCTGGTATCTCGGCGAGGACCCCGGCCGGCGTGACCAGGAGATCGCCGCCCTGCGGATGGGCCTCGACCTGCTGGCATGGCCGTCGTCGACACGGCGGAGATGTACGGGGACGGCGCCGCTGAGGAACTCGTCGGGGAAGCCATCGACGGGCGCCGTGAGGCGTGAGTAATCTGGACGTTGCCGGCATGGCCGAGCTGATCTCCCTGCCCGGTGGCCACGCGGTGGCCCTCGACCAGGTGCTCTGCAGCCTCACCCGGCGCGGCATCGAGTGGGACCTGCTGCCCTGGTGCCGCGAGAACGGCGTGACCGTCATGGCGTGCTCGCCCATCGAGCAGGGGCGGCTGCTGCGTGCAGAGGCCCTGCAGGCCGTGGTCCAGCACTTGGCGGCCACTCCAAGCCAAGTGGCACTGGCGTGGGTGCTGGAACAGGGCGTGGCCGCGATCCCGCGCTCCGGAAGGCCCGATCACGTCCGGGAGAACCGTGAGGCGGCGGACCTCCGGCTGTCTCCCCAGCCGCTCGCTGTCCTCGACGAGGCGTTTCCGCCGCCCAGCGGGCCCGTACCGCTGGAGGTGCTGTGACCCTCAGACCCCGCGTCCCTCTCGTGGTCCGGCAGCCGGCGGAGCCGGACGGCGAGCAACCCGACATCACCGGAAGGGGTGGACCACGATGGCTCACCCGGTACTAGTCGTCGGCATGGGCGGCTCATTGCGGACTCCCTCGACGAGCCTCGCCGCGCTGCGAGTGGCGATCGAGGGGGCGGCCGCCGCGGGCGCCGACACGGAGGTGATCGCCCTCAGCCGGCTGGATCTGCCGTTCTACGCGGCCGAGCACGGGGCGCCACCCGCCGCCCGATTTCTCGCCGAGACCATCCATGGGGCCGACGCCCTGCTGTGGAGCAGCCCGACGTACCACGGGTCGGTCAGCGGCGCGTTCAAGAACGCGGTGGACTGGCTGGCGCTCCTCGCCGACCGCGACCCGCCCTACCTCAGCAACAAGCCTGTCGGGATGATGAGCACCGTCGGAGGGGTGCAGGGCCTGCAGGCGATCAGCGCGATGGAGTTTATCGTCCGGGCGCTGCGCGGCTGGTCCGTTCCGCTCGTCCTGGCCGTCCCGTGGTCGACGCAGGTGTTCGACGCCGAAGGGAACCTCAACGACCCGGTGGTCGCGGAACAGCTGCACGGGCTCGGTGCGGAGGTGACGCGGGCGGCGCTGCAGTTCCGGGCCCAGGGCACCTGCGACTACGCGGAGGGACGGCTCCACGGCAGCGTCCTGGGCGGAACGTGACCGGCACTGCCGCTGCCGGTCCGACAGGGGTCACACCTCGGGCCGGACTGCGGAGCGCGGCTCCTGCTCTCTCGCGGCGGAGCGGCCGGGGCGAGGCGGCCGCCTTCGCGGAGTGCAGCGGATGCCGGAGCGGCAGCACGATGTGCCCGGCCTTCGACATCTATGGGTCCGTCGTGTGACGTTGCCGGTTCGGTCGTGGGGTCCTCCCGCGACTTCCTGTCGGATGCGGGTCCGCCGGGGCGCGGTTCGGTGGCGCGCGTACCGCGGGCGCTCAACCCCAGAGTCGTGGACGGCCGCCGATCCGTCCGCTCGGAGGCGGCGTACCGGGGTGCCCGGCAGCGAGCGGTGCCGGCGCGGCGGCGAGAGGCCGGCGGGCGTCAGGGTCCCTCCTCCGGGGCCTGGGGCCCGGTCCGCGTACGCGACAATGGGCCCTATGAGTCTCTTCCGCGACGACGGCATAGTGCTGCGTACCCAGAAGCTGGGGGAAGCGGACCGCATCATCACGATCCTCACGCGGGGCCACGGACGCGTGCGGGCCGTCGCGCGCGGGGTGCGGCGGACCAAGTCGAAGTTCGGCGCGCGGCTGGAGCCGTTCTCGCACGTCGACGTGCAGTTCTTCGCGCGCGGCAGCGAACTCGTCGGGCGCGGGCTGCCGCTGTTCACGCAGAGTGAGACCATCGCTCCGTACGGTGGCGGAATCGTCACCGACTACGCCCGCTACACCGCCGGCACCGCGATGCTGGAGACCGCCGAGCGGTTCACCGACCACGAGGGCGAGCCCGCCGTGCAGCAGTACCTACTGCTCGTCGGCGCGCTGCGCACCCTCGCCCGCGCCGAGCACGAGCCGAACCTCATCCTGGACGCCTTCCTGCTGCGCTCGCTCGCCGTCAACGGCTACGCGCCCAGCTTCGACGACTGCGCCAGGTGCGGCATGCACGGGCCGAACCGTTTCTTCTCGGTCGCGGCCGGGGGTGTCATCTGTGCCGACTGCCGGGTGGCCGGAAGCGTCGTACCCTCTGCGGAGGCAATCGGCCTGCTCAGCGCGCTGCTGACGGGGGACTGGGCGACGGCGGACGCGTGTGAGCCGCGGCACGTCCGGGAGGGCAGTGGGCTGGTGTCCGCCTATCTCCACTGGCACTTGGAACGCGGGCTGCGCTCGCTCAGGTACGTCGAGAAGTAGGACCGGGTAAGCCGGCAAGCGAAGTAGTCGAGATCGGAGATGTGAACCGCATGGCACGACGCGGGATTCTGGGGCGCCCTCGCCGCGAGTACAAGACACCCGACCCGCACCCCTCCGGTGCGCGCCCGCCGAGGATCCCGGGCGAGCTGGTGCCCAAGCATGTCGCGGTCGTCATGGACGGCAACGGCCGGTGGGCCAAGGAGCGCGGCCTGCCGCGCACCGAGGGCCACAAGGTCGGTGAGTCCGTCGTGCTCGACGTGCTCAACGGCTGTCTGGAGATGGGCGTCAAGAACCTCTCGCTGTACGCGTTCTCCACCGAGAACTGGAAGCGCTCGCCCGACGAGGTCCGGTTCCTGATGAACTTCAACCGCGACGTGATCCGCCGCCGCCGCGACCAGATGGACGAACTGGGCATCCGCATCCGGTGGACCGGCCGGATGCCCAAGCTGTGGAAGTCGGTGGTCCAGGAGCTCCAGGTCGCCCAGGAGCAGACGAAGGACAACGACGCGATGACGCTGTACTTCTGCGTCAACTACGGCGGCCGCGCCGAGATCGCCGACGCGGCGGCCGCGATAGGGCGTGACATCGCGGCGGGCAGGCTCGACCCGGCCAAGGTCAACGAGAAGACCTTCGCCAAGTACCTGTACTACCCGGACATGCCGGACGTGGACCTCTTCGTCCGCCCGAGCGGTGAGCAGCGCACGTCCAACTACCTGATCTGGCAGAGCGCGTACGCGGAGATGGTCTTCCAGGACGTGCTGTGGCCGGACTTCGACCGCCGCGACCTGTGGCGGGCCTGCCTGGAGTTCGCGCAGCGCGACCGGCGCTTCGGCGGGGCGCTGCCGAACGAGGTGGAGGCCCGGGGTTCGGCCGTCTGACCCGGCCGGCCACCGAGCCGCAGGGGGAGTTGCGGCCGGGCCTGAACGCGGAGGCGGTGTCCCGCCCGCAGGTGCGGGCGGGACACCGCCGATTGCTGTTCGCGCGCCGGCCGGGGGACGAGACCCCCTGCACGTCAGTTCTTCGTGGCCCCCGCCGCACACTCCGCGCAGGTGCCGAAGACCTCCACCGTGTGGGCGACGTTCACGAAACCGTGGTCCGCGGCGATCGCCTCGGCCCACTTCTCCACCGCCGGGCCCTCGACCTCGACCGCCTTGCCGCACATCCGGCACACCAGGTGATGATGGTGCTCACCGGAAGAACAGCGCCGGTAGACGGCCTCGCCTTCACTGGTGCGCAGTACATCGACCTCGCCCGCGTCGGCGAGGGACTGAAGCGTCCGGTAGACGGTGGTCAGCCCCACCGAGTCGCCGCGGTGCTTGAGCATGTCGTGCAGCTCCTGGGCACTGCGGAACTCGTCCACCTCGTCGAGCGCCGCCGCCACAGCGGCACGCTGCCGGGTGGATCGTCCTCGTACTGGCGCTGTGTTCATTTCGCCAGGCGCAGTCGCCACAGGTGCCTCCTCACATCAGCTGTCGGGTCATTGTGCCAGGCGGCACGTGCCCGATGCCGTGGTCAGACCTTCACATCGTCGTGAGGACGACGTGAACCGGGCATGTCCAGGGTGCATTCCGCCTCCGCTGCCTGTGCGGCGCGGGCGCGTTTCCTGGCCAGGGGTGTCGAGGCAACGGACAGAACCAGGAAGACACCGATGGCCATCAGCACGATGGCGGCTCCGGACGGGGCGTCCACGTAGAACGTCGTGACAGTCCCGCTCACGGCGACCGCGACGCCGATCCCCATGGCGAGGCCCAGCGTCGCGGCGAAGCCACGGGTGACACGCTGGGCCGCCGCGACCGGTATCACCATCATCGCGCTGACCAGCAGCAGACCGACGATGCGCATGGCGACCGTGACGGTGACCGCGGCGGTGACCGCGACGAGCAAGTTGAGCAGCCGGACCGGGAGGCCGGTCACCCGGGCGAACTCCTCGTCCTGGCAGACGGCGAACAGCTGCTTGCGCAACCCCAGCGTGACCGCGATCACGAATGCGGCGAGGAGGACCACGGCCGTGACGTCCTCGGTCGAGACGGTGGTGATCGAGCCGAAGAGGTAACTGGTGAGGTTCGCGGTGGAACCGCCCGGCGCCAGGTTGATGATCATCACGCCGCCGGCCAGGCCGCCGTAGAAGAGCATGGCGAGCGCGATGTCACCGCTGGTCTTCCCGCGTGAGCGGATCATCTCCATGCCGACGGCACCGAGGACGGCGATCAGCGTGGCCATCCACACCGGGCTGGTGTTCAGCAGAAAGCCGAGGGCTACGCCGGTCATGGCGACGTGGCCGATACCGTCGCCCATGACCGCCTGGCGGCGCTGGACGAGATACGTGCCGATGGCGGGGGCGGTGAGGCCGACGAGCAGTGCGGCGAGGAGCGCCCGCTGCATGAAGTCGTAGTTCAGGATGTCCATCAGGTCAGCAGCCCCGTCCGGATCGGCTCGGCGTGTTGCGCCTCGTGCGGGTGTACGTGGTCGTGGCCGGGCAGCGCGTGCTGGCCGACCGCCTCCGGGGGCGGCCCGTCGTGCACGACGCAGCCGTCGCGCAGCACGACGGCGCGGTCGATGAGCGGTTCGAGCGCGCCGAGTTCGTGCAGGACGAGCAGCACGGTGACACCGGCCGTGACCTGCTCGCGCAGGGTGCCCGCGAGGACCTCCTGGCTGGCCAGGTCGACCCCTGCCATCGGCTCGTCCATGATCAGGAGTTCGGGTTCGACGGCGAGCGCCCGGGCTATCAGTACCCGCTGGTGCTGGCCGCCGGAGAGCGCGTTCACGGAGTCCTTGGCCCGGTCCCGCATACCGACGAGCTCCAGCGCCCGGTCGACGGCGGCCCGGTCGGCCTTCCGCAGCAGCCCGAGCTTCGTCCGGGCCAGCCGCCCGGCGGAGACGACCTCGCGCACGGTGGCCGGCACTCCGCTCGCGGCGGTGGTGCGCTGGGGTACATAGCCGATGCGCGACCAGTCCCGGAAGCGCCTGTGGTCGGTACCGAAGAGGGACAGCTCACCGCCGGAGAGCGGGACCTGTCCCACTACGGCGCGTACGGCGGTGGACTTGCCGGAGCCGTTGGCGCCGAGCAGCGCGACGACCTCACCGTGGTGCACGGTGAGGTCGATCCCGCGCAGCACGGGACGCGAGCCGAGCGAGGCTGTGCCTCCGCGCAGGGATATGACGGGCTGGTCCTGCAGGCTCTTCGCTGTCATGGCTCGCGCCTCCGATGCTGCTGTCGCTGAACTCACTTCGCGCCGAGCGCCTTCTGCAGGTTCGCCAGGTTGGCCCGCATGACGCCGAAGTAGTCATCGCCCTGGGACTTGTCGGTGATTCCCTCGAGCGGGTCGAGTACGTCCGTCTTCAGCCCGGTGTCCGCGGCGAGCGTCTTCGCGGTCTTGTCGCTGGCGAGCGTTTCGAAGAAGACGGTGGTGACCTTCTCCTGCTCGGCGACCTTCTGGAGCTCCTTCATCCGGGCCGGGCTGGGCTCGGACTCGGGGTCGAGACCGGAGATGCCCTCCTGGTCCAGTCCGTAGCGCTCGGCGAGGTGGCCGAAGGCGGAGTGGGTGGTGATGAAGGTCTTCCTGGTCGTGTTCTTCAGGCCGTCCTTGAACTCGGTGTCCAGGGCGGTGAGCTTGCCGACCAGCGCGTCGGTGTTCTTCTTGTAGTCCGCGGCGTGGTCCGGGTCGGCCTTCTCCATGGCCTTGCCGACGCCGGCGGCGACCTCGGCGTACTTCGCCGGGTCCAGCCATACGTGCGGGTCGGCACCCGCCTCGTCGTGGCTGTGTTCCTCTCCGGCGTGTTCGTCCCCGGCGTGCTCCTCTTCCGCGTCCCCGGCGCCGTGCGCTTCGAGCTCGGTGAGGGTCGCGGCATCGACGGTGTGCTTCACGCCGGCCTGCTCGACGGTCTTGTCGACCGCGGGCTGGAGGCTCTTGAGGTAGAGGACCATGTCGGCCTCGCCGACCTCCGCGGTCTGCTGCGGGGTGATCTCGAGGTCGTGGGGCTCGACGCCCGGCTTGGTGAGGGTGCTCACGGCGACGTGGTCACCGCCGATCTCCTCGGCCAGGAACTGCATCGGGTAGAACGACGCCACGACGTCGAGCTTCCCGCTGTCCTTGCCTGTCGCACTGGAGGAGGAGCAGGCTGACAGGGCCACCATGCCGAGGGTCACGGATCCGGCGATGGCGGCAGCGGGTATGAGGCGTCGTACGTTCATGACACTCATTTTCAACAAAACTGGAAACGATTGTCAACAATCGTCCAACTCGGCACCTGCCTCCCGCTCGAACGCGGACCGATTTGATAAGGGGGGTGCGGGCGCCGGTAATCTGAAGCATTCGCCGTTCGCCGTCGTAATGAAGAGAGCACCGTGGCCGCCGACAAGATCGAGACCATCGTCAGCCTGAGCAAGCGCCGTGGCTTCGTCTACCCGTGCAGCGAGATCTACGGCGGTCAGCGTGCCGCCTGGGACTACGGACCACTGGGTGTGGAGCTCAAGGAGAACATCAAGCGCCAGTGGTGGCGCGCCATGGTCACGTCGCGCGAGGACGTGGTCGGCCTTGACTCGTCGGTGATCCTGGCTCCCGAGGTCTGGGAGGCCTCCGGCCATGTCGCGACCTTCTCCGACCCGCTGACCGAGTGCACCGCGTGTCACAAGCGGCACCGCGCGGACCACCTGATCGAGGCGTACGAGGCCAAGCACGGCAGGGAGCCGGCCAACGGCCTCGCCGACATCAACTGCCCGCACTGCGGCACCAAGGGCCATTTCACCGAGCCCAAGCAGTTCTCCGGCATGCTCGAGACGCACCTCGGCCCGACGCAGGACACCGGCTCGCGCGCCTACCTGCGCCCCGAGACCGCGCAGGGCATCTTCACCAACTTCGCCGCCGTGCAGCAGACGTCGCGCAAGAAGCCGCCCTTCGGTATCGCCCAGATGGGCAAGTCCTTCCGCAACGAGATCACTCCCGGCAACTTCATCTTCCGTACCCGCGAGTTCGAGCAGATGGAGATGGAGTTCTTCGTCAAGCCCGGCGAGGACGAGCAGTGGCACGAGTACTGGATGGAGCAGCGCTGGAACTGGTACCGCGACCTCGGCATCCGCGAGGAGAACATCCGCTGGTACGAGCACCCGAAGGAGAAGCTCTCCCACTACTCGAAGCGCACCGCCGACATCGAGTACCGCTTCAACTTCGGCGGCAATGAGTTCTCCGAGCTCGAGGGTGTGGCCAACCGCACCGACTTCGACCTCAAGGCGCACTCCGCGGCCTCCGGCCAGGACCTGTCCTACTTCGACCAGGAGGCCGGCGAGCGCTGGACTCCGTACGTCATCGAGCCGGCGGCCGGCGTCAACCGCGCCATGCTGGCCTTCATGCTCGACGCGTACATCGAGGACGAGGCCCCGAACGCCAAGGGCGTCATGGAGAAGCGCACCGTGATGCGCCTCGACCCGCGGCTGGCCCCGGTCAAGGTCGCGGTCCTGCCGCTGTCCCGCAACCCGCAGCTCTCCCCGAAGGCCAAGGGCCTGGCGGCCGACCTGCGCAAGAACTGGAACATCGAGTTCGACGACGCCGGTGCCATCGGCCGCCGCTACCGCCGCCAGGACGAGATCGGTACGCCGTTCTGCGTCACCGTCGACTTCGACACCCTCGACGACGACGCGGTGACCGTGCGTGAGCGCGACACCATGAAGCAGGAGCGCGTCTCCCTGGACCAGATCCAGTCCTACCTGGGTGGCCGCCTCCTCGGCTGCTGACACCCGTAGACGTCAGGGCGAAAGCCCCCGGAGCCGCTGGGCGGACCCGGGGGCTTTCGCCTTCCGGGAATCGGCTGAGGGGCGGTCGGGCTGTGCAGCAGACTGTGGCCCATCGTCTCCAGGAGGCACAGATGCCGTCCATGACCACCAGCAGAGTCAGCAGATGGGACCAGCATGGCCGCGAGCATGTCGTGCGGGTGCAGAAGGCGGGCATCCAGAAGTCGCTGACCTGCGACACCTGCGGCTGGCGCAAGAGCGCGCAGTTCCTGCCCTGGCTGAAGGCCGAGGAGCACCTCGCCGAGGCACACCAGGCGACGGTGGATCCCCAGCAGTCCTAGGCGGGGCCCGCGGTCCCCGGAGGCCGGCCCGGCGGATGAGCTCCGGCCCAGTCGGAGAGGCCGGCGTGGCGGCCTGCCGCACCCCAGTCGAAATGCGTGAACCGCGAAGGCCCGCCGGTGGTAGCGTCACGGGCATGTTCTTCCAGATCTACGAGTGAGAGGGCGTGGCGGTCACGGCCCGCCCCTCACCAGACGATTCCGCAGATCACTTCTCATCACTTCGGGAGAACCCCGTGGCAAAAAGCCGCAACAACCTTCTCGGCGTCGGCGGACAGCGCAAGAAGGTGTCCCGCGCCGACCAGCTGGGCAACGGTCCCGCGCGTAACGCGGACCGCAAGACGGCCGCCGACCAGAAGCAGGAGCTGCTGCGCAAGATGCGCGAGCGGGCGGAGGCCAACCAGAACGGCGCCACCGACGACGCCACCGACGGCGAGACCGCCGCTCAGGACTGACCGTCCCCGGCACACACGCAAAGGCCCGGACCACCTGAACTCCCGTTCTTGTGGTCCCGGGCCTCATGCGTGGCTGGAGGACGGTGCCCTGTCGTCGGCCGGTACCTCCGCCAGGCGGGCCGCCGTGCGTCGCGCGGTCTCCTGCGCCCAGGGCCCGCTGGTCAGCGCCCCTGCCACGAGTACGGCCAGACCGCAGCCCGTGATGATCCACCAGGCGGGCCGGCTCGCCTCGACGAACCCCGCCGTGTACGACGGTGCGCTCTGCACTCCCGCCGCAAGCACCGCGCCGATCACGGCCACGCCCAGCGTGCCGCCGATCTGCCTGCTGGTGGAGGCGACGGCTGCGGCTACCCCGGCCTGTGCGCGCGGCATCCCGGAGACGGCGGTGTTGGTGATCGGCGCGTTCACCATGCCGAATCCGAGGCCGAACAGTACGTACCCGGTGAACATCAGGGTGTCGGAGGACTCCGCCTCGAACGCGGCGAAGAGCAGCCCGCTTCCTGCCATCGTCACCCCGGCCACCAGCAGGGAGAGCCGCGGCCCCCGGCTGCCGACCAGGCGGCCCGACAGCGGCGCGCAGACGAACGTCATGGCCGCCATCGGGAGCATGAACAGTCCGGCGCGCAGCGCCGAGAGTCCGCGGACGTCCTGCAGGTAGAGGGTGTTCAGGAAGAGGAAGCCGCTCAGCGCGGCGAAAGCGCACACCGCGAGGACCGTCGCGCCACTGAACGGTGCGCTGTGGAAGAAACGCAGATCGATCAGCGGTTCGGCGCGCCTCGGCTCGTACAGGAGCAGGCCGGCCAGGGCGAGCACAGCCGTCCCTGCGCAACCGAGGATCAGCGGCGAGGTCCAGCCGGCCGAGGGTACCTCGATGATCGCGTAGGTGAGTGAGCCGAGCAGGGCGATGACCAGCAGCTGCCCGACCGGGTCGGCGCGGCGCGGCTTCGGGGCGCGCGACTCCGGCACGTACCGGATGGTGAGCAGCAGCGCGGCCAGCCCCACCGGCAGGTTGATCCAGAAGATGGAGCGCCAGCCGACACTGTCCACCAGGAGCCCGCCGATCACCGGGCCGGCGGCCATGGAGATGCCGACGACCCCGCCCCATACGCCGATGGCGCGGGCGCGCTCGCGCGGCTCCGTGAACGTGTTCGTGATGATCGACATCGCCACGGGGTTGAGCATCGCACCGCCGACCGCCTGCACCATGCGGAAGACGACGAGCGATTCGAGGGTGGGCGCGAGTGAGCAGAGCAGCGAGCCGAGCGTGAAGAGGACGAGACCCGCTTTGAAGACCCTGCGGCGGCCGATCCGGTCGGCGGTCGAGCCGGCCAGCATCAGCAGCGAGGCCAGGACCAGGGTGTACGCGTCGAGGGTCCACTGCATGCCCGCGACGCTCGCGCCCAGCTCGTTCCGCATGGACGGGAGGGCAACATTGAGAACCGTGTTGTCGAGGCTGACGATCAGCAGGCTCATACAGCAGATCGCCAGCACGAGCAGCCGCCTGCGAGGGCCTGTCTCGGGCATGCACGCATCGTACGTTCAACTCGCCACCGCCGCCGTGCGCGACAATGGGTCAATGACCACCCCGTCCACGATCCCGTCCACGATGCTCTCGATCGGCCCCCACCCCGTGCAGCCGCCCGTCGTGCTTGCTCCCATGGCCGGCATCACCAATGCGCCATTTCGTACCCTCTGCCGCGAGTTCTCCGGCGGTAAGGGCCTGTTCGTGAGCGAGATGATCACGACGAGGGCGCTGGTCGAGCGCAACGAGAAGACCATGCAGCTGATCCACTTCGACAAGAGCGAGAAGCCGCGCTCGATTCAGCTGTACGGAGTCGACCCCGCCACCGTCGGCAAGGCCGCGCGCATGATCGTGGACGAGGACCTGGCCGACCACATCGACCTGAACTTCGGCTGTCCCGTGCCCAAGGTCACCCGCAAGGGCGGTGGCTCGGCCCTTCCCTACAAGCGGAACCTGCTGCGCTCGATCCTGCGGGAGGCGGTCGCGGGCGCCGGTGACCTGCCGGTGACGATGAAGATGCGCAAGGGCATCGACGACGACCACATCACCTACCTCGACGCCGGCCGGATCGCGGTCGAGGAGGGCGTCACGGCGATCGCGCTGCACGGCCGGACGGCGGCCCAGCACTACGGCGGTACGGCGGACTGGGACGCCATCGCGCGGCTCAAGGAGCACGTCCCTGAGATTCCGGTGCTCGGCAACGGAGACATCTGGTCGGCGGACGACGCGCTGCGGATGATGCGTGAGACGGGTTGTGACGGAGTGGTCGTGGGACGCGGCTGCCTGGGCCGGCCCTGGCTCTTCGGTGATCTGGTGGCCGCCTTCGAGGGCACGGGTACCTACGCCACCCCCACCCTGAAGGAGGTCGCGGTCGTCATGCGGCGGCACGCGGAGCTGCTGGGAGAGTGGATCGGCGACGAGGCTCGCGGAGTGATCGACTTCCGCAAGCACGTGGCCTGGTACCTCAAGGGCTTCTCGGTCGGTTCGGAGATGCGCAAGAAGCTTGCGATCACCTCCTCGCTCGCCGAGATGGACGCTCATCTGAGCGAGCTCGATCTGGATCAGTCCTGGCCGCTGGGAGCGGAAGGCCCGCGTGGCCGTACGTCGGGCAACAACCGGGTCGTCCTCCCGGACGGTTGGCTCAAGGACCCCTACGACTGTGCGGGTGTGAGTGCGGATGCGGAACTGGACACCTCGGGCGGTTAGGGGCGCCAAGGGCATGGTCAGGGGGTCCGGATCCTGGAATTCGGGCCCGCCGAGCGGCGTGATTCTCGCCACCCTTGATAGGGGTGGCGCTCAGATGAGCAACTTGAGTCCGGCTGCACCTCTCAAAGGGTGGCACTCAGTGCCACCCTTTGCGCGTTCAACAGATCACCTGAACAGTCGCTCTGTGTGGTCGTCAACGGCCCTGGTGTTGCGTTGTGTCATATTGCGTTCAGGAGTTATACGGGAGTGGCGGAGATCCGCTACGCGTCAGTCACTTTCGATCTGGTGGCGGACGAGTGGTTACAGCCGTATGACGGCCAAGTGGACGTACCCAGGCGCCTTCGATCTGGGTATGTTCCTCGCCGTCAGGGCAGCCGTCGCTCGAGGAGTCGAGATCCCGTGTCGGAAAACAAAGATCCCCACGTATCCCAGCCCGAGCCCCAGAAGTTCGTGTACGACTTCACTGAGGGCAACAGGGACCTCAAGGACCTCCTCGGCGGGAAGGGCGCGAACCTCGCCGAGATGACCAACCTCGGTCTGCCGGTTCCCCCCGGCTTCACCATCACCACCGAGGCGTGCAAGGTCTACCTCGACAGCGGTGAGGAGCCGGCCGCGCTGCGCGACGAGGTGAGTGCGCACCTCGCCGCGCTGGAGCAGAAGATGGGCAAGAACCTCGGCCAGGCCGACGACCCGCTGCTCGTCTCCGTCCGCTCCGGCGCCAAGTTCTCGATGCCCGGCATGATGGACACCGTTCTCAACATCGGGCTCTCCGACGAGTCCGTGGCGGGTCTCGCCAACCAGGCCGGCGACGAGCGGTTCGCTTGGGACTCCTACCGGCGCCTCATCCAGATGTTCGGCAAGACCGTGCTCGGCGTCGACGGCGAGCTCTTCGAGGACGCGCTCGAGGAGGCCAAGCAGGCCAAGGGCGTCATCAGCGACGTCGACCTCGAGGCCGCCGACCTCAAGAAGCTCGTCAAGAACTTCAAGAAGACCGTCTCCCGCGAGGCCGGCCGCGAGTTCCCGCAGGACCCGCGTGAGCAGATGGACCTCGCCGTCCGCGCGGTCTTCGACTCGTGGAACACCGACCGCGCCAAGCTCTACCGCCGTCAGGAGCGCATCCCCGGCGACCTCGGCACCGCGGTCAACATCTGCTCCATGGTCTTCGGCAACCTCGGTCCCGACTCCGGGACGGGCGTCGCCTTCACCCGCGACCCCGCCAGCGGTCACCAGGGCGTGTACGGCGACTACCTGCAGAACGCGCAGGGCGAGGACGTCGTCGCCGGTATCCGCAACACGGTCCCGCTCGCCGAGCTCGAGAGCATCGACAAGGCGTCGTACGACCAGCTGATGCAGATCATGGAAACGCTCGAGACGCACTACAAGGACCTGTGCGACATCGAGTTCACCATCGAACGCGGCCAGCTGTGGATGCTCCAGACCCGTGTCGGCAAGCGCACCGCCGGTGCCGCCTTCCGGATCGCCACGCAGCTCGTCGACCAGGGCCTCATCGACGAGGCCGAGGCGCTGCAGCGCGTCAACGGCGCTCAGCTCGCGCAGCTTATGTTCCCGCGCTTCGACGAGTCGGCCAAGGCCGAGAAGATCGGCCGCGGTATCGCCGCCTCACCGGGCGCCGCGGTCGGCAAGGCCGTCTTCGACTCGTACACCGCGGTCAAGTGGTCCCGTTCCGGCGAAAAGGTCATCCTCATCCGCCGTGAGACCAACCCCGACGACCTCAACGGCATGATCGCCGCCGAGGGCATCCTGACCTCCCGGGGCGGCAAGACCTCGCACGCCGCCGTCGTCGCGCGCGGCATGGGCAAGACCTGTGTCTGCGGCGCCGAGGAGCTCGAGGTCGACACCAAGCGGCGCCGGATGACCGCGCCGGGCGGCATCGTGATCGAAGAGGGCGACGTCGTCTCCATCGACGGCTCCACCGGCAAGGTGTACGTCGGTGAGGTCCCGGTCGTGCCGTCCCCGGTCGTCGAGTACTTCGAGGGCCGGATGCACGCGGGTGCCGACGACGCGGACGAGCTGGTCGCCGCCGTGCACCGGATCATGGCGTACGCCGACCGGGTGCGCCGACTGCGCGTACGCGCCAACGCCGACAACGCCGAGGACGCCCTGCGCGCTCGCCGATTCGGCGCCCAGGGCATCGGCCTGTGCCGCACCGAGCACATGTTCCTCGGTGAACGCCGTGAGATGGTCGAGCGGCTCATCCTGGCCGACACGGAGGACGAGCGCGACCAGGCCCTCGGCGCCCTGCTTCCGCTGCAGAAGAAGGACTTCATCGAGCTGTTCGAGGCAATGGACGGGCTGCCCGTCACCGTCCGGCTGCTCGACCCGCCGCTGCACGAGTTCCTGCCCGACATCACCGAGCTGTCGGTCCGGGTCGCCCTCGCCGAGTCCCGCAAGGACGCGAACGAGAACGACCTGCGGCTGCTCCAGGCCGTACACAAGCTGCACGAGCAGAACCCGATGCTGGGCCTGCGCGGTGTACGCCTCGGCCTGGTCATCCCCGGCCTGTTCGCCATGCAGGTACGGGCGATCGCCGAGGCCGCGGCCGAGCGCAAGAACGCCAAGGGCGACCCGCGTGCGGAGATCATGATTCCGCTGGTGGGCACGGTCCAGGAGCTGGAGATCGTCCGCGAAGAGGCCGACCAGGTCATCGCCGAGGTCGAGGCCGCCACCGGCACCGAACTCAGGCTGACCATCGGCACGATGATCGAGCTGCCGCGCGCCGCGCTGACCGCCGGTCAGATCGCCGAGGCTGCGGAGTTCTTCTCGTTCGGTACGAATGACCTCACCCAGACCGTGTGGGGCTTCTCCCGCGACGACGTCGAGGCGAGCTTCTTCACCGCATACCTGGAGAAGGGGATCTTCGGAGTCTCCCCGTTCGAGACCATCGACAAGGACGGCGTCGGCTCACTCGTACGCAGCGCGGTCCAGGCCGGCCGGGCGACCCGCCCCGACCTCAAGCTCGGCGTCTGCGGTGAGCACGGCGGCGACCCGGAGTCGGTGCACTTCTTCCACGAGGTGGGCCTGGACTACGTCTCCTGCTCGCCGTTCCGCATCCCGGTGGCCCGACTGGAAGCGGGGCGTGCGGCCGCGGAGTCGAAGGGCAGCGACAGCCGCTGAACCGGACCCGCTGAACCCCGGAGCTGACGTCGGGGGCCGGTGGGGGCTTGCTCCCACCGGCCCGGCACCCGGCCCTCACCGACCCGACGGCGGTTCCGGCGCACAGAGAGAAGGGGCGGCACCTTGTGCGGGGTGCCGCCCCTTCGGCATGCCGGGGAGTCGGATTTTTTCTGCCATCTCCCGGAAAGCCCTTTCACGGTGCAGAACGAATGTTGAATTCTGCAGGAATTCTGCAGGAGGCGGCGTGCGGATCCCCACCCACCCGCCGCCTCCTGTCACGCTGCCGGACACGTCAAGCGCTTCCAAAGCGTCCGCCGCCATGCTCCGCAAAGCCCCCCACGGCCTTCGCGGTGCGTTTCCGAACGCTCTGGAGTGTGCCCGGCGGGGTACAGCATTTCGTTCGGGCGGGGGACGCCGCGAGGCGTTTCAACTGTGGCCGAAAGGGCGTGGTGACGTCCTGTGATGATGTGCATACTCGTTGGCGGGACGATTGCGGTTGCAACAGGTGGGGGTTCGGTGCTGCGCATCCATTTCACTGGAGTGGACCTGGCAGGGGTGCGGATGGCCGCCAGACCAGACGCTTTGTGGGAAACCATTCTCAGCTTTCACCGAATAAGAGACCGGCGCGGCGCCGTGGTCTTCGGTGAATGGCGAAGGGAAACCCGGGCGCGGTTGAATGGTGAAACGCGGCTGCTCGCTGCACTGATACCGGCCCGCGGCTATTTCCCGGACTTTCTGACGCCGAGCGAGGGCCTGCAAGGCATGGACACGGCTCTGGACGCGCTGCGCGGGACCCCGCGGGAGCGGCTGCGGTCCGAGCTTTCCCTGCTTGCCGCGGGCCGCCATCTGCCCGGCTGGCTGCGAGCCCTGTCCGAGGGCGGCGTACAGCCGCTCGGCCGGCTCCTCGGTGCCCTGCGCAACTACCACCGGGCGGCCATCGAGCCGTACTGGACGCACATCCAGACCCAGGTGGAGTCGGAGCGTGCCGTGCGCGGCCGGGCGCTCCTGGACGGCGGCGCGGACGAACTACTGGCGTCGCTGCCGCCCATGCTGCGCTGG
This sequence comes from Streptomyces sp. NPDC051219, assembly GCF_040682335.1. NCBI lineage: Bacteria > Bacillati > Actinomycetota > Actinomycetes > Kitasatosporales > Streptomycetaceae > Streptomyces > Streptomyces sp. NPDC051219. Next base: position 63,156 of record NZ_JBFBAS010000027.1, read on the forward strand.
CGGGCGCCGGTACTGGAGGTGGACTACCCGGTGGACCGGGATCTGCGGCTGGACGGGCGGGGGCTGTTGCTGCAGCCGTCGTTCTTCTGCCGCCGGACCGCGGTGACCCTGCACGACCCGGCGCTGCCGCCGGTCCTCGTCTATCCGGCGCAGCACTTTACGGCGCCCGACCGGGCCGACCCCGGCCAGTCCCTCGGCAAGCTCGTCGGCCACACCCGCTCGGCCGTCCTGCGGGCCGTCGGCAACGGCGCCACCACCAGCGAACTCGCCCGCCGGGCCGAGGTGTCCCTGGCCTCGGCGAGCCAGCACGCGTGCGTACTGCGCGAGGCCGGGCTGGTCGCCACCCTGCGGCACGGCAACTCCGTCCTGCACACGGTGACGCCGTTGGGCGCCGCCCTGCTGAGGGGCGGCGCCACGATGGGGGTCTCCACCGGTTAGGGGCCGGCGGGCTGTGCCTGCCACTTGCTGCGGCCTGGCCGACCCTGCGGGCTCCCCGCCCGAGGAGCGGCCGGAGACTCTTCCCGGGCTAGGCGCGGAAGGGCCCCGTCACCTCGTAGGTGATGCCACCCGACGAACTACCGCTCGCACCACGCTGGCTGGAGAAGTAGAGCCGCGAGCCGTTGGGGGAGAAGGCCGGTCCGGTGATCTCCGAGCCGGACTGTCCGGAGATCCGCAGGAACGGCGCGACGACGTCGTTCGGCGTGATGATGCAGATCTCCATGTTGCCGCCGTCCTCGGCCACGAACAGGTCGCCGGAGGAGGAGCCGGTGATGTTGTCCACGCCGGTCAGCGGGGCAGCGCCGCCGGGGACCAGGGAGTCGTCATAGGCGAGTTCGTAGGTGCTGTTCTGCAGGTTGAGCTGCCAGACGCGGTTGTCACCCTTGGTCGTGAACCAGACCGTGTTGTCGGCGTAGTGACAGCCTTCGCCGCCGTTGAACTTCTTCGAACCGGAGACCTGGCTGCGCGTGACGGTCGGAGAGCCGTCGGGGTCGGGCACCGTCGCCCAGGTGAACGAGCCGGACGTGGCGGTGCCGGCCTTGAGGACCTGGAGAGTGCCGGAGGAGAGGTTGCCCCACGTGGTCGGGATGAACCGGTAGAAGCAGCCGCTGGTCTCGTCCTCCGTCATGTAGATGACCTGGCGGACCGGGTCGGCGGCCGCGGCCTCGTGCTTGAACCGGCCCATGGCGTCACGGCGGGTACTGGTGCCGCCCCACGGGTTGGTCTCGTAGACGTAGCCGAGCGACACCTCCTCGCAGGACAGCCAGGTGTTCCACGGGGTCGCGCCGCCGGCGCAGTTCTGGCGGGTGTTGGAGAGGATCCGGTAGGCGCCGGTGACGGTGCCGGAGGAGTTGAACTTCACCGCACTGGCGCCGCCGCCGGGGTTGATCTCCGAGTTGGAAACGTAGATCCAGCCGCTGCCGTCCGCGAAGCAGGCGCCGCCGTCAGGGGCGTTGTGCCAGGTGTACGAGGTGCCGGACACCGTCTGTCCGGAACGGGCGATCACCCTGCTGGTGAACCCGCTGGGCAGCATGATGCCGTTGGCGTCGGCCGCGCCGAGCGGGCCGTACGGGCTGGGGCCGGGCTGGGCGGGCGCCGCGTAGGCCGCGCCGTGGGAGAGCGTGCCGCCGAAGACGGCAGCCGAGGTACCGATCACTGCTGCGCGCAGGAGGCTGCGACGTTCCATGGTCACTCCAGAGGATGGAGGTGGCCCCGCGTGCCGGACAGCTACGGGGTCGCGCGCTACGGGAACCTAGAAGTCGCGAATAGACGGGGCAGCAACAACCGGTGAAGCGGAGAAGTCCGTCCGGGTGGGGTGCGGTTCCAGCACATGGCCGCCATCCGCTTGTGAGGATCGGGGCGATCGGCAGTGGGACCGACAGCGTGACACTGGCTTCCCGAGCATGACAAAACACCTGATGCGACTGCTCGTCGCGTCACTGGCCGGCCTGACTCTTGTCCTCTCCGGCTTCACAGCTGCGCACGCGACCACCGAAGATCACCATTGAGGACTTGAACGTCTTCGGCAACACCACTTGGACCACGCCGGGCCCGTTCTACGCCTGAGCACCCGCTGCGCCCGCAGCCCGCCCCAGAACCTCACCGCCCCGGCCGCACACCGTGAGACCGGGGCGGTGAGACCGGGGCGGTGAGACCGCGGCTGCCGGAGACGGCCGGAAGCCGCCGGAAACTATTTTCCGACGAGCGATGAGTTCCGCAGGGCGCCAGGGTCTACCTATCGAAAGCGCCGCCACCCGGCAGGCGAACGAGAGAAGAGAGACGGCTCATGCCCACGATGATCTTCGTCAACCTCCCGGTCAAGGACCTCGAGACCACCAAGGCGTTCTGGAGCAAGGTCGGCTACTCCTTCAACGCACAGTTCAGCGACGAGAACTGTGCCTGTCTGGTCATCAGCGACACGATCTACGCCATGCTTCTCACCGAGCCGCGCTTCAAGGACTTCACGAAGAAGGAGATCGCGGACTCCTCGAAGACCACCGAGGTCCTCCTCTGCCTGAGCGCCGAGAGCCGGGCCAAGGTCGACGAGCTGGCCGACGGCGCACTCGGGGCCGGCGGCTCCGAGGCGAGCGAGCCCCAGGACCACGGGTTCATGTACGGCCGTTCCTTCCAGGACCCGGACGGCCACATCTGGGAGGTCATGTGGATGGACCCGTCCGCCGTGGAGCCGCAGGGCTGACGGGCGGCAGGGTCCACCGCACCCGCCACTACGGGGGGCTCACACCCCGAGCCCCTCGTAGGCCACGCCCGCCGCCCATTCGGCCGTCAGGCTGCTGCCGCCCGGCGGCATGTGAAGACCTGGACGGACAGTGACTCGTCGTCCAGGCAGCGCCCGGACTCCAGGTCGAAGCGCTGCTTGAGCAGCGGCGAGGCGACGAACGGGCGGCCGTCCCGGGAGCCCAGCAACCCGCGCGAGAGAACCTGCGCCCCGGTGAACGGGTCGCGGTTGGCGATCGCGTGAGCCCGCCCCGACCGGTCCAGGAAGACCGCCGCCTGGCTGCCGTCCGGGAGCAGCGCCGCCACGCCCCGGCCCGGAGTGAGCGCGGACAGTTCGCAGACCGTGAACCAGTCGTCCTGCAGCATGAGTTGGAGAGTCATCGTGCCGTGGTCCCTTCGAGCGTGCGGACGGGTATCACCGGGCCGGACAGCACCGTCAGGTCCGGCTTGACCTGGTCGCGCTCCGGTACGAACCGCACCGACGGGTCGGGTGCGTCGGGCGCGTTGACGAAGGAGACGAATCGGCGCAGCCGGTCCGGGTCGTTGATCGTCTCGGCCCATTCGTCGCGGTAGTGGGCCACATGGTCGGCCATCTGCGCCTCGAGCTCGGCGCACAGCCCGAGCGAGTCGTGCACGATGACGTCCCTGAGGTGGTCGAGGCCGCCCTCCAGGCGCTCCAGCCACGTCGCGGTGCGCTCCAGCCGGTCCGCGGTACGGATGTAGAACATCAGGAACCGGTCGATGAGCCGGACCAGCTCGGCGTCCGACAGGTCCTGGGCGATCAGGTCCGCGTGGCGCGGAGTGGCGCCGCCGTTGCCGCCGACGTAGAGGTTCCAGCCGCTCGCCGTCGCGATCACGCCGAAGTCCTTGCTCTGCGCCTCCGCGCATTCGCGGGCGCAGCCCGAGACCGCGGACTTCAGCTTGTGCGGCGCCCGCAGTCCCCGGTAGCGCAGCTCGAGATCGATCGCCATGCGTACGGAGTCCTGGACGCCGTAGCGGCACCAGGTCTGCCCCACGCAGGACTTCACGGTGCGCAGCGCCTTGCCGTACGCGTGCCCCGACTCGAACCCCGCGTCCACCAGCCGGGTCCAGATCAGGGGGAGCTGTTCGACGCGGGCGCCGAACAGGTCGATCCGCTGGCCGCCGGTGATCTTCGTGTAGAGCCCGAAGTCGCGGGCCACCTCGCCGATCACGATCAGCTTGTCCGGAGTGATCTCACCGCCGGGGATGCGCGGCACGACCGAGTAGGAGCCGTTGCGCTGCATGTTCGCCAGGAAGTGGTCGTTGGTGTCCTGCAGCGCGGCCTGTTCGCCGGCCAGCACATAGCCGTCGGCGCCGATCGTCGGCGCGAGTGAGGCGATGACGGACCCGACGGTCGGCTTGCAGACCTCGCACCCCTCGCCGCCACGGGCCCCCTCGCGCCCGTGGCCGTCCAGCAGCTCGGCGAACGAGGTGAGGCGCAGCGTGCGGACGATCTCGTACAGCTCGGCCCGGGTGTAGGCGAAGCAGCCGCACAGCCCCTTGTCGACGCTCACGCCCTGGGTCTCCAGCTCGTCGTTGACGAGGGTGGTGAGGACCTTGACGCAACTGCCGCAGCCGGTACCGGCCTTGGTGCACTTCTTCACCTCCGGCACGGTGGTGCACGCGTGCTCGGTGACCGCTCCGCGGATCGCGCCCTTGGTGACGTTGTGGCAGGAGCAGATGACCGCCTCGTCCGGCAGCGCGGCCGGGCCGAGCGCGGCCGGGGCGCCGATCCCCGCGGGGAGCACCAGTTGCTCCGGTGACACCGGCGGGACGGAGCCCGTGAGCGGGCGCAGCATGCCGTACGCATCGGCGTCACCGACCAGCACCCCGCCCAGCAGCGTCCCGTCCTGGCCCACCACGAGCTTCTTGTACACGCCCGAGCGGGAGTCGGAGTAGACCACGTCCAGGCAGCCGTCCCCGGCCCCGTGCGCGTCACCGAAGGATGCGACGTCCACGCCGAGCAGCTTGAGCTTGGTCGACAGGTCCGCCCCGGTGAAGGATCCGGCCGACCCGTCGAGGGCGCCCGCGACCGTCTCCGCCATCTCGTAGCCGGGCGCGACCAGGCCGTACACCCGGCCGTCGGCGGCGAGGGCGCACTCCCCGATCGCGTACACATCAGGGTCGGAGGTCCGGCACTGCTCGTCGACGGTGATTCCGCCACGCTCGCCGACCGCCAGGCCGCAGTCCCGGGCCAGCTGGTCGCGCGGGCGCACACCGGCCGAGAAGACGACGAGGTCCGTGGCGACCGTCGAACCGTCCGACAGCCGCATCCCGGTCACTGTGCCCGTCTCCGGGTTGGCAAGCACCTCCTGGGTGCCCACGCCCGTGTGGACGGAGAGCCCCATCGACTCGATCGTGCGCAGCAGCGCCGCGCCGCCGCCCTCGTCGACCTGGACCGGCATCAGCCGGGGTGCGAACTCCACGATGTGCGTGGCCAGGCCGAGCCCCTTCAGCGCCCCGGCCGCCTCCAGGCCGAGGAGGCCACCGCCCACGACGGCGCCGGTGGCGCTGTCCTTGGCGTACTCCTCGATCGCGAGCAGGTCCTCGATGGTCCGGTAGACGAAACAGCCCGTCGCGTCCTTGCCGGGGACGGGCGGTACGAACGGGTACGAGCCGGTGGCCAGGACCAGGGTGTCGTACGCGAACACCTGCCCGGCGCGCGAGGTGACGGTGCGGGCCGTGCGGTCGATGGTCTGCGCGGGGTCGCCCAGATGCAGTTCGATGCCGTGCCGCTCCATGAAGCCGGCCTCGACGAGGGACAGGTCGTCGGGGGTGCGGCCGGCGAAGTAGGAGGTCAGCTGGACCCGGTCGTAGGCGGGCCGGGGCTCCTCGCAGAGCACCACGACGCGGGCCCGCTCGGTCACCCCCCGGTCGGCGAGCGCCTCCAGGAAGCGCTGGCCGACCATTCCGTGGCCGACCAGGACGATCGTCGGAGCGGACTGGCTGGACTGGGCGGACATCAGGAGCCTCCATCGTTGGTGAGCAGGTGGAGCAGCGGATTCGCCGGGGAATCCAGGAGCGGCTCGTCGCCCTCCCAGGTACGGGCGAGGGCGCCGACGGTGCCGAGATCGCCGAGCAGCACGCCGCCGACCAGGCGGTCGCCGCGGACGACGACCTTGCGGTATGTGCTGCGGGTGGCGTCGGCCAGGTGCAGGACGTCGTCCCCGGGCAGCGGGGTCGTCTCGCCGAAGGCGGCGAGGTCGAGCGGCCGCGGGTGCGGATTACGGCCGGGGTCCGTGTCCGGGCCGCCCGGATCGGCGTGCGCGAGGGTGAGCCTGGTCAGCGCGCGGGTGCCGGAGTAGCGCGGCGCGGTGGCCGCGGGTGCGGAGGTCAGCAGCCGGGCCAGGACGTCGGCCTGCTCCAGCGCCGGGCCGGCCAGGCCGTACAGCGTGCCGGCGTGTTCGGCGCAGTCGCCGATGGCGCGGATGTGGGGGTCGGACGTACGCAGCTCGTCGTCGACGACGATGCCGCGTCGTACGTCGAGCCCCGCGGCCAGCGCGAGGCCGGTCCTCGGCCGGACTCCGCAGGCGAGGACGACGAGATCGGCGTCGAGCGCGTACCCGTCGGCAAGCTCGACGGCCGAGACGACCCCGGCCCCGGGCCCCGCGCCGCTCGGGCGCGTGCCCGTCCCGGCCCCCGCGGGCTCGCAGCGCAGGCCGCGGACCCGGCATTCCGTGTGGACCTCTACGCCCAGCCCTTCCAGGTGGGTGCGCAGGAGCGCCGAGGCGGCGCGGTCCAGCTGCCGTTCCATGAGGTGCTCACCCTGCTGGGCGAGCACCACCTGCGCGCCGCGTTCCGCCAGCGCCCGGGCCGCCGACACCCCGAGCAGCCCGCCGCCGATGACGACGGCGCGGGTACCGGGACTCGCGGCGGCGGAGAGGGCCACGCAGTCGTCCATCGTGCGGAACGGGTGGACGCCGGACGGCAGATCGCGGCCGAGACCGCGCAATGGCGGCAGGACCGGGTTCGACCCGGTGGCCAGGACGAGCGTGTCGTATCCGACGACGCTGCCGTCGTCACACTGCACCACCTTGTCGGCGCGGTCGACCCGGACCGCCCGCACCCCGGCCCGGAGCGCCGGGCCGGGGGAGGGCAGGGCGATGACGTCGGGCCCGTACCGGCCCGCGAGGACCTCGGCGAGCAGCACCCGGTTGTACGGCGCGTGCGACTCCTCGCCGAGTACGGTTACCGCCGTGCCGGGAGACGGCGCGAGCTGCTGGGCGAGCCGGGCGCCCGCCATCCCGCCGCCGATCACCACTACACGTGTTTCCGAGGTCATGCCAGCAGCCTGCGGCGCGGCTGTTTCCCGCCCGCATCCCCACTGTTTCCCGCGGGGAACGCTGCCCTCAGCGCGGGGCGTCCCGGCATGTGAGGGCGGTTCGCCGCCCAACCTCAGATGTGGCTCAACTCTCCCGGGATCGATGGACGGCACACGTAACTGGTCCATAGGGTCGCGATCGTGCCTGACATATCGCTGACCATGATCGTCGTCCTCTGCCTCGCCGCGGCCGTGGCGGGCTGGATCGACGCAGTGGTGGGCGGAGGCGGGCTGCTGCTCCTCCCGGCACTGCTGCTCGGGCTGCCGAACGTCCCCGCCGCCCACATACTCGGCACGAACAAGGCGGTGGCGATCGTCGGGACGTCGGGAGCGGCGGTCACGTACGTACGCAAAGCGCCCGTCGACGTCAAGATCGCGGTACGGATCGGGCTCGCCGCCCTTGCCGGTTCGATGACCGGCGCGTTCTTCGCCGCCGGGATCAGCAGCGAAGTGCTGCGGCCCGTCATCATGGTCGTGCTGCTCGGTGTCGCGGCCTTCGTGATGCTGAAGCCCGCCTTCGGTTCAGCCCCGGCCACGGGGCCCGCCACCCGGCAGCGGGTCGCCGCCGCGATCCTGCTGGCGGGCGTCGGCATCGGCTTCTACGACGGACTGTTCGGGCCCGGCACCGGCACCTTCCTGGTCCTGGCGCTGACCGCGATCCTGCACATGGACCTCGTGACGGCCTCGGCGACCGCGAAGATCGTAAACGTCTGCACCAACGGCGGCGCGCTGGCGATGTTCGCCTACCAGGGCACGGTGCTGTGGAAGCTTGCCGCCCTGATGGCGCTCTTCAACCTGGTCGGCGGCACGGTCGGCGCGCGCATGGCGCTGAAGAAGGGCAGCGGGTTCGTCCGTGGGGTGCTGCTGGTGGTCGTCTTCTCGTTGATCGCGAAGCTGGCGTTCGACCAGTGGACCGGCTGACCCCGGATCGGCCGGCCGGCGCCGGTGCGGATGCCGCGTCGACCTGCCTCCGGAAGCGAGAAGCTTCCAGAGGCAGGGACGGGGCGGTACCGGTGGACAGCGGAGGGCGTCCGGTCAGCTCTGCGTGCCGCTCGCCCGGCAACGCAGGAGCCAGGTACCGCCGACGGCGGCTGCGGCCAGAACGGCCACTCCCGCCGCGACCTGGGTGGTGTCGGTGACCTTCGTCGTACCGCCGCCGACGCCGGTCTTCATGACTCTCCGGTCCGGTGGCAGCGACGATCGGATCGCCGGTGGGGAACCTGCCTTTGCGGCAGGCGGCCCCTGTGCCGGAGGTGCCCGGCCGGATGCTGTGCGCCACGGTGAGCCGGCCGGCGACCAGAGGTGCGCCGTGTCGCTTACGTCCCATCGTGGGTGCTCCTCCGAGTGCACAGGCGATTCCGAGTGGCACAGGCGGAACCGGACCGGTCCGTGCTCCTTGTACGAGGAAACGGGCGGCACGCCGAGTGCGCATGCTGATGCTTCGTCAGATTTTGCGGCCAGGGCCCTCGTGCAGCCCCCCCTGAGCCGCGTTCCGGCAGGTCAGCGCGGTGACGGGCGGCCGACAGGCCGACCGGGCCCACTTTGCCGAACGGGTGACATGGGTGGCGCGGGCCGGCGTCACTTGCCTCAATCACGCTTCAGGTATGAAGCTCACCCCATGGCTCCGAGGCCAAGCCGGTCGGCTTCGTCTCCTACGGCGGGATCTCGGGCGGCCTCCGCGCCGTCGAGCAACTGCGTCAGGTGTTCGCCGAGATGCATGCCGTGACGGTCCGTGACACGGTCAGCTTCCACAACGCGCGTGCCCACTTCGACCAGGACGGACAGCACCGGGATCCAGCGGCCTGCACAGCGGCCGCGAAGACCGTGCTCGATCAGCTGGCGTGGTGGGCGATCGCCCTGCGGGACGCCAAGTCGGTCCGCCCCTACGGCAGCTGAGGCCTTGCGCGGTCGAGGCACCGCAGCGGTTGAGGCGTCCGGGCGGTACAACTGCCTTGCGTACGGTTCCACGCGCACAGCAGTGGACCGCCCGACCGCAAGCCGACCGCCCTACCGCCCGAGGGAGACAACCAGTGACACCGGCCGAAGGGCTGACGCCACAGTCCGACCCGATCGCACCCACCGCGCTGACGGTGCTGACCACGACCGACAGCGCCGACAAGGCGGCGGCCCTAGCGCGCGGCGCGGTGGAGGCGCGGCTCGCCGCCTGTGCGCAGATCGTCGGCCCGGTCATGTCCGTCTACCGCTGGGAGGGGGTCCTCGAGACCGCTCCGGAGTGGCAGGTCCTGTTCAAAACGACCGCCGCGCGGTACGGCGTCCTGGAGGCGCACCTCAAGGCCGCCCACGACTACGACACCCCCGAGATCATCGCGACACCCGTCGTGCGGGGCAGTGAGGAGTACTTGACCTGGGTGTCGGGGGAGACGCATTGACGTCCGCCCCACTTCCCTTCTTCGTCTACGGGACCCTGCGCCCCGGCCAGTACAACCACGACCTGTTCCTGCGCGGCCGTACGGCGGCGGCGGAGCCCGCGACGCTGGCGGGCGCACTGCTCTACGACGGGCCCGGCTACCCGTACGCGATCGAGGAGCGGGCCGACGGGGCAGCAGGAGCGGGGGCGGTGGCGGGCGACCTCGTCACCGCCGCGCCCGGCGAGTACGGCGAGCTGCTGTCCGTACTGGACACGCTGGAGGAGTTCTACGGCCCGGGTCATCCGCTCAATGTGTACGACCGGGTGGCGCGGGACGCCGTACGGCCGGACGGTACCGCGGTGCGCGCCTGGGTCTACGTCGCGGCACCACGGCTGGAGCGGGAACTGCGCCGCAGTGGTGACGTCATCCCGGGTGGCGACTGGCTCAACCGCGGTTCCGGTTCCGGGACTGGTCCCGGTCCGGATCCCCGTCCTGGTCAGGGGCCTTCGCCGGCTCGACGCGGACCGCGCACACCTTGAACTCCGGCATGCGCGACGTCGGGTCCAGCGCCGGGTTCGTAAGCGTGTTCGCCCGGCCCTCGCCCGGCCAGTGGAACGGCATGAACACGGTGTCCGGCCTGATCGTCCCGGTGATCCGCGCCGGGGCGACCGCGCGGCCGCGACGGGACACCACCGCGACCGGGTCCCCCTCGGCCACCCCCATCCGGTCCGCGAGCCGTGGATGCAGCTCCACGAACGGCCCGGGCGCGGCCGCGTTCAGCTCGGCCACCCGGCGGGTCTGCGCACCGGACTGGTACTGGGCGACGACCCGCCCTGTCGTCAGCAGTACCGGGTACTCGGCGTCGGTCTCCTCCGCGGCGGGCCGGTGTCCGACGGCCGTGAACCGGGCCCGACCGTCGTCGGTGGCGAACCGGTCCAGGAAGAGCCGGGGCGTACCGGGGTGCGGTCCGGTCGCCTGGGAAACCAGGCCGGCCCCCGCATGCACATCACCCGACGGGTCGTCCTCCGGCACGTCGAGCGACGCGTCCTCGCAGACTTCGGCTCCGCCGTCCGCGGGGTGCGGCGGCCTCTCCGGGCACGGCCAGAACACGCCGTTCTCCTCCACGATCCGGCGGTAGGTGATGCCCGAGTAGTCCGCGGGCCCGCCGGCCGACGCCCGGCGCAGCTCCTCGAAGACTTCCTCCGGGTCCGTCGGGAAGCCCTTCTCCCAGCCCAGCCGGCCGGCCAGCGCATGCAGCACCTCCAGATCGGTGCGCACACCGGGGGGCGGGGAGACCGCCTGCCTGCGGAGCAGAACCCGCCCCTCCAGACTGGTCGTCGTGCCGGTCTCCTCGGCCCACTGCGTCACCGGGAGCACGACATCGGCGAGCGCCGCCGTCTCCGAGAGGACCACATCCGCGACCGCCAGGAAGTCAAGGGAGCGCAGCCGCTCCTCGATGTGCGCGGCGCGCGGCGCCGACACCACCGGATTCGACCCCATGAGGAGGAGCGCCTTCACCTCGCTGCCGAGCGCGTCGAGGAGTTCGTACGCGCTGCGTCCGGGGCCGGGCAGCGTGTCCGGCTCCACGCCCCACACCTCGGCGACGTGCGCACGCGCCGCCGGGTCGGTGAGCTTGCGGTAGCCGGGCAGCTGGTCGGCCTTCTGGCCGTGCTCGCGGCCGCCCTGGCCGTTGCCCTGGCCGGTCAGACAGCCGTAACCGGACAGCGGCCGGCCCGCCCGGCCCGTCGCCAGGCAGAGATTGATCCAGGCGCCGACCGTGTCCGTGCCCTTCGACTGCTGTTCCGGACCGCGTGCGGTGAGCACCATCGCGGCTTCGGGCGCGCAGAACATCCGGACGGCTTCCCTGAGCTGTGGGAGGGGCACGCCCGTGATCCGCTCGACGTGCTCCGGCCAGTGAGCCATCGCGGTCGCCCTGGCCTCGTCCCAGCCGCTCGTACGCTCCCGGATGAACTCCTCGTCCGTACGCCCCTCGGCGATCACCAGATGCAGCATCCCGAGCGCGAGCGCGAGATCGGTGCCGGGTCGCGGGGCAAGGTGCAGATCCGCCTGCTCGGCGGTTCTGGTGCGGCGCGGATCGATGACGATCAGCGTGCCGCCGTTCTCCTTCAGCTCGGTCAGATAGCGCAGCGCGGGCGGCATCGTCTCGGCCAGGTTGGATCCGACGAGGACCACACACCCGGTGCGCGGGATGTCCTCGAGCGGGAACGGCAGTCCGCGGTCCAGCCCGAAGGCCTTGTTGTGAGCTGCCGCGGCCGAGGACATGCAGAAGCGTCCGTTGTAGTCGATCTGGGAGGTGCCGAGCACCAGCCGGGCGAACTTCCCGAGCGTGTACGCCTTCTCGTTCGTCAGCCCGCCGCCGCCGAAGACGCCGACGGCGTCCGGCCCGTACGTGTGCCTCGTCCCCGCCAGACCTTCGGCGATGCGCGCGAGAGCCTCCTCCCAGGTGGCCGGTTCGAGCCTGCCTGTGGCGTGGGTGCGGACCAGGGGCCCGGTCAGCCGAACCTGGGAGGAGAGCACCGCGGGTGCCGTGCGCCCCTTGCCGCACAGGGCGCCACGGTTGACCGGGAAGTCCGGCCGCTCCACCACCTCGACCACGGAGCCCGGTTGTGGACGCAGTCCCATGCCGCACTGCAGGGCGCAGTACGGACAGTGGGTCTGGATCGGGGCGGCGGCGTTCGGTGCGGGCATGGTGCCAGCGTGCGACGGCCGTGTTACGGCGACGGGCGTAACGCGTTACGCCCCCGGTACGCGGCGCTCCTGCGGCACGTACCGGTCCGGTGAGGCCGCCCCGCCCCAGCCCCGCGCCCCCGGGGTCAGTGCTCCCGCACGGTCAACGCCTCGGTCACTCCCGTCTCCTCGGGGCCGAGGAAGCGCGGATCGGGCTTGAACACCGCATCGAGTGCCGCTTTGCCGGTCGCGAAGACCTCCCGGGCGCCGCCGTAGTACCACGTCGCGTCGTGCACGGCCGCGACTCCTATCCCGTACGACTCGACGCCGGCGGCCCGGCAGAGCGCGATGGCCCGCCGGATGTGGAAGCCCTGACTGATGAGCACGGCCCGGTCCACCCCGAAGATCTTCTTGGCCCGGACGCAGGAGTCCCAGGTGTCGAACCCGGCGTAGTCGCTGACTATCCGCCCGTCCGGCACCCCGCGCTCGGTGAGGTAGGCGCGCATGGCGTCCGGCTCGTCGTACTCCACCCGTCCGTTGTCCCCGGTCACGAGTACGACCCTGACCTTGCCCGCCCGGTAGAGGCCGGCGGCGGCGTCGAGCCGGTGCGCGAGGTACGGCGTCGGTCTCCCTTTCCACAGTCCGGCCCCGAAGACCACGGCGACGTCGGTCGCCGGTGCGGTGACGGTGCTGCGCATGCGGTCGGCCGCCATGACATGGGTCCAGGTGGACGGCAGCAGCGCGAGCACGCACCCCAGCATCACGGCCCGCACGACGCGTCGTCGCCCGCGGGTGGTCTGCGGCAGACAGAGCCGCCTGACGCGCGGCAGCCGCGGCTTGCGCATAGAAGTCTCCCTGGTGATCCGGGCAGCAGCCCTCGAACGCTCAACCCTCGAAATGATCAGACGCGAACAAGCCCGAAAAGGTTCGGTGATGCCGAATCGCGGTCGAGCCTGCGCCCGCCCCGGGTGGCCGTCCCCCTGACACGTCGGCCCCCCTGCCGGTGAGGCGCTGGAAAACACACGTCACCCTCGCGCAACGACCCGGCAACCTCCGGCCGTCAGGATCGGTTCATGACGGAGTCGGCACACCTTCGCGAGTCCCTGCCCCCCGACAATCCACTCAGCGGCCCCCTCGACAGCACGGCGCAACTGCTCAGCCGGATCACCTCCCAGCTCGGCAGCCAGCTCAGCAACGTCCACCTGAACGGAACCCGTAGGCCCATGCCCTCGCCCACCCTCGTCGCCGTCGCGCACGGCAGCCGCGATCCGCAGGCGCTCCGCACGGTCACCGCGCTCCTCGAGCGGGTTCGCGAGCTGAGGCCGCAGCTGTCCGTACGCCTGGGGCACATCGAGCTGAACGAGCCCCTGCTGCCCGACACCCTCGCCGCACTCGGCACGGGCCGGGCCGTCCTCGTACCCCTGCTCCTCGGCCGCGGCTACCACGTCAAGCAGGACCTTCCCCAGGCCGCGGGCACCGCCCCGCGCCTGGACAGCCGTATCGCCGCGCCGCTCGGCCCGCATCCGCTGCTCGTCGAGGCGCTGTACGCCCGGCTCGTCGAGGCCGGCTGGCCGGAGGGACAGCGGACACGGCGCGGGTCCGGCGTCGTGCTGGCCGCCGCAGGATCGCGCGACCCGGAGTCCGCCGCCGACACCCGGCGTACGGCCGAGATGCTCAGCGAACGCCTCGGCGGAGTCCCGGTGCTGCCGGCCTACGCCTCCGCCGCCTCGCCCACCGTCCCCGAGGCACTGCGCGCGCTCACCGCCCGTGGCCACAACCGGGTGGCAGTGGCGTCGTACTTCACCGCACCGGGACGGTTCGCCACCCAGTGCGCCGAGCGCGCACCCTGGATCGCCTCCGCCCCGCTCGGGGCGCACCCCGCGCTGGCCCGGCTGCTCCTGCACCGTTACGACCAGGCGCTGTCCGGCCGGGTACAGACCGGAGCCGCGCCGGAGACGCGGCGGGAACTGGCGACGGCCTGACCGTCCAATCGTCATCGGCTCCGGTTAACGTCGGGGCATGGAAGGCACCGCTTACGACTCGACCGCCACCGAACGCTGGGCCGCCGAGCCCGACAAACGCCCCGGCCGTACCGCCTTCCAACGCGACCGCGCGCGCGTGCTGCACTCCGCCGCGCTGCGCCGCCTGGCCGGCAAGACCCAGGTGGTCACGCCCGGAGTCAGTCACCAGGACTGGGACGCCAGCCCCCGCACCCGGCTGACCCACTCGCTGGAGTGCGCCCAGGTGGGCCGGGAGCTAGGCGCGGCCCTCGGCTGCGACCCCGATCTCGTCGAGACGGCCTGCCTCTCGCACGACATGGGCCACCCGCCCTTCGGGCACAACGGCGAACAGGCGCTCAACGACTTCGCCAAGGACTGCGGCGGATTCGAGGGCAACGCACAGTCGCTGCGCCTGCTGACCCGTATCGAGCCCAAGCGGTTCGTGCGCTCCGAGCAGTCCGGCGAGATGGTCAGCGTCGGACTCAATCTCACCCGCGCCGCCCTCGACGCCGCCACCAAGTACCCGTGGCCGCGTGGTGGACACCCCACCGAGCCGTTCTCCGTGAAGTTCGGGGTCTACGAGGATGACCTGCCGGTCTTCGAGTGGTTCCGGCAGGGCACCCCCGAGCACCGCAAGTGCTTCGAGGCCCAGGTCATGGACTGGTCGGACGATGTCGCGTACTCCGTGCACGACTTCGAGGACGGCCTGCACGCCGGCCACCTCGACCCCAACCTCCTCTTCGCCGAGCCCGAGCGCCAGGAGATCTACAGCGTCGCGATCGGCCGGTACGTACCTCAGGACACGGATCCGGAAGAGCTCCGGGAGGCACTCGACCGGCTCATGGAGCAGGAGTGGTGGCCGCACGGGTACGACGGCTCGGCCGTCGCCCAGGCCCGGCTGAAGGACGCGGCCAGCCAGCTCATCGGCCGGTTCTGCCTGGCGGCGGAGGGGGCCACCCGCGAGGCGTACGGCTCCGGCAGGCTCACCCGTTATGCCGCCGAACTCGTCGTCCCGCGCGCGGCCCGTAACGAATGCGCGGTCCTCAAGGCCGTCGCCGACCGGTACGTCATGCAGCGCGACGAGCAGGAGCGGCTGCGCGCCGACCAGCGGATCGTCCTCGCCGAACTGGCCGAGGCGCTGACCGCCTGCGCCCCCGAGGGCCTGGACCCGCAGTTCCGCGCGCTGTTCGACGAGGCACCCGACGACCGGGCCCGCAAGCGCGTGGTCGTCGACCAGATCTCCGTACTGACGGACGCCTCGGCCCGGTCCCTGCACGCAAGGCTCACAGCACGCCGTTCATCAGGGCGTCATCCAGCTTCGTCCTGATGTGCACCACGGAATTACCGCGGCGCGCGGACACGACGAGGCCGGCGTCCCGCAGCACGGTCGCGTGCCGGCTCGCGGTCGACAGCGTGAGCCGCAGGGCCGCCGCCAGCCGGCCGGTGGTCCGTGGCCGGTCCAGCGCCTCGAGTAGGTACGCCCGGGTCGCCCCGGATCAGCTGTCCGACCGGCAGCTCGGCCGGGGCCGCGGCGGACCGGGCCAGCCAGCCGGGCTCCGGCGCGAGGGGGTGGACCAGCACGGGCGGGAGCTCCTATTCGGCGAGCGCCACCGGACGCCGGACACAGAAGAAGGACGGCAGCATAGCTGCGGCTGGTAGCTCTCCAGCAGCCGTCCGGCCCCGCCTCCAGCACGGACTCCGCCCGCACCGGCCGGTCGGCGGCCATGGCCGCGCGGATCGCGGGTAGGTACGGCTCGGCGGCGAGCGCCGCCCGTACGCCCCCCGGGCTGCCTCCTCGGGAGTGTCCGGCCGTGCCGGGCCCGTCCTTCCCCGATGCCACCGTAATCGGCCATCCACGAGGCAAGGCTTCCCCTTGCGTTGTGCACGAAATCCCCCGCAACAGTCCATATTCCGGGAACCCTTGTCCTCCGGTGGCCTGCGAGCGCTCCACGGGGGAGGGTGCTCGCAGGGCATCGTCATGCCCGCCGCCCGAAAGCCGGCCGCCTCCACCGCGTGTGACCTGATCGGTCCACTCCCCCTTCCCGCATCACGCTCCGTGCGGGACGCTCGCATGTGGCGGCAAGGCTGTGTTAATCCGGGATACACCCGGAACCCCGGCGAGGAGGCACCAAGTGGTCGACGCACATCGGACGTTCGTCATCGTCGGCGGGGGGCTTGCGGGGGCCAAGGCCGCCGAAACCCTCCGGGCCGAGGGATTCACCGGCCGGGTGATCCTCATCGGTGACGAGCGCGACCACCCGTACGAACGCCCACCGCTGTCCAAGGGCTACTTGGCGGGCAAGGAAGAGCGCGACAGCGTCTTCGTCCACGAGCCCTCCTGGTACGCGCGCTCCGAGGTCGAGCTGCACCTCGGCCTGCCGGCCGTCCGCCTCGACCGCGCGGCCAAATCCGTCCGTCTCGGCGACGGCACCTCCATCCAGTACGACCGGCTGCTGCTGGCCACCGGAGCGGAACCGCGCCGACTGGACATCCCGGGCACCGGTCTCGCCGGGGTCCACCATCTGCGCAGGCTCGCGCACGCCGAACGGCTGCGCGGGGTGCTGGCTGCCCTGGGCCGCGAGAACGGGCATCTCGTCATCGCGGGAGCGGGCTGGATCGGTCTGGAGGTGGCGGCCACCGCACGCGGGTACGGGGCCGAGGTCACCGTCGTGGAGCCGGAGCCCACGCCCCTGCACGGCGTTCTCGGGCCCGAGCTGGGCCAGCTCTTCACCGATCTGCACCGTGAGCACGGAGTCCGCTTCCACTTCGGCGCCCGGCTCACCGAGATCATCGGCCAGGACGGCATGGTCCTCGCGGTCCGCACCGACGACGGCGAGGAGCACCCCGCGCACCACGTCCTCGCAGCCATCGGTGCCGCGCCCCGGACGGCGCTCGCCGAAGCCGCCGGCCTCGCCCTGGTCGACCGGGCGCACGGCGGCGGAATCGCCGTGGACGCCGGCCTGCGGACCTCCGACCCCGACATCTACGCGGCCGGCGACGTCGCCGCGGCCCACCATCCGCTGCTCGACGTGCGGCTGCGCGTCGAACACTGGGCCAACGCCCTGAACGGCGGACCCGCGGCGGCCCGCGCCATGCTGGGCCAGGAGGTCTCCTACGACCGGATCCCGTACTTCTTCTCGGACCAGTACGACGTGGGGCTCGAGTACTCCGGCTATGCGCCTCCCGGCACGTACGACCAGGTCCTGCTGCGCGGAGACGTCGGAAAGCGACAGTTCATCGCCTTCTGGCTGAAGGACCGCAAGGTGCTCGCAGGCCTCAACGTCAACGTCTGGGACGTCACCGAATCCATCCAGCGGCTGATCCGCTCCGGGGGGCAGGTCGATCCCGACGCGCTCGCCGATCCGGGGATCCCGCTCTCCTCCCTCGGGGGCTGACGAGGCCTAGGTGCCCCTGAGCCCACCCTGAGGCGAGGCGACGGACGTGTCGGCGGACGCCCGTACACTTCTGGCGTGGCAGGCAGGATCAACGACGACGACGTGAAGGCGGTACGGGACGCGGTCCCGATCGACGCCGTCGTGTCCGAGTACCTCCAGCTGCGCAACGCGGGCGGCGGCAACCTCAAGGGCCTGTGCCCGTTCCACGACGAGAAGTCGCCGTCCTTCCAGGTCAGTCCCAGCAAGGGTCTCTACCACTGCTTCGGCTGCCAGGCGGGCGGCGACACCCTCGACTTCATCATGAAGATCGACCACCTCTCCTTCTCCGAGGCGGTCGAGCGGCTGGCGGGCACGGCCGGCATCACCCTCCGCTACGAAGAGGGCGGCTACAACCCCGGCAGCCAGCGCGGCGAGCGCATCCGGCTGGTCGAGGCGCACCGGGCCGCCGCGCAGTTCTACATCGAGCAGCTCGACAGCGCCGAGGCGGAGATCGGCCGGAAGTTCCTGGCCGGACGCGGCTTCGACCAGGCCGCGGCCACGCACTTCGGGGTGGGCTACAGCCCGGCCGGCTGGGACCACCTCACCCGCTTCCTGCGGGGCAAGGGCTTCAGCGACAAAGAGCTGATCCTGTCCGGTCTCGCCCAGGACAGCCGCAGCGGAAAGCCCATCGACCGCTTCCGCGGCCGGCTGATGTGGCCGATCCGCGACATCACCGGCGAGGTCGTCGGCTTCGGCGCGCGCAAGCTCCGTGACGACGACAACGGTCCGAAGTACCTCAACACGCCCGAGACGGCGATCTACAAGAAGTCCCAGGTCCTGTACGGCATCGACCTGGCCAAGAAGGAGATCGCCAGAACCAGCCGGGCCGTCGTCGTCGAGGGCTACACCGACGTCATGGCCTGCCACCTGGCCGGTGTGACCACCGCCATCGCGACATGCGGTACGTCCTTCGGCGGCGACCACATCAAAATCCTCCGCCGGCTCCTGATGGACAACTCCGGCGCCGAGGTCGTCTTCACCTTCGACGGCGACGCGGCCGGCCAGAAGGCCGCCCTGCGCGCCTTCGAGGACGACCAGAAGTTCGCCGCCGAGACCTCCATCGCCATCACGCCCGACGGCATGGACCCCTGCGAGCTGCGGCTCGCGGAGGGCGACCCGGCGGTCGCGAAGCTGGTGGAGTCCCGTACCCCGCTCTTCGAGTTCGCCATCCGGCATGTCGTGGACCGGCACAACCTGGAGACGCCGGCGGGGCGCGCCGCCGCGCTCGACGAGGCCGCGCCGATCGTCGCCCACATCAAGAACGTCGCCATCCAGCACGAGTCCGCCGTACAGCTCGCCGGCATGCTCGGCATCCTCGACACCCAGTTCGTCGTCAAGCGGGTGGCCCAGCTGGCCCGTTGGGCCCGCGACCGCGGCGGCCGCGGGCCGGCCGCCCCCGCACCACAGCGCGCACCCCAGTCGTACGGGCAGCAACCGCAGCCCGCCGGCCGGTCCGGCCCCGCGCTGAACCTGCGCAGCCCCGCCCACCGCACCGAGCGCGAGCTGCTCAAGCTCGCCCTGCAGCGCCCCGAGCTGGTCGCCCCGGCCTTCGACGCGTACGGCATGGACGAGTTCACCGCCCCGCCGTACGCCGCCGTCCGCCAGTGCATCGAGGAGGCCGGCGGCGCCGCCCAGGGCACCGAGGACTACCTGGCCCGGGTCAGGCAGGCAGCGCCGAACGACACCGTGCGCGCCCTCGTCACCGAGCTCGCGGTCGAGGCGATCCATTCCAAGCACGTGGACGAGGCGTACGCGGGTGTCCAGCTCGTCCAGGTCCGGCTCCGCGCGGTGGACCGCCGGATCCGAGACGTCCAGGGAAATCTGGCGCGTCTCAGCGGACACGGCGACCCCGAGCAGCTGACGGCCGTGCAGAACGAGCTGTGGGTGCTCCAGCAGTACGGCCAGTCCCTCCGAAACCGGGGCGCCGACGCGCTCTGAGCGCTTCGACCGCTCCGACCGCTCCGAAAACGCCCGGCGTTCCGCTTCCAGCCGCGGAGGTGCCCGGTCAGCTCGCGAAGGTCGAAGCGAGCGCGGCGACCAGCCGGGCCGCGTAGTCCTGCCCGTCTCCGGGGACGTGCGGGTACTCGGTGCGGAAGTGCTCCCACTCGACGTACCGGCCGATCTCCTCGACATCGCCCGCCTCGACCGGGCGCCCGGGGTACGGATCGGCCTCGACCAGCCGGAACACCTCGTCGAGCAGCTGGTACCGCAGTGGATACCGCTCGGCGAGCAGCACCGCGTCGTAGAGGTCCTTGCCCTGCGGATGCATGTCGCTGACCAGCCACATCACCTTCCAGGCGAGCGAGAGCTCCGGGGTGGCGGCCAGCAGCACAGCCCCCGCGACCTCCGTCGGCCCGGGATCCAAGGGCAGCCGCTCGTTGAAGACGAAGTCGAGCTGCACCTGCCCGGCCGGAAGCCCCGGTGCGGACCACGGAAGCACCATCCGGCGGCCCGGCACCCGGTCGTAGGCCCAGATGTCCTCCGACACCGCCCCGCTCGCCGATACGGAGAGCCCGGTGCCGAGCCGCTCGGCCGTCCGCTGCGCCGCCGTCGCGATCCCGTCGAGCATCCGCTCCGTACGCCCCTGGCCGATGTGCCAGTCGGCGGGCGTCACCACGAAGTCCAGGTCACCCGGCTCCCGCGCTGCCTCGCCGAACCAGTCCGCGAGCAGCACACTGCCGCGCAGCACCAGCGAGTCCACCCACTGCGAGTCGGCGATCGCGGCGAGCACCACGTGCAGCGCCTCGCGCCGGGCCACTCGCCACGCGGCGTCCCTCACCGGGTCCCCGAAACCCGGATCGGCCGCTCGGTAGGCATTGCTGAAGTGCTTCAACGCCGGGTCGAAGACCGGACGTTGCGTCACACCGTCCCCGGCCACCGGCCGCAGAGTCCTCGGCAGATCCAGCCTCCTGCGCTCCTGGTCGTCCAGCGGGGCGCTCGGCACCTCGGTGCCGGCCCACCCGAATCGCTCCCACGCGCCACTCATGTCCCCGCCCCCGCCTCTTCCCGCTCCTCGATCCAACCGTCGTCGACGGACAGATCACTGTCGTACAGGACGAACTCCCTCTCCACCGAGTCGATTTCGTATCCGCCGGCCCGGACGTCCGCGAGCAGCGCCTCCAGTGCCCGCCCCGCGCGGTCCGCCCCTACGCCGTGGCAGCGCTGCGTCACGAACCGCTCATGCCGCCCGCCTTCGGAGGCTCGCCGGGCGTTCCACGACAGATGGGCGCCATGTACTGCTGCCAACACGGTCAGCGCGGCCCGGTCGAAGTCCGCCGCCAGCCGCAGCTTCAGATGGTGCTCGAAGTAGCGGTCCCGGCCCAGGCCTTCCGCCGCCGCGTCGCTCCGCGGCGCCTCGGGCGACCACGGCGCCGCCTCGATCTTCACCCGTACCGGCTCGAATCCGGCCGCCGCGAGCCGCGCCACCAGGGCGTCTGCCGCCGTTCGTTGGCCCGCCGGTCCGTCCGTGCCCGTCAGCGTCAGCATCGGCTGCGACACCATGCGGCCTCGCGCGAGCACGATGTGCGTCACCTTCAGCCCGGCCGCGCCGGCCCACGCGCGCAGCCGCTCCACGGTCCGGTCCGTGTCGCAGCGGACGGTCACATGGGTCTCGTACTCGCCGGGCGGGGTACACGTCATACGTACTGGCACGAGCCGATCGTTCCAGACACCTGTACGACTGGGCATCCGAGTATCCGGCCGCCACGTATCCGCCCGGTCACGGACCGGCTTCAAAAAGTCACCGCACGCCCCTCGTGGCGGCGATGTGTCGTACCCCACACTGGGGTCCGGTGCCTGAGTCCTCGGAGCGCGGCCGGTCGCTGGAGCAGGGACCGGATCATTCCGCGGATCCGCTCAACTTGTACGGGACGGATGGCGGTTCGGCCGCAACCGTCCCGCTGCCGCACGCCCCCGAACCGGCAGCGATCACCCTGGAGGTCGCCCCCGTGCAGACCCAGACCCTGAGCGACATCGCCACCCCGGTCCCACCGCAGAACCGGGCCGTCCACCAGCCCGACGCCACGGCGGCTGAACCGGCCGCGGCCGAGGCCGTCGTGGAGGAACCGGTGGAGGAGCGGGCGGAGCGGTCCGAGCCGCGTGGCCGCGTGGACACCGGAGGGCCCTCCTCCGACCTGTTCCGACAGTACCTGCGTGAAATCGGCCGCATCCCGCTGCTCACCGCGGCCGAGGAGGTGGACCTCGCCCGCAGGGTCGAGGCCGGACTCTTCGCCGAGGAGAAGCTGAGCAGCACGCCCGACCTCGACTCCCAGCTCGCCCACGACCTCGACCGCCTGGTCGTCATGGGCAGGATGGCCAAGCGACGGCTGATCGAGGCGAACCTCCGGCTCGTCGTCTCCGTCGCCAAGCGGTACGTCGGCCGAGGCCTGACCATGCTCGACCTCGTCCAGGAGGGAAACCTGGGCCTGATCAGGGCGGTGGAGAAGTTCGACTACGCCCGCGGCTACAAGTTCTCGACGTACGCGACCTGGTGGATCCGCCAGGCCATGTCCCGCGCCCTGGCCGACCAGGCCCGCACGATCCGCGTCCCGGTCCATGTGGTCGAGCTGATCAACCGGGTCATCCGGGTCCAGCGCCGGATGCTCCAGGAGCGCGGGTACGAGCCCACGCCCGAGGAGGTCGCCGGTCAGCTCGACCTCTCCGGCGAGCGGGTCAGCGAAGTCCTGCGCCTCGCCCAGGAACCGGTGTCCCTGCACGCCCCGGTGGGCGAGGAGGACGATGTCGCGCTCGGCGACCTGATCGAGGACGGCGACGCCGCGTCGCCTGTCGAGTCCGCCGCGTTCCTGCTGCTGCGCGAGCACCTGGAGGCCGTGCTCTCCACGCTCGGCGAGCGTGAACGCAAGGTGGTGCAGCTGCGCTACGGCCTGGCGGACGGCCGGCCCCGCACGCTGGAGGAGATCGGCCGGATCTTCGGCGTGACCCGGGAACGCATCCGGCAGATCGAGTCCAAGACCCTCAACAAGCTGCGTGACCACGCGTTCGCGGACCAGCTCCGCGGCTATCTGGACTGATCCGCGGTCATCTGCGCCGGGGCGGACGGCGGAGGGCCCGCCGGTAGGCGCGCACGCGCGCCGACGGGCCCCGGCCGACGGTCCGTCCGGGCCGTCAGTCCACCTCGGCGACCGCCTGCGCGAACTGGGCCGCGTACAGCCGGGCGTACGCGCCCTCCGCCGCCAGCAGCTCCTCATGCGTGCCCTGTTCGACGATCGAGCCGTTCTCCATCACCAGGATCACGTCCGCGTCGCGGATGGTGGACAGCCGATGCGCGATCACGAAGCTCGTACGGCCGTGGGCCAGTCGCGCCATCGCCTTCTGGATCAGCACCTCGGTCCGGGTGTCGACGGAACTCGTCGCCTCGTCGAGGACCAGGATCACCGGGTCGGACAAGAACGCCCGCGCAATGGTGATCAACTGCTTTTCGCCGGCACTCACGCCCGTGCCCTCGTCGTCGATCACCGTGTCGTAACCGTCCGGCAGGGTACGGATGAAGCGGTCGGCGTGTGCGGCCCGGGCGGCCTCCTCGATCTCGGCCCGGGTGACCTCCCGTGCCGCCCCGTCCGCGGACCGGCCGCGGTAGCCGTAGGCGATGTTCTCGGCGATCGTGCCACCGAACAGCCACGTGTCCTGGAGCACCATGCCGATCCCGGACCGCAGTTCCTCGCGTGGCATCCGCGCGATGTCCACCCCGTCGAGGGCGATACGGCCGCCCGTCACCTCGTAGAACCGCATCAGCAGATTGACCAGCGTCGTCTTGCCCGCGCCCGTCGGACCGACGATCGCGACCGTGTGGCCCGGTTCCACGTCCAGGCACAGGTTCTCGATGAGCGGCCTCTCCGGCTCGTAGCGGAAGGACACCTTCTCCAGCGTCACCCGCCCGCCCGGACCGCCCGGACCGTCCGGCCGCCGCGACGCCGCCGCGGAGTCCGGCTCCTGCTCCTCCGCGTCCAGCAGCTCGAAGATCCGCTCGGCGGACGCGACGCCCGACTGCACCAGGTTCGCCATCGAAGCGACCTGCGTGAGCGGCATCGAGAACTGCCGCGAGTACTGGATGAAGGCCTGCACGTCACCGATCGACAGCGAGCCCGACGCGACCCGCAGACCCCCGACGACCGCCACCAGCACGTAGTTCAGGTTGGAGATGAAGAACATCAGCGGCTGCATCGTCCCGCTGACGAACTGCGCCTTGAAGCTCGCCCGGTAGAGCGCCTCGTTCTGCTCCCGGAAGGCCTCCGCCGACTCCGCCTGCCGCCCGAACACCTTCACCAGCGCGTGCCCGGAGTACATCTCCTCGACGTGCGCGTTCAGCTTGCCGGTCGACTTCCACTGCTCCACGAACTGCGGCTGCGACCGCCTGCCCACCCGCGTCGCCACCATCACCGAGAGCGGCACCGTGATCAGAGCGACCAGCGCCAGCAGCGGGGATATCCAGAACATCATCACCAGCACGCCGATGATGGTCAGCAGTGAGTTGATGAGCTGGCCCATCGTCTGCTGCAGCGTCTGCGCGATGTTGTCGATGTCGTTCGTGGCCCGGCTCAGCACCTCGCCGCGCTTCGCCCGGTCGAAGTAGGACAGCGGCAGCCGCGACAGTTTCGCCTGGAGCTCCTCGCGCATCCGGAACATGGTGCCGTTGATGGCGCGGTTGGAGAGCCGGGTCGCGACCAGCATCAGCAGCCCCGCCGCCGTGAAGGCGACGAGTGCCATCAGCAGGACCGTACCGACCTCGTCGAAATCGATGCCCCGGCCCGGCGTGAACGCCGTCCCGGACAGCATGTCCGCCATCCCGCCGTCGCCCCGGTCGCGCAGGCCCTGCAGCGCCTGGTCCCTGGTCACGCCCGCGGGCATCTGCCGGCCGACGATCCCGGCGAAGACCAGGTCGGTGGCCTGCCCGAGGATCTTGGGCCCGGTCACCGAGAGCGCGACGCCGCCGACGACGGCGAGGAGCATCCCCCAGAGCGTGGCCCGTTCGGCCGCGAGCTGCCGCAGCAGCCGTTTGCCCGAGCCCTTGAAGTCCATGGACCGCTGCACCGGCCCCGTCATCATGCGTCCACCGGGCCCGCTCATGCGGCTTCCGCCTCCGTCAGCTGGGAGAGCACGATCTCCCGGTAGGTCTCGTTGTCCTCCATCAGCTCGTGATGCCGTCCCACGCCCACGACCCGCCCCTCGTCCAGGACCACGATCCGGTCCGCGTCACGGATGGTCGCCACCCGCTGGGCGACGATCACGACGGTCGCGTCCGCCGTCTCGCGCGCGAGCGCGGCCCGCAGCGCGGCGTCCGTCGCGTAGTCCAGTGCGGAGAAGGAGTCGTCGAAGAGGTAGATCTCCGGCCGCTGCACCAGCGTCCGCGCGATCGCGAGCCGCTGCCGCTGGCCGCCCGAGACATTCGTGCCGCCCTGCGCGATCGGTGCGTCCAGCCCGCCGCCCAGCAGTTCCACGAACTCCCTCGCCTGCGCGACCTCCAGCGCCTGCCACAGCTCGGCGTCGCTCGCGTCGGGCCGTCCGTACCGCAGATTGCCGGCCACCGTCCCCGAGAAGAGGTACGGCTTCTGCGGCACCATCCCCACCGTCCTGGCCAGCAGCGCGGGATCGATACGGCGTACGTCCTCGCCGTTCACCAGCACCTCGCCGCCCGTCGCGTCGAAGAGCCGCGGCACCAGCCCCAGCAGCGTCGACTTCCCGCTGCCCGTCGATCCGATGACGGCCGTCGTCTCGCCCGGCCGCGCGGTCAGGTCGACCCCGCGCAGTACGGCCGCCTCGGCGCCCGGATAACAGAAGTCCGCCCCGCGCAGCTCCAGATGACCGTGCCCGCGCAGCTCCCGCACCGGCTCGGCCGGCGGTACGACACTGGACTCGGTGTCCAGCACCTCCTCGATGCGCTCGGCGCAGACCTCAGCGCGCGGAACCATCATGAACATGAAGGTGGCCATCATCACAGCCATCACGATCTGCATCAGATAGGCGAGGAACGCGGTCAGCGCGCCGATCTCCATCGCCCCGCTGTCGATCCGCTGCGCGCCGAACCAGACCACCGCGATGCTGGAGACGTTCACGACGGTCATCACCGTCGGGAACATGAGTGCCAGCAGCCGTCCCGTCGACAGCGAGACATCGGTCAGTTCGGTGTTGGCGGCCTTGAACCGCTCCTTCTCGTACTCGTCCCGTACGAAAGCGCGGATCACCCGGTTGCCGGTTATCTGCTCGCGCAGTACCCGGTTCACGGTGTCGAGGCGGTCCTGCATCAGGCGGAACAGCGGCCGTGTCTTCATCACGATCAGCGAGACGGCGATGCCCAGCACCGGTACCACCGCCAGCAGTACACCGGAAAGCTTCACATCCAGACCGAGGGCCATCACGATGCCGCCGACGCACATGATCGGCGCGGAGACCATCAGGGTGAACGCCATCAGCACCAGCATCTGGACCTGCTGGACGTCGTTCGTGGTCCGGGTGATCAGCGTCGGCGCCCCGAACTGTCCCAGCTCACGGGCCGAGAAGCTCTGCACCCGGTCGAAGACGGCTGCCCGGACGTCCCGCCCGAGCGCTGCCGCGGTCCGCGCGCCGAAGTAGACGGCGCCGAGGTTGCACACCACCTGGATCAGGCTGACGCCGATCATCAGGCCGCCGAAGGCGAGGATGTACCCCGCCTCCCCCTTCACGACACCGTTGTCGATGATGTCGGCGTTGAGGTTCGGAAGATAGAGCGTGGCACTGGTCTGGAACAGCTGAAGCAGCACCAGCAGGCCTATGGGCTTCTTGTACGGACGGAGGTAGGTCCGCAGGAGTCGTATGAGCACGCGCAGGCTCTCCGGTCGGCAAGATCGGGCGGTCGCCCCATCTTCAGCCCTGAGCCCCCTTGGACCTCAAGCGATTAAGCCAAGGGCGTGTCAAGAAACGGCGGTCCCGAACGCGCCCGGGTGCAACTGCTCGCGCGTCGCGACGTACTGCTGCCGTACCGCCTGACCCACCGCCAGCTCCTCGCCCGGCTCGAAGACCTGAGCCGCGGCGCCCTGCCAGGCCGGCGGCGTGTGCGGAGCGAGCGTCCCCTGCGCGACGCCCAGCGCCCAGGCCGCCTGCCGGGCCGCGCCCAGTGCCGCGTAGTCGGCGGGCTGCGGCACCACGACCTGTGTGCCGAACAGCATCGGCGCCGCGGCCTGCACCGCCGGCAGCTCGGCCGACTGCCCCAGGAGGAACACCCGGCGTACGTCCACCCCACGCCCCCGCAGTACGTCCATCGCGTCCGCGAGCGAGCACAGCATGCCCTCGAAGGCCGCCCGCGCCAGGTGCTCCGGCTTCATGGACTCGCGCCGCAGACCACTCAGGGACCCTGCGGTGTGCGGCAGTTGCGGGGTCCGCTCGCCCTCCAGATAGGGCAGCAGTACGAGCCCGTACGCACCGGGGGACGACTTCAGGGCGAGGGCCGACAGCCCCTCCAGGTCCACGCCCAGCAGCTCAGCGGTCCCGCGCAGCGCCCGCACGGCGTTGAGCGTGTGCACCACCGGCAGGTGCATCCCGGTCGCGTCGGCGAAGGACGTGATCAGTCCCTGGGGGTCGGCCAGCGCCTCGTGGTGCACGGCCATCACCGAACCGGAAGCGCCCAGCGAGACCACCGCGTCACCCGGCCCGAGCCCGAGCCCGAGCGCCGCGGCCATCGTCTCGCCCGTTCCGGCGGAGATCAGCAGCCCCTCGGGAGTGGTGCCGGCGGCCTCGGCGGGGCCGAGCACCTCGGGCAGCAGCGCTTGGTGCCCGAGTGCCAGTTCGACGAGGTCCGGACGGTAGGACTCGGTCGCCGCCGACCAGTAGCCGGTGCCCGACGCGGCCCCCCGGTCCGTGGTCCTTCGCGCGGGCCGCCCCAGCAGCTGCCACACCAGCCAGTCGTGCGGCTGCATGATCACTGCCGTGCGCTGGGCCGCCTCGGGCTCGTTCCTCGCCAGCCAGCGCAGCTTGGCCACCGGCTGCGCGGACTGCGGTACGCAGCCGACGGCCTCGGCCCAGGCCTGCCGCCCGCCGAGCGCATCGATCAGATCGGCGGCGGCAACCTGTGCCCGCTTGTCATTGCCGAGGAGGGCCGGACGTACCAGCGCGCCCTGGGCGTCCAGGGGCAGCAGACCGTGCTGCTGTGCGGATACGCCGATGGCCTGCACGCCTTCGAGAAGCCCGCCCGTGGCGGCCTCACCCAGGGACAGCAGCCAGGCCTGGGGATCCACCTCGGTCGGCTTGCCCTCAGGTCCGGCCTGGGGGTGGGGCGCATACCCCTGCCGCAGCACGGCACCCGTGTCCGTGTCGCAGACGACGATGCGTGTGAAGGCGGAAGAGCTGTCCAGCCCGGCGACTATCCCCATGGCGCAAGATTCTGCCGCACCGCCGGACCGGGCAGCGCCACGACGACTACGTATTCGTCGTTCCCCACTCGTCCTCGGCGTTCGAGCCGCGTTCGCGGAGCGACCGCACCCGCTGCGCGACCGACTCGGGCATCCTGTCGCCGACCTTGTCACTGACGGTCGCGAACGCCTTCCCGGCCACCTCGCGGCTGCTCTGCGCGGCCGCCTCGGCGGCATTGCGCACGGCAGGGTTCTGAGAGATCTGCCGGGCGGACTTCTTCAGCTGTTCGTAGCGCTCGCGCCCTGCCCGCGTGCCGAGCACGTACCCCAGGGCCAGTCCGGCGACGAACGTGAGCCTGTACCGCATGGCTGCCACCCTTCCCTTACGTCGGTGCTGGCCGCCTACCCGTCGGGGCCTGTGATCACCCAGGAGGGAACCGATTGGCGGAGCACCCCCCTGCTTGCGCTAATGTATGTGTCGCAGCGAGCACGCGCCGCCCGGCAGAGCCGGAGGGGGTACGTTCGAGGCAACGCAGCAATCCCCTGTAGCTCAATTGGCAGAGCAGCCGGCTGTTAACCGGCAGGTTACTGGTTCGAGTCCAGTCGGGGGAGCGCGATCCCCTGTAGCTCAATTGGCAGAGCATTCGGCTGTTAACCGGAGGGTTGCTGGTTCGAGTCCAGCCGGGGGAGCAGAACGAAAAAGGACCCCTAGGGGTCCTTTTTCGTGTCTTCTTCCTGGCTCCCGCCTGCCTCTTTCGTGCCTTTTCCGCTTCTCCCGGAACCGGGCAGGCCGGAGCGCGGTCCTCATGGTCATGCGTTGCCGACCATCCGAGGCAGGAGATCGTATGAGCGGCTATGCTGCGGCAGACGGCGCGCACAAATGTGCGCGACGCGCCGTTAGGGGCGGTAGCTCAGCCGGTTAGAGCAGCGGACTCATAATCCGTCGGCCGTGGGTTCGAGTCCCACCCGCCCCACTCAGGACGGTTTCCGCAGGAACGTTTCGTACCGCGGAAACCAGGATGCCCCCGGTATGCCGCACATCGTGGGCGACGCGCCGGGGGCATTTTGCTGGCCCGCGACGTTGCCGAGGCCGCGGGAGTCGGTGGACCGCGTGGTGCAGTCGGTGAGCCAATCGAGGGGGAAGCAGCGACGCGGCTGCGCCCGGCGGGTCCGGTAGTGGCCACCAGCTGGTCGGCAAACCCTGGACCATGACGTGTACTTGGCGAACCGCGGTGCGGGCCAAGAGGTGCTGGACGCAGTGGGATCCGTACGGCTCCTGGGTCTACCGAGCAGGCGCCGGCGAGAGGGCCGAGCGACTGGAGCGCGAGCAGCATCTCGTCCGCCGGCAGGCCCGGATGGAGGAGCGGAGCCGGATCGCACGGGAGATGCACGACGTGGTCGCCCACCGGGTCGGCCTGACGGTCATCCACTCCGGCGCCGTGGAAGTCGGCGCGGGAGGCATGGATCAGGCGGCCGAGACCGGCCGGCTCATCGGTGACATCGGCGGACAGGCTCTGGACGAGTTGCGACAGGTGCTCGGCGTGCTGCGGCTCGACGACGGCGAGGAGGCCGCGCCGCGAGCGCCGCAGCCCACCGTGGACGATGTGTCTGCGCTCGTCGAGCAGTCGCGCGCCACCGGCATGCGGATCGAGCTGACAACAAACATGCGGGAAACGCCACGACCCGCGTGGATCTGCGATGCAGGCCCGACGCGCTCCACCTCGCCGTGGACAATGAGATGCCCACCGCGCCCCGACCGCGCGTCTGCCCAGTGGCTGCAACGGCCTGGTCGGTCTCCGCGGACGCGTCACCGTCATGGGAGGCGCGTTCGCGGCCCGACCACGGCCCGACGGCGGATTCCGGGTCCCGGGAGTGATACCCATGAAGGAGGTGGCCCGATGAGCATTCGCGTCCTGCTGGCCGGCGACGAGGACCTGGTCGGGTCCGGTCCGCCTGAGCAGGCCGATCCGGCCATCAGCGTGGTGGCCGAGGCGGGCAACGGCGCGGAGGCCGCGCATCCGACCCGCGCACACCGGCCCGACTCGTCCTTATGGACATCCGAATGCCGGGTCATGGACGGACTGGCCGCCATCGCGGAGATCACCAAGCTGCCCGACTCCCCGAAGGTGGTGGTGCTCACCACCTCTGACCTGGCCTGGCGCCGCCGCGACCGTGGTCAGGTTCCCAGGCCGGTGAGGGATTCGGAGTCGTCGATGAAGGCGCGGGCGAGGTCGGACAGGCGACGGTTGTGCGAACGGGCGTAGCCGCGCAGTGCGGTGAAGGCCTGCTCCATGTCGATGCCCTGGCGTTCTGCGAGTTTCCCCTTGGCCTGCTCGATCAGTACACGGCTGTTCAACGCGGTCTGCAGCTGCTCGTTGAGGACATTGCTCCGGTGGGTGGAGCGCTGCTGCAGCAGGCTGATGGTGGCGACGTCGGCCAGGGCCTGTGCGATCGGTGTGCCGACCGGGTCGAAGGGGCCGGCGGCGGCGTGGAAGAGGTTCAGGGCGCCGACCACCTCGTCCCGCAACCGCATCGGCAAGGCCTGGACCGCCGCGAACCCGGTCAGCTGGGCTTGCGCGACGAATCGCGGCCAGTGGTCGGCCTCCGTTCGTAGATCGGGAACAGTGACGGGTGCGCCGGTGCGGAAGCACTCCAGGCAGGGACCTTCGTCATTCTGGAGCTGAAAGAGCTCCAGCAGGCGTACTTGTTCGTTGGAGGCGGCCATCACGCGGAGCTCGCCGTCCCGGTCGGCGAGCAGTACACCGGCCGCGCTCGCGCCGAGCATCCCCACGCAGCGGTCGGTGAGCAGCCGCAGGAAGTCGATCAGGTCGAAGTCGGCTACCAGGTTGTCCGCCAGTTCGACGAATGTCTTGGCGAGGAGTTGCTCATTCATCGTGCACACCCTCTGTCGTGACTGGTCCTGTCGGGGGAGGGGCGGCCGACGGCGGGTAGTGCAGCGCGCGTATCGGCCTGCACCGGGGCATCAGGCATCATCGTCCGCCCTGCCCGGATCGGCGTCCATGTCCGGTGCGAACCGGAGCCGATGGGCCACCACGTCGGCGGCCACCACGGACAGCCGGCGCCCGTAGGTGTAGGCGTAGGCGCGCAGCCGGATGAACGCCTCCTCGATGCCTACGCAGAGCTGTACGGTGATCATTCCGGTGGCCTGGTCGATCTCGGCCCGGTGGCCGCCGAGGTCCTCAAAGCCTTCGTCCGGAACATGTTCGTCCGGCGGCCTTCTGTCCGGCCGCGCCCATGTCTCGTCGATCCGGGTGTCGAGCAGGACAAGTGTGGCGGTGTCGGCGAAGACCATCGCATCGGCCAGTTCCTCCGAGTCCAGCTCGACCGCTGTACCGGCGTACAGGTCGAGGACTCCGGGACTGATCGCACCGACCTGCAGAGGGAACGCGAAGACCGCGCCGGCGCCGGCGGCGGTGGCCTCAGGGGCGAACACGGGCCAACGGTCTTGCGACTCACGGGCCTGCAGATCGGGCGCCAGTACGGCCGATCCGAGGCCGAAGGCATCCACGCAGGGGCCTTCGCCCAGTGTGAGCTGCAGTTCCTCCAGGTGCTCACTCACGCGGTCGGTGCTGCAGTGGATGACTTGCTGCGGTCCGGGACATGGCCGACACTCCGGCTCCGCCGACCGGCAGCGCAGCCACCGCCGCGGTGCACACATCCACCACACCGACCCGGGCGCCGCGCATGGCCGCCTGCTCGGCCACCAGCACTCGGACCCGTGCAGAGCGGCTCCCGGTCATCGCTCCGGCCGCTGAGTCCGGGCATTGTGCGCGAGGCCGTCCGGGCGGGCCGCGGTCCGCTCACCGAGGGGCAGGACCAGTGCGCGTAAGACCGCCGTGCCGGGCGGCCGGTGAATCTCTCCAACCTCCTGCCATCCCCAGGACCGGAATGCGGCATGGGCCGCAAGGTCCTCCTGGTGAACCAAGGTGGCGCCGAGCGACGCATGGTGCTCGGCGAGCAATCGCTCCTGCAGCCGGCGGGCCAGGTCATGGTCCTGCTCGTGCGGGTGGACCACGACCTCGGTGATGGCGAAGACATGTCCGGAGGCGGTGAGTTGCTCGATGCTGTGCGGGAGTGTCCCCTCGAACCCCCGCCACCACGATCCGTCACGCCGTACCGGATAGCCGAAGGCACACCCGGCCAAGGAGGTCGTCTCCGCGATCAGCATGGCGAATCCCGGCCGCCGGACCTCGTCCGTGAGGCGGCGCAGGAAGGCTTCCCGGTTGCGGTACTCCTCACCGACTGCCGTGTCGGAGGACTCCACGTACAGGTCCGCCAGGTCCTCCTTGAGGCCCTCGGCCTGCCAGCGGTTCAGCCGCCGCAGGCGAACCGCGGCCATGGCGTCCAGGGTGGACGGCGCGTGACGCTTGCTCTCCCGCGGGGGGTCCCGCGGCGACCGGGCCGTCACAGCACACCGCCCACGGCGGCAGGGATGACAGGGGCAAGCCGATGCAGCGCCTCATAGCGAGGAGCAGGCCGCAAGGCCGGAGTGGTTGCGATGGTGCCCTCCCGGGGAGGCGGTAATTCTTGAGGAGCCGGTAGGCCGCGGAGCAGGAAGCGGGAACCGGTGAGATCGACGATCCGAGCCAGCACTGGAGGCGGGTGGTGCAGCTGCAAGGACCCTCCGGCTGCAGCCATGTGGTGCCACGCAGCGAGAAAGACATTGAGACCGCTCACATCGCAGAAGGTGACGGGGGTCAGGTCGACGTCGATGGTGCGGATGCAGTCGCGCAGATAGCACGCCAGCGACTCACGCACCAGGGGCCCCGTGTGCAGGTCGATCTCACCAGCGAGGGTGATCAGGGCCCGGGTTTTTCTGTCGTGCCGGTAGATGGTCAGATGTGGAATGGGCATGGCGCCTCGGTTCAGGACCGGCCGGGCAGCGCCGTTCGGTGCCGGACTCCCCGGCTCCTCCTGGCGCTTCCGGTACGGGCGTACTCGTGCAGCGGGCAAACGGCCGGTCCTGCAGCCTGTGTTCCAGGACGGGGGGACGAGCCGGTTCCCCTCGGGGATGCGCCGGGCGGCCGGACGGAGGATCCGTTCCGCGACGCACGCATCCGTGCCAAGCAGTAACGCGTCGTCGGGGTCTGGAACGTCGACGTCCTCACCGCAGCATAGTCCGCGGTGAGGGCCGACGGACGGTCGGATGCCGGCCTTTCGTGGCCGGTTGCCGGCCGGCGGCGGGTTCAGTTGCGGGCGAGTGAGTCGACGGGACCTGTCGGTGCAGGCCAGTTCTCCCGCCGCTCCCGCGCGGTCTCGGCGCGGGTGGCGACGCGCTTCCCGCCGAGGGAGACGGAGTAAGTGGTGGTGGCTAGTCCGGCCGGTGTCCTGGTCCGACGGACCGCGGGACTTACGGTTTTCCTGCGGGCGGGTTCGTCGGCCGAGTCCCGGCTCTGGTTTTCGAAGAAGCGCAGCATTTCGACGGGGAAGGGCATGACCAGCGTGCTGTTCTTCTCCGCGGAGACGTCCACCACGGTCTGCAGCAGCCGTAGTTGGAGTGCCCCGGGGGTGTCGGCCATGGTGGCGGCTGCGTCGGACAGCCGCTGGGAGGCCTGGAATTCGCCTTCTGCGGCGATGACGCGGGCGCGGCGTTCCCGTTCGGCCTCGGCCTGTTTGGACATGGAGCGCATCATCGACTCCGGCAGGGCGATGTCCTTGATCTCCACGCGTTCGATGCGCAGTCCCCAAGGTTCCTCCGTGGGGGCGTCCATGACTTTCTTGAGTTCGGCGTTGATGTGGTCGCGGTCCGAGAGGAGGGTGTCGAGATGTGCTCGGCCGATGACCGAGCGAAGCGAGGTCTGGGCTGTCTGGGAGACCGCACGAGGGTAGTTGCGCACGTTCACCAGTGCTTTGACCGGGTCGATGACCCGGAAGTACACGACGGCGTCGACAGTGAGCGTCACATTGTCGGCGGTGATGGCCCCCTGCGGCGGGATGCCGAGTACTTCGGTCTGTACGGACACCTTCCGCATCCGGTCACCGATCGGCCGGATCATGCGCAGGCCCGGGCCGCGGATGTCCGGAAGCAGCCGCCCGAAGCGGAACACCACGCCTTTCTCGTACTGCTGGACATTGCGCAGGCTCATAGCGAGAAGGACCAGCCCGGTCCCGGCGAACACGATCAGCAGGGTGGTCAGAGCACCCATGGGTTCCCACATCCTTGTCTTGGAACTTGACTTGGAGCTTGTCTGGAGCGAGCGGAGCCGCCGATTCACATGCGGCGGTCGTCAATGCGGCCGGGGACCGGCCAAGGATGTCCGGTGTGCGATGCATGCGGCGGAATATCCGCTAGGCGGAGGTGATGCCGGTGTCGGTGAGGATCTGTTCCGCCGATGTGCAGTTGCCGTCCTGTACGGCCATGGTCATCGCGGTGTGCGCGGCGGTGGCGTCGGCCTGTGGCGGGACCACCAGGAAGGAGAAGTGGTCCTGAGGGCCGCGAGTGATGATCATTGTGCTGTCGTCGACGGCGGACCAGTCGATGCGGACCGTGCGGTCGTCGACAACCAGGTGAGCCGGAGCCTCGTCCCAGGCGCTCGCGTCCAGGCCGACGCGTGCGATGGGGCCCAGTCGGTCGGTCAGGGCCTTGATCAGGCCCGGCAGCTGGGCTTCGATGTCACGGGAGCGCGGCCACCACGCGCCGTCGAACAACCCCACACGACTGGAGGTCGTCTCCATCCGCAGGACAGCGGTGCCGGGAACTACCGGCTGATCGATGGTGTCCGCGAGGAGCAGGAGGGGAGTAGGGGTGCCGGAGTCGGCAGTCATGGGTTCCCGCCCCTCCGAGGACTCTCGTGCGAGAGCCGGCTGCGCATGGCGACTCACTTCCGGACGTGACGGCGAGGCCGGAGCCACCTGAAGCCTCCGACGCGTTCGTCGTGATAGGCGTCGACCATGTGGATCGCGAGGGCGCCCAGAGCGATCATCGCCATGATCACGAGCACGGTGACGAAGGTGTCCATGATCGTCACATCCCTTCCGTGGGATCCGGTGCCTGTGCGATCACGGCTTGGACAGGTGAACGTGCGATCCGACGGCGAGCTCCATGGCCACCCTCGGAGTCCCAGACCCCCTCCCGGGCCGAGTCCCAGTCGGCCTCGGCAGCGATCCGGAAGAATTCCGCCTCCCGCATCAGACCGCTCGCGGTAAGACTGCGCGAAGGATCAGTGGCTGCGGTCATCAGCCGGGCGGCTGTCGTCGGGCTTGTCTCCGGTGGGATCACCAAGAGGTCCCACCGGCCGCTGGCGTAGGAGAGCAGCAGCAGTTTGTGGGGGTCCTGTTCGGCCTTGAACCAGCCCACATGGACGACGTGCCCATCGACGGGCACTTTACGTGGGATGACCGGCCAGAAGGTGGGGTTCAGGGTGACACGGGTGATCCGCCCCCACAGCGGGTCCAGTACGGCTGTCAGCGCTGGAAGTTCCGCCGTCAGGTCGCGGCAGCGGGGCCACCAGGCACCGTCGACGAGAGCTGGAGCGGTGCCGGCAGGCGCCAGCATGAGTCGGGGCGGCAACGAAGAAATGGCCCGGTCTTCGACCGCTGGCATGTGGAAAGTGGTCGCGGTCATGACGCGGACCCTGCTCCGGGCCGGTTTGCACCGGCCCGGTGTCTTGAATCGCCGAAAACGACGTCAGCGTGGAAGCTGGTGTGCGGAATGTCCTCGGTATTTCCAGGGTACTCCTGGGGAGGGCCAGGCGGGGGTCCGCTGCGCTCCGAGCCGGACGGGGTTGACTCAGCGGTCGGAGTAGCTGAAGTCCCCTACCGTCCAAGCGCTCACGTCCTTGATGGCGATGCGGTACATCCCACCGGTCTCGGGAATCCCGAGAGTGCCCTGGAGGATCCGCGCCACGTGGAAGTGCAGGTGGGTGGGCGGTTCGCCCTGCTCGATGCGGGGCACGGCCCCGGTGGCCATGAAGACGGTGGAGAACGGTCCCAGGCGGTCCGAGTCCTTGAGGACCTCGGCCACGCGCTGCCTCCACACGGCTTCGGGAGCCAGTCGTCCGGTGATGACGGCTCCGTGGACCACCACGGTGAGGGACATCTGATTGGTTTGCTCCGACTCCACCATGGCGGCGACTTCGACGAGCAGCTCATCAGGCTTCGACATGGGCGCAAATTTACTACGCAGGCGTGCTGCGCGTGAGCGCACCCTCCGGGGGCACATCGCAGGCGGCACGCGGCAGTTCCTCCCGCACCGGGTTCGGTGCGGCGTTCGTTCGCTCGACCGATGGAGCCCGGGCGGCCGCAGTCGGGCAGACGAGGGCCCCGACCGGCAAGCGGTCGGGGCCCTCGTCGTTCACCGTTGTCCGGCCTCAGCCTCATCGGTCCAGGTTCACGCGTGTGCCGGGGCTCCCAGCAGTTCCGATGCGGCCTGGAGCGGCGTGAGGTCGGCTGTGCTCGCGACCTCGGAGACGGAGCGGCACGTGAAGCCGAGGCGGGTCAGCGCCCTGGTCACTTCGTCGGCGGTGAAGTCACGGCGGTCCTGCCGGGTGATGATTTCGCCGACCTGCTTGACGGGGTAGGTGCGACGGCCGATGATCACGGACTCGCCCGTGACGGGCTCGGGCTTGATGCCCTTCATCGATTGCTGGACTTCGCTTTTGACGAGGTCGAAGGGAAAGCGGGCGATGACGCAGCGCATAGTGCCTCAACAGGGTCGAAGAGAAGGCCGGAAGGGGGTGCTGACCGGCGCGGAAGATCAGGGGGAGGAGTCCGTCTGAACCAGCGTCAAGCGAAGCGTCCGGCTTGAGTGGTCCAACGAGCCGGAACGAGTGTCCTGACAGTGAATCTACGCGGCCGCGCCGAGAACGGCCTGCCGCTTCGCGGTGCTGGTCCGTGCTTCGGACGAGGTGGTGGAGCGGCGGGCCTGAGCCGGGCGGCTGCGCCGCCCGCGAGAGGAGGATGCGCTGCGCTTGGGACGCTCCGTGACCGGCGCGGTGATGGTCACGGGTACGCCGGAGGGGGTTTGGGCTCCGGTGATGCGGCTGAGTTCGGCCTCGCCGGAGCGGACCTGGCTGGTCTGGGGGGTGATGCCGGCGTCGGCCATGAGGCGGGCCATGTCACGGCGCTGGTTGGGCAGGACCAGGGTGACGACGCTGCCGGACTCGCCGGCC